>CALARU010000193.1 GCA_937888715.1 uncultured Planctomycetaceae bacterium | reverse complement strand
TGGCCCAGATTGCGATCACGGTCATGAACACGAGCATGTACATGGCCCAGATTGCAACCACGAACATAAGGTTGAATCTTCTGGCCATGAGAATTGTGGTCACGATCATAGCCATGGTTCTGCACCAGTTCGATTCATTGTGCTATTGCTTCCAATCGTTTTATTTTTTCTAAATGTTCCCAACGAAGTATTCAGCAATGTTAAGGGCGTAGACCTTTCGCAATTTGGTGAGGTCGGTTCTGTAGCTGAAAAAGGAATTGACTTTAATGTTGGTTTTTTGCAGTTGGAAATGGCTTCCATGACGCAAGAAAGTAGAAATCATTATGAAGGTAAAACCGTTCGGTTGATAGGTAAGTATGTGGGGGAAGAAGAAAAGCGTTTTTCACTCATACGTTTTAAAATTAACTGCTGTGCTGCGGATGCGGTGCCACTTAATGCGGTGATGATGGTCGATCCGAACTCTCCTGAAAAGCTTGCATGGAAAAAGTATGCAAACAAATGGGTTCAAGTGACAGGGCGAGTGCATTTTCTTAAACGAAAAGATAATGAACAATACATGACAGCCTTGGTTTTATACCCCGATACAGAACATAAACTTAACGATGATTTGGTCAAAGTTGTACCGCAAGATTCCAACCCCTACGCTAATTAGTTTGCGATCAGATTTGCTTGCATAGTTGAAATTTCAGCACTTTTGGAGTTTTTATGAAACTTAAGAACTTGGTGTTCGTTTTGCTTTTTAGTTTTATCGCAGTAACGGGCAGGCTTTTATCCTGCCCGTTTTGCACCATGCAGGGCCAAACCCTTGTAGGGGAAGTCAATCAAGCTAGTATGGTTCTTTTTGGTACTTTGAAAAACGCCAAGATTGGCAATGCTGATGGTGCCGATGGTAGTACCGATTTTGAAGTCGAAAAAGTCATCAAAGATCATGCCATTCGTGGTGGTAAAAAAACGCTGACCCTTCCCCGTTATGTTCCGCCAGACAAAGATGGAAAATATAAGTTTCTTCTGTTTTGTGAAGTTTATAAGGATAAACTCGACCCCTATCGGGGCGTTGCAGTTCCACCAGAAAGTGAGATTGTTGCTTACCTCCAAGGGGCCTTAGTTCTTAAAGATAGCGCCCTTCCAAAAAAGCTTGGATTTTATTTTAACTATCTGGAAAACACAGATACTGAAATTTCAAACGATGCCTACAAAGAGTTTGGAAATGCGGGCTACAAGGAATTTGAACTTGCAGCAAAATTCTTTTCTCGAGACAAAGTGATTTCTTGGCTTAAAAATTCCGCTACCCCATCCTTCAAAATGGGCCTATATGCCTCTATTCTTGGCCATTGTGGCAAGCCAGAAGATGCGCAAATTCTTAAACAGTTGCTGGAAGATCCTGAAAAGCAATCTGCAAGCGGTATCGATGGCGTGTTTGCCGCCTATGCCATGCTCAATCCCAAAGAGGGCTGGGAATATCTTATTGCGGTGATGAAGAATCCCAAGAAAGAGTTTTTGTTTAGATATGCAGGTTTACGGGCAGTGAGGTTTTTTCTGGAGTTTGCTCCAGATTTGATTCCTAAGAAAAACCTGATTGATGCTATTGTTTTATTGCTGGATCAAGAAGATATTTCCGACTTGGCAATTGAAGATATGCGGAAATGGAAGGTTTGGGATCAGGCAGACAAGGTTCTGGGCTTGCAAGAAAAAGATGCCTATAAGAAAATTCCAATCGTTCGAAGAGCTGTGTTGCGCTACGCATTGTCTTGCAAAGGAAGCACCGCTGCAGACGATTTTGTGAAAAAGCAAAGGCTTGCGGACGCCCAAGGGGTTACGGATGCCGAGGAATTGCTGAAATTAGAGCAACCAACTCCCCCTGCGAAATAATTTCTTTGACTAGTTAATTGCTTTGTCCAAGGAAGGACGATTTTGTTGCGAACTACTCTGCTTTTTGTTGTTGTTGTTTTGCTTACTGCAATTTCTGCGGGGGCAACTCTTGCCTGCAGTATTTGTGCCGGGTATGGCCAGTCCCTTTCTCTTCGGGAGCAGGCATTAAAATCAAATTCCAAGGTTGTTCTTTTCGGTATTATCACAAAATCAATACTTGAACTAGATGGGACCGGGAAAACTGAAATCTCAGTTCAAAAAACCTTCATATTGCCACCCGATTTTCAGCTACAGCCTTCTATTTCCGTCAAGCAATATCTGCCTTTTGATGCCAATGCTTACAATGGGATTTTGTTATTTGCGGATAACTCCAAAGGGCAGCTAGATGTATTTCGTGGTGTTTCTATTCCATCAAAAGAAGTTTCAAATTATGCAGCAGGAGCACTTGGGGCGACAACCTTAAGGGGCCCTGCTCTACTTGATTTTTACCTTCCTTTTTTGCAATCACCTTTCAGAGAAATAGCCACTGATGCCTTTTTAGAATTCGCAAAAGCTTCTGATTCTACACTTGTTGAATTTTCAAAAAAAATGAATCCCGCTCTTTTAAAAAGTTGGATTCTCGACCCCAAGGTGCCAGAAGAGCGATTAGGTTTGTACGCTTTTCTTTTAGGCGGTTGCGGTCGTGATGCAGATATTAGTTTTTTGCTTGAGATGCTTAAGTTGCAGAATTCCAGGGCGCAGGCTGCTTTTGATGGAGCAATGGTCGCCTTGATACGGTTGCATCCCGACAAGGGTTGGAAGGCACTTGATGGCTTTTTAAAGGCTGATGATACGCCATTGCAAACCAGACTTTCTTGCATTCGGTCTATCAAAGTTGCCGGTGAAATAATGCACGACAAATCAGACAAGGCTGAAATTTTCAAAGCATTGAATATTGCGTTGAAGCAAGGGGAACTTGCAGATCTTGCAATTGAAGAATTACGGAAAATGAAGTACTGGGGTTTTACCCAAGAGATACTAAATATTTATGGAACCAAGGGGTACACCGCACCTGTAATGAAGCGGGCATTTCTTCGCTATGCGCTGACCGCGCCTAAGGATCCAGTGATCGAAAAGTTTCTGGCCCAATGTGGAATCAAGGATTCCCAGATGATTCTTGAGGTAAAAGAATCTCTGGGTTTGGTTCCATTAAAGCCTTGATTATTGAATTTATTTCAACTTAAGTTCTAAAACCGTGGCGCTGTAAATATCAAGACCGCCCTGCCCCCCTGCCCTGTCGGAAGCAAAATATAACTTTAAGCCATCCTTGCTTAGCGAAGGGGATTTTGTCCCGATTTTACCTGTTGAATCTTTGAGATTGGAAACAGCAATTGGTTTTGACCAACCACCGCTTAAGGTTTTGGTGCAAGAGAAGATTTCCGAGCGCCCATCGTCCGAAATACATTCAAGGAACATCAAGTTTCCCAATGGGGTGGTGGTGGCGTGATGAAATCCAATCGGGAGATCCTTAACCGGTTCTGGGGCATCAAAGTTGCCTTCGGTCCCACTTCCTTTGACACGCTTTGCAACCATTTGTTGCCATCCATCTTTAGTTTTTCTACTGAAGTAAAGAGTCGATTGATCCTTGGTAAGCCAAGGGTGCATTTCATCAGTTTCAGTATCTAGAGCAAGAAGAGGTTTGCCTGGGTTGAAGGCGCGGTCTTCCATGTCTTTGCCTGGTTGATCTCTAAATGATCGGAATAAATCGAAGTTGTTGTTTAGCTTGTCTTTTTTTGTAGCGTAGATAATGGTTTGCGGGAACTTACCTTCTTCGGTAAGAAAGCAGCTACGATCATCAGACTCGGTATCTACATAAGCTCCAATAGTTTCAGGGGTTCCCCACTTGTTGTTTTTTTTTAAGAACTTGGAGTAGTAAATAGAGTACTTCCCTTTTTCGTTCTTGCGGGAGAAATAAAATCGTGGAGGATAAATCGAGCTTAATGAAGGAACTAAAAGTGGGTCGTCTTCATCCATTTCAGTGTTGAATGGCATGGGCGTCAACTTTAGTGGGGCATCCGCCCCTTTGGCGTTTATGGGAATGAAGATTGTTCCAAAAAACAATATGATACCCATCAAACTACTTAAGCGAATCATTTAAAAGCCTCCAGAAATCAGAACATAGAATCATAAATAATACTTAATCAGGCCAGCAAAGGTGGTATCCCTTGGTATTAACTTGAATACGGTATAGCGAAACCCCAGCGGTAATATAGAGAATATTCCGGTCCTTGCCTGCGAAAATGCAATTCGATGAGGTTTCCGGAGTGTTTACAAAATCGATAATTTTGCCCGCTGGGTTAAATACATAAATCCCCGTTTCGTTTCCTGTGCCTGCGGTAGCAAAAATATTCCCTTTTTCATCCACACACATTCCATCGATGCCCCGGGATTTTCCAAAATCATGAAGGACTTTTTTTGTGTCAAGTGTGCCATCCTCTGCAATGTTGAAGCATACCAATTGTTTGTTTCCTTGGGGGTCGTTCTCTGCGATGTAGATGGTTTTTCCATCGGGGGAAATAACGATGCCGTTGGGTTTCTTGCATTCTCTGGTTGCGATAGAGACTTTTCCTTTGCTAGAGATCATAAATACGCTTTCATGATCAAGTTCACGTGGTTCTTTTCCCACATAGCGCGGGTCGGTAAAGTAGATGCGGTTTTTTGAATCGATTACGAGATCGTTGGGACTGTTGAATTTTTTACCTTCAAAGTTGTCCGCAATGATGGTGATTTTTCCGTTTTTTTCGGTTCTTGAGATTCTGCGATTGCCCCCGGTGTTTGCGCCCTCAGCAGCAACAAGCCTGCCCATCGAATCAAAATCTAGTCCGTTTGATCTTCCCCCTGGACTGCGGAATTCTGTGGTCACCTTGGTTGCAGGATCAAATTTCATGATTCGATTCCCGATATCAGAGAAGTAAACGCAGTGATCTTTTCCATAAGCTGGGCCTTCGGTGAATTCCCCGCCTGTCCAGACTTTTTCCACTTTCGTGTTTGCTGGAAACATCAAACCGGATGAGTTAGTTTTATCTTGGGCGAAAGCTACGGAGGTAAGTAGCAGTATTACCATGGTTGCAAGTTGGCGCATGAGTGACCTCGGGTTGGTGTGAATTTCTTCTAATCAATTAGGCTTCATTTAAACAGAAAATACAGACATGATCATTAAAAAACAATGAACGGCAGAGGATATCTCATAAAGATAGTAATTGCTTTGATGCTTCGACAATTTTTTCGATGGAAGACATTGCGCCAACCCCAAGGTCGCCACACGCCAGAAGCTTTTCTTCGGGTTGCAGAACCCTTAGGTTTTTAGCAGAAAGATTAATAATTTCGCAGGCATGATCCGGATTACCGGGGGCAAGGTTTAGCAAGCCATTTTCTTCCGCAATGAGTGCCAAGTGCCTTGTGGTTGCAGGTTTTTGCCACATTAGTGTGTTCATTGCGGGTGCTAAAATTACGGGTATTGCAATGTTGCGGGCCCTCCAGATGGAAGTCAGGCAATTATCTGCCAATCCCAGTGCCATTTTTCCAAGAGTGTTGGCATCCAAAGGGGCAATGATGAATAACCCTGCCCATTTTCTTAGTTCGATATGCAATACATTGTCTTCCCGTGAATAAGCTAAGTTTGGCCATTCGCTGGCATCGGTAAAAACAGAATCTCTTCCACAAATTGCTTCAAGCTTTGCAGGTGAAACAAAATATTTTGCATGGTTGGTCATTACGATTTTGAGTTCGTGGTTTTCATTGGTCAACCGGGTTGCAAGTTCTTCTATTTTGATTGCTGCAACAGAGCCAGTGACTCCCAGAAGGATTTTTGCCATTATTGTGCTTCCCAAATTTTCTCGATTGCATCGATAAGGCTTGCTGGTAAATCGTGCCGAGTAACGCATTGGTATTTGGAATTAATTGGGCCAATCCACGCTTTGATTGCTGCATCTTCTACCCGGTTTGCAACCATCAGGTTGGCATTGGAATGAGCCCTTGATTGCTCAGCAATTTGAATTAGTTTTTGCTCATCAATGTTGGATTCGAGTTTAAACTTAACGAGGGTGCCTTTGAAATTCCAGATGGTTCTGAATTGGTCGATCAGTTTAGGCAGAGGTTTTAGCTTTAGCCATAATTCCGGATGAGTCCCTGATATCTTTTCATTGCCCGATGTTGTAATCGGAGTGTTGAAATCAGGCGTCTGGAATATCCCTTCACAACTGTAATCGCTTACTGCTGCGGTCATGACGATTGCGTCGTAAATGTTTTTGCAAGTTTCTTTTTCGAGTAGAAAAATTAGATCATCGAAGGAATCAAAGAGAATTGTTTCAATGTTTTGCTGGTTGGTTGCCAGGTTTGGGTTACTTGTTAAAAGGCAAACCTGATGGCCTCGTTTTGCAGCTTCAAGCGCAAGAGTGTGGCCTGTAACGCCTTTGGCTGAGTTCGTGATCCTGCGTGCGGTATCAATAGCAACAGAGGTTGCACCAGCGGTGATAAGGAAGCGAGGCATAATGCAAAGGTGCCCTTCTTGGATCCTGTGATATGCAACATTTTACAGAATGAAGGCAATATTGGCCTAGGGAATTAGGAACCAGCAGGGATGCGAACTTTTTCCGCAGAAGGTAGATTTAGTTTCATGATATGGTTTTGGAGTTCGGATTCGGGAAGCTGAATGACTTCAATAAGTTTTTCGCGCAGGCTTCCTGGGCTGGGGTTTTCTCTAAGAATTTGCATGAAAGCAAGCAGCACCCTCTTATTTTCTGGAGTTGAATGCAAGAAGTAATGCACCCAAGCCCAAGATTCGCGATACTCCGCACGATTCATTTTTCCCACTTCGTCCATGAGTTCAAGCCTGATTAAATCCGGTCTGAACTCATTGTTAAGATCTTTTCTTAAATGTTCAACATGCTGGCGATTGATCCCTTTTTTGTCTGGGGACAATTCGTAATATTCTGCAAGGCCTTCGTCGAGCCATAATGGGACATCTTTTAAAACGCTATGGAGAAGAGCATGGGTGAGTTCATGCCTTAAATCCTGCTGGACGCGTTCTCCCCAATAGGTGTAAATAAGTAAGTCTTCGGACCTGCCAACGCCCCGGGTCTGGGCGACAAAGAAGGCCCTTCGCGAGGGTAGCTTTGGGTATTTTGAAACCATAAATTTGTCATATTTTTCGCGATCTTCGAATAGATAAACTTGAATCATGGTTGAGGATTCAGGCAGTTTTAAATCGGTATAAACTTGATCACGAAGCTTTGCGAGTTCATCAAAAAGAGGAAGATCTTTTTGGATTTCAAAGTCGCTGAGAAATACATAGGGAGCAACACGGATCAGAAATTTGCCTGGCAAAATTGGAGATGCCAATTGGTTTGCCTCACTGTTTTCTTTTCCCACTGGTTGATTGGGATTGAAATTAAAGGTGGAGCAACCACTAGAAATCACGATGAACATCAGGAGTATGCTAAACAACCTTGCAAAAATCAACTTTTCGAGCCCTTTTCGCAAAAGAAAATATCTCTCAACGGGCAGGAAGCATAAGCAGGAATTGAGTTTAACGCAAGGCTAGTCGGTGGGTAAAAGTTAGGCGAGAGGTCTGCCTGAACGCTGGTTTTTAGCTATCTTTAAGCCTGTGAGTTTGCCTATTTTGCGCCACCAAGTTTTCCATGCAAAAGGCCCTTCCGTCCCCCATCTTAAGTATTGCCTTAAAAAGCGCAACTTCTCTGTATTGCTGATTTGCTTGGAATCAACAAAACTCGAGTTTAATCGGGCTAGGTTCTGCGCTTTCCTTTCATCTGATAGGTGGGTGTGAGTTCGTACCCCGACTAGATCAACCAGCCATATTTTAACATCGCCCCCGTTGTCCGAAATCATGAGGTTAGGAGATTTTAAGTCGCGATGCGAAACGGAAAGATCATGCATTTTTCTTATCAAATGTGCAACTTTGTTTACAAGTATTTGTAGCAACTCAGTTTTTGTGGGTTCATCAAGTTGGTCGATTTTTAAAAGATACTTGGGGAGATCCATTGCATCTGGTATTTCTTCGGTGATTATCACCCCATCCACCTTTAAGCCAACAGAATGCGTGTGCCACATTGCAAGAGGCTTAGGTGTTGGCAATTGCCTAATGATCATCGCGTTGCCCATGCTCCAAGATCTGGAAGCGCCATCAGGCCGGAAAAGGGTAAGAAGTGGATCAAGCATTTTGGTTGCAAATATTTTTTTGTAGATGATCTTTCTATTGATTGCGCCATCTTTGATTGTTAGGGCAATCACTTCAGAGCTTTTGGATTTTTTGAGGATCTTTAAGCGTGTGGTATTCCCAGATTCGGTTTGAAGATTGACAAGATCGATTAAGCAAGCTTTGCCCAAGTCTGAAACATGATGGCCTTTAATTGTGTTCTGCTTGAACTTTTTAAATCTGCGGTTATTACCCATGCAGCGCAGGTCGAAACTGGACCAAAGTTTCAAGTTGGCATTTGATTCCAACGCCTTCATGATGAATACCTGTTTTTTTAGCCAGTATTTATCATGAAAAGCAAAGGCGTTAGCCCCTTCAAATTCGCTTACTTCTTTAATGTAATAATCCCAAAGGCGCATCCGATCGGCGAGGCTTGCATGCAAAGCTGCCCATCTGTCAAGCATGGCAAGATTTTCCAGTCTAATTTCCCAAGGCACTGCTGCGGTACGAATTTTAACAGGGTGCAAATCCAGCATGATGATTCTTGAGGGTTTTTGTTCGTTGGTTTCCACCATCAGGTTGCCTGGGTGTAAATCAGTATGAACGATCCCTTTCCGGTGCATTGCAGCAAGAAAAGTCGCAAGTGCTTTGGTTAGTTGGTGCCTATGATCCCATGATTTTTCCCAGCTTTGGCAATGCAATGATTCCCAATAATCGTTTAGCGGTATGGCGTTTTCAAGAGTATGGGTGATGATGAAACTATCGGGCAAAAAACCTGCTGATGTGCCAAAAGCTAGGGGCGCAATTGTAGGAATACCCAGAGATAATAAATTTAATGCAATGAGGAATTCATTTTTCGCCTTGGTTGCGCGGAAGCATTCTCTGATAAAAGCCCTTGGTCCTGAGATACGGTTGTGTTTTAAATGGATATCAAAACCAGGAAGTGGGATTTGGTAGACCGATCTGTGCACTCCACTTTTGATGGTCTTGACTAAATTTGTATCAAGCCATTGTGGGAAACGAAGCACGCCTTCACAAAACAATGCTTCCCTGATGGTTTTGGAATCTGCTACTTCCGGGGCAATAATCCATTTCACTTGGGCTATTGCGTCAGCGGTTGAGTTTTTCATCACCCTACCCTGCCTGAAGTTTTTGATGATCAAGATTGTTCAACAAGGCGATCCAGCTTTCTGCATTTGAACGAACACTGTAGAGTGAGTCAACGATTTCCCGGCCTCGCGCGCCCATAAGTTTTTGCTGCTCTTTGTTTTTGTAAATAAGCGCTATGGCATTGGCCCAATCTTCGTAAGTGTTTGCAAGAAATCCGTTGTAGCCATGCCTTATTATTTCGCTATGAACCCCAACAGGATTGGCGATCACGGGCAGGCCCGCAGCCATGTATTGCAAAAGTTTCAAACCACACTTTCCTCGACTCCATCGGTCATCAGGCATGAAGCAGATTCCAAGATTTGCGCTTCGGATTTCTGCAACCTCATTGCTTTCCTGCCATTGAACAGGAGAAACCTTGAGGTGATCAAAGGTTGGAAAAGAATCGCAAATGATTTTAAGAGAGAGATTGGGAACGGTTTTACCCAGTTCTTCAAGAATGGGGCGAATGATTTCAATGGATTTTAGCGTGCTTTTTGATCCTATCCAGACCATTTCGAGGGAATCGTTTAAGGTGGCACAAGGCGCAAGTTGATACTTGGAAGTTTCGATCACTGTCGGAATTACAAAAATCTTTGAGGCGCTGGTATGTTCGGCCGCTGCGTCTGCCAAGAATCGATTGCCTGCAACCATGGCGTCTGCGGCTTTGGATATTGCGATGAATCTTGCAAGTTTGGAGCGGTCATCCAAGCCTTTTTTGGAGTAGGAGTCGCGTAAAAAGATAGCATCATCGAAGTCGAATATCAAATGTTTGCAGCTTCGCCTGATAAGCCAGGTCATCCAAGCAGGGGGTAATTTGCGTTGTAATATAACGGTTTTGTTTTGAAGTTTTGCTGCGAGGCTTAGTAAGCCTAACAGGGATTTGGGCCATGTGAGATATCGCAATATATAGCCTGATTTTCCGAAGTGCTCTTTGTAGGCACTTAATCGGTAGCGGGTGCAGACATGCTCTTCAGATTCCACCAGTGCAACGATTTCCAAAAAGCCCTCCATGGCGATTGGGTTTTAAAGCTTCCGCCTTTTAGACATTTCCCGGCCTATTTCTCGCTTGGCTTCGTTTTTCTTTTGAGCCTGCCTCTTATCCTGAAGTTTCTTTCCTTTGCCTATCGCAATTTCAACCTTGGCTTTGCCTTCTTTGAAGTACATCTTGGTGGGGATCAGGGTTAGGCCGCGCTGCTCGGATTTTTCTGCAAACTTGGCGATCTCGTTCTTGTGCAGGAGAAGTTTACGCGCCCGTTTGGGTTCGTGATTTAACTGGTTGGCCATCGTATATTCTGGGATATCGCAACCGTAAAGCCAGATTTCCCCTTTTAAAATACGCGCATAGGCACCATCCAAATTCGCCTGACCGGTTCTTAAACTTTTAACTTCACTTCCTCTCAACATGATGCCACATTCCAAACGCTCTTCCAATTCGTATTCGAACGAAGCCTTGCGGTTTTGGCAGATGTTGATGTACTCGGGGTCTTCTGATTTCTTTCTGTCCGCCATTGAATTAACAAAGCCCCTAATAGAAAACCCTAGAAAAAAGTATTTTAACAAGCGGGCCCCTTTTTGGGAACGCTAGAATCTGGGAATATCAAGACTTTGAAGGTAGCTCGTAGGTTCTACCCCCAGCGGTTGTGGATTTCAAATTCACGGAGAGTTGATATAGTTGTTCCCCGGTTTTTGTAGGGTATTTTCCATTGATGCAGGCTTGGCAAAGTTGGGATTCATCAAGCCCAATACTTCTAGATATATCCTCATAAGGGAGATATCTTAAACTATCTGCGCCCAGTTCTTTCGCCATGTCGTCTTGTATCTGGGTGCTGATCGGGTTGCCTTTTAAGAACCTAGGCGCGAACAATTCTTTTACGGTTGACATGTCGATGCCATAAAAGCACGGGGCAATAATGGGTGGACACGCCACTCGAACATGAATCTCTTTGGCTTGACCGCGGGTTTTCATGTCTGCAAGCAATACCTTCATCGTGGTGCTTCTTACAATGGTATCTTCAATTAGCAGCACTCTTTTTCCTGCGATGACTTCTTTCAAGGGGGTGTATTTAAGCTGAACTCGTTCTGCCCGATTTTGCCCTTCGATGAAAGTACGACCCACATAGCGATTGCGCATCAAACCTTCCACCGAAGGAAGGCCAAGTTCATGGGCCATTGCGTCTGCAGCAGCCTTGCCTGTGTCGGGCACGGGAACTATCACCGTATCCTTATCCAAAGGAACGATGTTTAAAAGTCGCTCCTGTGCTGCAAGCCTTTGCCCTAGCGATGCCCGTGCAAGATAAACACTGCGGTCGTCAAGATTGCTTGCAACATTTGCGAAGTAAATCCATTCGAAGAAGCAATGGGTGGTTTGGCGCTTCGGTGCAAACCTTGCCTGCCGCATTTTTCCATCCTGAATTACGATCATTTCGCCAGGGGGAAGCGAGCGCACATCTTTGAACCCAAGGTTCAGCAATGCCACGCTTTCACTTGCCGCTGCAAACATCGGGCCATCTTGTGCCACGCATAACGGCCTGAACCCGTTGGGGTCTCGCAACACTACCATGTCGCCCATCGCGTTTAAAAACACAATATTGTAGGCGCCATCAAACTTGCTGCAAAGCTTTGAGAAAACCTCTACAAGGTCGGGGGCTTTATCAACATGATTGCTTAATTCATGGCTGAGGTAATGCATGATTACCTCGGTATCTGTATCGCGGGTTAGGTGATAATCGGTCTGGCTTAAAAGTTCTTCGCGAAGCTGAGTGTAGTTGGCAAGTTGGCCGTTGAAGGCAAAGCTAAACCATTTCCATCTACAACCGTGATGCCTTTCGAAAGGCTGGGCGTAACTTTTATCGTTGGCGCCGCAAGTTGCATAACGGGTGTGGCCAATCGCAGCCATGCCCGCATATTCTTTCATCAAAGCTTCGTATCGATCTTGATGGCTCAAACGAAAAGCCTCGATGACGGTACCGATTTGTCTGTGGGTATCAAGTATTTTTTGCCTGCGAGGGTGGAAGGTGCTCATGCCCGCTGCCAACTGCCCCCGATTTTGCAAATCCAGCAACATCCTAGGCATTAGTCTGGAGACCTGATCAGGCCCCGCAAGAGGTACCAATTTTGAAGTCGGTAATTCTGGTAGATGATAGATCGCTGCTATGCCACACTCGTGTTGAAGTTCGTCCATAGAATTCTTTAGGCCTGCTTGCCAATCGGAGTTGTAATTTCATGACTGCACCAATCATGTATCCTTATTCTAGATTACGAAGTGCGGGCACTCAAAAGAATTCGATATCATTATTTTTGATAGTTTCTTCAAACTATTTTTTTAAAACCTCTCCCGTAAAAGACTAAAAAGTTTAAGCAATTGCCTGTGTTAAAATGGGGGCTATGGCCCTAAGTGTTTGTTGCCATTGCGGTTGTGTTTGATTTTGTGGAACTAGATAAATAAACTTTC
>CALARU010000192.1 GCA_937888715.1 uncultured Planctomycetaceae bacterium | reverse complement strand
GTTAATGCGATCTTTCCCACAAGCACTGCGTCCATATCTAGATGAACATTTTTTGAATAAATCGAAATCAGCAATACTGCAATGCTGAATAATGCAGGGAAAACTAAGCCTATCGCTGCATCTTCGCGAACCACCCCGGTTTTTTGTAAACTTTCAACCAGCAAAACGGTGAATACACCCGCTGTAGTTGCGCCTACCAACAACCAAGGCGATGCCATATCTCCTGTTAGAAAAAAAGCAATCACGATTCCAATAAGAACCGTATGGCTGATTGCATCACTTAGCAGAGACATGCGCCTAAGAACAAGAAACACGCCGCATAAAGAGCATGCGACAGCGGTGGCCATGGCAAGCAATTGGATTTCGAGTTGAGCTTGTGTCATTTTAGGGGCGCTCCCATGTGGGAGGTTTTTTCATACAAGTATTCTGCACCCTTGGAAGTGGGAATATAGAGGCCTTTGTCCACTTCAGAAACTAAACCCATTTCTAATAATTTATGCACGCTTCTAGGAACTCCTGAAGGGTTCGAACTGATCCCCTTTAGCATAGCAATACTATGGCCATTTTGTTTCCCGCTGTGTTCCCTTGCAAGGTTTAAAAGATTTGAAAGGACGGAATCAAGTTGGAGAACTTTGCTGTCTCGCCAATGTTTGAACTGAAGCCAAACGATCCCGCGCGCAGGCGCAAACAAGATGGATAAAAACACAATCAAAGTAATGAACAAGACAATGACCGGGCCTGTGGGAATACTTGTTTTGCCTATGTTGCTTAACACTGCTCCAGCGATACCGGAAAATGCCCCGAAAATTCCGGCTAAGATAGCCATGATTTCAAGTCTGTTTGTCCATTGCCTTGCAGCTACAGCAGGTGCAACTAGCAAGGCACTCATTAAAACGACACCCACGGTTTCCAAACCTGCAACGATAACCATCACCAATAATAAGGAAAGTAAGACTTCGATAAAAAAAACAGGAAAGCCAAGGCTTTGGGCAAACGATCGATCAAAGCAAACCAGTTGGAAGTGTTTCCAGAAAATGAAAACTGTAATAAGGCATGGGATTGCAATTGCAGCAAGAAGCCAAACATCACGATCTAAAAGCGTTGCAGCTTGGCCGAACAAAAAGCGTGCCAGTCCAGCCTGTGCGGCGTCCGGCCTTCGTTGCACCCAAGTAAGAAGCATTAGGCCAAAACCAAAAAATACGGAAAGGGTGATTGCCAATGCGCTATCTTCTTTGACTCTGCTAAACCTGCTGATTCCAAGAATGACCAAGGCAGCGATAGTGCCTGAAATTGCAGCACCAATCATTAGTGCCCAAGATTCTTTACTGTTAAAAAGAAGGAATGCGAGAATGAGCCCGGGCAGGCAGGCATGTGAGATTGCGTCGCCCATGAGGCTTTGCTTTCTTAAAACAGCAAAGGTGCCAAGGGTTCCGCATAAAAAGCCCAACAGCGCAGTTCCAGCAACAACGCTTCCCAAGCCAGGAACTGAAAGCGATTCAAACAATCGTTATTCTCCCAAGGAAACTCTAGAGCCAAATGCGAGCTTTAAGTTTGTTTCGGTGAAAACTTCGGAAACCGGCCCCGCTGCAATTTTTCGCACATTCAACAAAACCACCCAGTCGAAATAATCTTTCACTGTTTGCAAGTCATGATGAACCACCAAAGCCGTGGCTCCTTGATTCCTTAATTCTCGTAATAGTTCTACGATAGATTGTTCAGTGGTTGAATCCACACCTTGAAAAGGTTCGTCCATGAGATAAATTTCGGCATGTTGAACGAGAGCTCGGGCCAAAAATACCCTCTGTTGCTGCCCGCCTGAAAGTTGACTGATCTGCCTGTGAGCAAGTTCGAGCATTCCCACTTTTTCGAGAGCATCTTTGGTAAGTTTTTTTTCTTTGATCCCAGGGCGCCTGAGCCATCCTAATTTTCCGTAGGTACCCATCTGAACCACATCAAAAACCGTGGCAGGAAAATCCCAATCAACACTCCCGCGCTGAGGCACATAAGCTATTTTCTTGATCCCTTGATCAATCTCAAGTCCGAGTATTTTTGCAGAACCCGCAACTGGCTTCAACAATCCGAGGATGGATTTGATTAGAGTTGTTTTCCCTGCGCCATTCGGCCCCACAATTCCTACCAATGCCCCTTGGGGTATCTCCAAATCGATGTCCCAAAGCACTGGTTTATCTTTGTAACTCACCGTAAGATCGTTGATCTCTAATGCGAATTCCAGTTTTTTGTCATTTAGCCCAGTCATGAAACATCCTGTTTTTAAGGAACCAAAGCTTTGAGTATGGTATCTATGTTGTGCTTGACCATGCCTTCGTAGGTTCCTGCGGGAGAGTTTTTAGGGCCCAATGCATCAGAAAATAATTCTCCACCAGAAGACAATACAAAGTTAGGATCGAGTAAGGTTGCAACTTCTTTTAGCTTTTCAAGATTTTTGCGAGGCACAGAACTTTCTACAAAAAAAGCCCGCACTTTGTTTTTCACCATGAATGTAGCCAGAGATCCAATCTCGCCGCTGTTAGCTTCTGCGACCGTGTTGATCCCTTGCACGCCTCTAACCTGAAAGGCATATGCGTTTCCAAAATAGCCAAACGCGTCATGGGCTGTGATCAAAACTCGCTGCTCTATTGGGATTTTTTCTGATTGTTGTTTCACATACTTGTGGAGATCGTTAAGCGTAGCTAAATAATTCGTTTTGTTTGTGTTATAAATGCCACTGTTTTCTGGGTCGATTTCAATTAACTTCGCACTCACAAATTCCAAGCACTTGATCCACAACTGAACATCAAACCAAATGTGTGGATCGGGGGTATTGGTTTGAGTTTCTTTTCGAATATCTGTAGGTAACAACCCATCAGCGATTGCAAAGACATGTTTTTTCTTGGATGATTCTTCAAAGAGATCCGCCATTTTTCCTTCGAGATGGATGCCGTTGTAAAAAACAACATCGGCGTCCATAAGCCTTGAAACATCGCTTTCTCTGGGTTCGTAGGAGTGGGGATCAATGCCGGGCCCCATCAGTGATTCAACCAAAACCCTGCCCTTGCCTGCGTTAATAAGCAGGTCTGCAATCATGGTGGTTGTTGCAACCACTTTAATTTGCCGATTTCCCAGATAAAGTTTTTTGCCTGTTGTCTGTTTGCAACCAGTTGCCAGTACTAGCGAAATCCCAATTAATATCTTGCAAAGAGTGTTCATAAATTAAACCAAGTTGTAATATTGAACTTTGATTTTAATCGAGGCTGTGCTGAATAGCAGCTAAATAAACGAGCTAAATTTTAAGAGGCGAAAAAAGAAGAGAAAGTCATTCGCTTTCGTTTTCTTCATGAAAGTCTTCAGGATAATCATGGCCTTGCAGTTTATATCGCTCACCAAACCAACGGCCCAAGTCAATCCGTTTGCAACGCAGGCTGCAAAAAGGAAAGTCGGGCCATTCACTTCTGGCCTGAAAATTCATGGCGGTATCACAAATAGGGCATTTAACTTGGGTCATATCAGTCCTTCTTGGGGGAAGGCTTGGGGGTTGTTGGTTTGGATTCCTTTGTAGTGCTTTTGCTATCAGTTGATGGTGCTGGGTTGGAATCTGTTTTTGCTGCTGTTTCAGATTTTGCAATGCTTTCTTTATCTGCACTTGCGGAACTTTTATAAGAATCACTGCGGTAATCGGTTTCGTAAAAGCCAGATCCTTTGAAAAGAATTGCAGATCCGGTACCAAATAGCCTTCGAAGTTTTGATTTCTTGCACTTAGGGCATTTTTTTAATACCTTCTCCGAAAAGGATTGAAACTCTTCGAAAGCATGGTTGCAGGCATCGCATTCATATTCATATGTTGGCATTTTATTGCTCCAATTAATTCCAAAGAACCATTAATCTGCTTGGGATGAAACCGAAACGCTCGCAGGGCGAATCACTCGGTCATGCAGTGTATAGCCATTTTCAAGAACTTGAACCACGGTAGAAACAGGTAAATCTTTGGATGGTACTTGCATTACCGCTTGATGAAGATTCGGGTTGAAGAGGGTTCCCTCGGCTTGGATGCGTTGAATGCCATGGCGTTTAAAAACATCCAGAACTTGGGCTAAAACCATGCTGACTCCTTGTACCATGGGGTCGTTGGCTCCGCTTTGCTTGGATGCCTGTAATGCCCGGTCAAGGTTATCCATGGCGGGTAAAATGTCGGCAGCGAATTGGAAGTGCGCAAAGCGTTTTTCGTTTGCCTGATCTCGTAAAATACGCTTCTGATAGTTTTCAAAGTCTGCCCTGGTAGATTTTACAAGCGTGAGATATTCGTCTTTTTTTTTCTCAGATTCAAGGAGTTGTTCCTTCAATGTTTCAACTTCTGAAATGATAGGCGGTTCAGAATAATCATGGTTGAATTCGTTATCTGGATCAATGTTTTCATTTGTCATGGTTGTTTTTCCTAGTTGCAAAAATGAGATTAATCTTCATTGTTATTCCTTGGAAGAATCGGCTTCTGATTGTACAAAAAGGCCTTTAAGCTTTTCAAGGAAACTTTTTCGATGAGGTGAAATGTGTTTATGGTCGAGTTCTGATAATTCCCTAAGCAACTCTTCCTGCCGTTTTGAAAGATTTTTTGGCGTTTCTAAGCGAACATGAAGCACCAAATCCCCCATCCTTGTTCCCCGCAAAGAAGGCATGCCCTTGCCAGGAACTTTCGCTTCCTCGCCACTTTGTATGCCTGCAGGCAACTTGAACTTTATTTTTTTCCCATCAAGAGATGGGATTTCGATTTCGCCACCCAATGCAGCCTGACTAAAAGTGATAGGTACTTCACAATGTAAATCAGCACCATTGCGCAGGAAAAAAGAATGCTTCTTAACTTTGATTTGTACATAAAGGTCGCCAGGCGGGCCACCATTACGCGAAGCTTCACCAGATCCGGTGTGGCGGATATTTACACCGTCATCAACTCCGGGTGGAATAATAAGGACTAATTCTTCGTGTTCTTGAATCAGGCCTGCGCCTCGGCAATTAGTGCAAGGATTTGGAATGGTTGCGCCTTTGCCCCCACACCCCGAACAAGTTTGCTGGATTCGGAAAAACCCATTCCCCTGAATGACAACACCTTTACCATCGCAACGCTTGCATCGTACAGGCGCAGAACCAGCTTTACAGCCATTCCCGCCGCAGCTTTTGCAGGTGACATCCCGCGGGATTTTTACTTTCTTTTCGACACCCTTCATAGCATCGATCAAATCGATTTCAACTCCGAGGTGAAAATCATTTCCTGCTTGAGGGCCTCGTCGGCCTTTACCCTTGCCTGCACCGCCAAACACTCCACCGAACAGGTCCCCAAATAAATCCATCACCGAATCAGCGTTGCCAAAATCGGGCATCGCCATGCCGTCCATGCCCGCATGGCCGTATCGGTCATAGCGTTGTCTTTTTTCTGGGTCACGCAGAATTTCATAAGCTTCAGCGGCTTCTTTGAAAAGAACCTCGGCATCAGCATTGCCAACATTCCTATCTGGATGATATTGCATTGCAAGTTTGCGATAAGAAACTTTGATGGAATCAGAGTCAGCGCTTTTAGAAAGGCTTAGAACTTCATAATAGCAGCGTTTAGTTGCCATGCATTTCCCGGTAGTTCAACTAGTAAAGGGACAAAATACTATTTATAAACAAACGCGGGCCCAAACAAGCTGGACCCGCGCAAGAAACCAAAGGAGATGAGGGAACCTAAATTACCTCACAGCTCCAGAAATCTTACCTGTAGAACTTTCCTCGTCAATCTTTGTAATCATGACTTCGGTGGTAAGCATCAGGCCAGCGATGCTTGCCGCATTCTGCAGGGCAGATTTAGTAACGCGGGTGGGGTCGATGATGCCTTCTTTGAACATATCGACATACTCACCAGTATTAGCATTATAGCCGAAATTAGGCTTTGCATCTCGGGAAAGAATTTCTGCAGCAACAACTGCACCATCTACCCCAGAGTTTTGAGCAATAATTCGGATCGGTTTTTCAAGGGCTCGGGTAATGATTTCTGCACCTAAGCGCTCATCACCTTTAAGCTTTTCCGATACTTTTTCAGCAACAGCGATGCAACGAAGAAGAGCGGTGCCACCACCAGGAACAATGCCATCAGCAACAGCGGCGCGGGTTGCGTGAAGAGCATCTTCAACGCGACCTTTGGTCTGCTTCATTTCGGCTTCGGTGGTTCCACCAACCCGAACAATAGCAACGCCACCCGTAAGCTTAGCGAGGCGTTCGCTGAACTTTTCTTTATCGTATTCGCTTTCGGTCTGGCCCATTTGAGCACGAATTTGTTCGATACGCTTTTGAATGGCAGCTTTATCGCCTTTACCACTAATGATAGTGCAATTTTCGCGTTCGATGCGAACCATCTTGGCGTTACCAAGCATTTCGAGTTCAACACTCTCAAGGGTAATTCCAAGATCTTCGCTGATGAATTGGCCGCCTGTAAGAACAGCGATATCACCAAGCATGGCTTTGCGACGATCGCCAAAACCAGGAGCTTTAACTGCACAAACATTCAAAATGCCGCGTAACTTGTTGATAACCAAGGCTGCCAACGCTTCAGATTCAACATCTTCTGCGATGATAAGCAATGGTTTGCCGGTTGCTGATGCTTTTTCAAGCAGGGGCAACAAGTCCCGTACATTGTTCACTTTCTTTTCGTAAATGAGAATGATCGGGTCTTCAAGTTCGCAGGTCATGTCTTCGGTATTGATGAAGTAAGGCGAAACATAGCCTTTATCAAACTGCATACCTTCAACAAAGTCGAGGGTGGTTTCGGCAGTTTTGCCTTCTTCAACCGTGATCACGCCATCTTTACCCACTTTTTCGAAAGCATCCGCCATGAGTTGCCCAATGACCATGTCATTGTTGGCGCTGATAGCAGCAACCTGAGCAAGTTCAGCGGAAGATTTCATGGGCTTGGAAATTTCGTTGAGGTTTTCAACAACGGCAGCGACTGCCTTATCAATACCGCGCCTGATAGCCATTGGATTGGCACCAGCGGTGATATTGCGCAAGCCTTCCTGATAAATGGAAAGTGCAAGAATGGTGGCAGTTGTAGTACCATCTCCTGCTATGTCACTGGTTTTTTGAGCCACAGCATTGACGAGCTTGGCACCCATGTTTTCAAAAGGATCAGCAAGTTCGATTTCCTTACTGACCGTTACGCCATCTTTGGTGACCGTGGGGCCGCCAAAGCTTTTGTCGAGGATGACATTTCTACCTGTGGGCCCAAGAGTAATGCCTACGGCATGGGCCAGTTTTTCAGCGCCTGTAAGAAGTTTCTTACGGGCATCATCGGTATAAAGAAGTTGCTTAGCCATTTATGAAAATCTCCCTTAGCGGATGTACGAATTTACTTGGTAATCTTTGCAAGAATATCGCTTTCGCGAAGTATCTTAATTTCTTTCCCGTCAACTTCAATATCGCTGCCAGCGTAGCGACCGTAAACAACTTCATCGCCTTTGCTGACCGAAACAGGTGTCCGTTGGCCATCTTCACGAAGATTGCCTGGTCCAACTGCAAGGACTCGTCCTCGTTGGGGTTTTTGTCTTGCAGCATCAGGAAGCAAAATCCCGCCTGCACTCTTGTCTTCAGCTTCTAAAGGCTGAACTACGACCCTGTCGTCGAGGGGCCGAACTTTCAAATCAACATCTTTGTCCTTCGCCATTTTTACTTCCTTCATACAAAATTATGGTTAATGATTTAAGGTAATACAAAAGTCATAGGGCAACTTACATCATGCCACCCATGCCACCCATGCCACCCATGCCACCCATGCCCATATCGCCACCACCACCATGATGATGGTCATGATGATCACCGCCTGCACCCTTGGGTTCAGGAATATCTGCGATCATGGTTTCGGTGGTAAGCAGCAAACAAGCTACGCTAACACCATTTTGCAATGCACTTCGTGTCACTTTGACTGGGTCGACAATGCCTGCTTTACGCATATCGCAATAAACGCCTTTATCTGCATCAAAGCCAAAGTTCTTTTCTTTGGATTTGTTGATGTTGTGAACAACAACAGAGCCATCAAGGCCTGCGTTTTCAGCAATCATCTTGCAGGGAATTTCCATTACGGTGCGCAAAAGATTCAAGCCAATCGTTTCTACTTCGCAATCGAACTTAAGGTTATCAAGGCATTTGCGTGCCTGAAGAAGGGCAACGCCACCGCCTGCAACAATACCTTCTGCAAGTGCAGCCCTGGTAGCATGCAACGCATCTTCGTAAAGCGCCTTGCGTTCTTTCATTTCGGTTTCGGTTGCAGCGCCAACTTTAAGTTGAGCTACGCCGCCTGCAAGCTTTGCAAGTCGTTCTTGAAGCTTTTCACGATCATAATCACTGTCAGTCTTGGCGATTTCCTTGCGGATCATTTCGCAACGACCTTCAATGGTTTTCTTGTCGCCAGCACCTTCAGTGATGGTAGTGTTTTCAGCATCGATTTTAATTTTCTTGGCTCGTCCAAGATCAGAAAGTTCGATTTGTTCAAGAGGAACGCCTAAATCTTTGAAAATAGCTTTGCCTTTGGTAAGCGCAGCGATGTCTTCAAGAATAGCTTTTCTGCGATCGCCATAGCCTGGGGCTTTGACTGCAGAAATATTAAGCACACCTTTAAGCTTGTTAAGAACCAAGGTCGCAAGAGCTTCGCCATCAATGTCTTCAGCAATGATAAGCAAAGGTTCTTTTTTCTTGGAAATAGCTTCGAGGAGTGGAATCAAAGCTTTAGCGGAGCTAATCTTTTCTTCGTAGATAAGAATGTAAGGATTTTCGAGATCACAAGTCATGTTGTCATGATTGGTGACGAAATGGGGCGAAAGATACCCACGATCAAATTGCATACCTTGAACAACGACTACTTCGGTTTCAGTAATCTTGCCTTCTTCAATGGTAATAACACCATTAGTTGCGCCAACTTTGCTCATCGCTTCAGCAAGCTTTTTGCCGATTTCAGAGTTGTTGTTGGAAGCAATGGTTGCAACTTCGGTAATTTCTTTGTTGTCTTTGGAGTCGATTTTTTCAGCCATCTTGGCCAATTGTTCGACAACTTTATCCACACCCTTTTGAACTCCACGGGTGAGTGCCATTGGGTGGTGCCCAGCAGCAAGGTATTTGAGGCCTTCTCTGAAAACAGCTTCAGCAATTACAGTAGCGGTGGTGGTACCATCGCCTGCAACATTGCTGGTTTTGCTGGCGGCTTCCTTGATAAGTTGAGCCCCCATGTTTTCGAAAGGATCTTGAAGTTCGATTTCTTCTGCAACAGTAACACCGTCTTTGGTTACTGTTGGGCTGCCCCAACCTTTGTCGATAACAGCATTTCGGCCACGGGGCCCAAGGGTGCATCGGACTGCCCGAGCAAGTTTGCTAGCGCCAGCTAGCATTTTTTGACGCGCTTCATCAGCATAAGTCAGTTGTTTAGAACCCATCCACATACTCCTTTAACCACGAAACTATTGAATGCTTTTCATTTGCCATCTTGCCGGTTACAAACCGGATTTATGATTCTAAAATTCATTCAGACCGATTAAGGTCTTTTAGCGAATGAGCAATTAGATTAGCAAAGGTTATGCCATGAAATTGAATGTGTGTAAGTTATTGATGTATATAGGTTTGTGGAGTTTGTCTGGGAAGGGGGACGAATAATAACTGTCAGAGTGGCAGACTTGGCAATTAGAAGACGGCATTTTTGTCATATCAAGCAACCTTAATTTACTAGACTGTTGGAACAGGACTCTTACTCTTCCCCAAGGCTTGTTTTTCATGAACCGACCTGAACCTAGTGTAAATTTAAATCTATCCCGCAATATCTTGCTTGCGGTTGGATTATTCAATATCTGCTTTTATGCCTTTGTTTTAAAAACCGTTGATGAGTCCATCACGAAAATGTTGGTTGCTCAAAACAATGCCATGGAACCAGAAAAAAAAATGACCGAGGAAGAACTTGAATCAAAGAGGCAATTGGTTATCGCCAATGCTAAAAACAACAGTAAGGTCAGTATTGGCGCAGGCATCGGAATTGTAATTCTGGCGTTTTTTATACCGCTGGCACCCAGTGGATTAGCCATTTTTGCTTTAGGTTTGTTTCTAATCACCCTTGGCTATCAGGCGTATCTTGGTTTTGAGGTTTTTACGGAGGGGATTTTAATCAAGGTTGTTTGTGTTTTTGCGTTCTTTCAAAGTGTGCGTTTTTCGCTTGAATACGAGCTAAGAAATGTACCTAAAATAAAAAAGCACCAGATTCAGTTTCCTGAACCTGATGCTTAATTAATTAAATAAGTAACTACGACTTAAGCATGCCTACTTGCTTGGCATAAGCGAAAATCCCGCCTGCATTCAGGATGGGTGCTATCTCGCCTAATGGATTAAGTGGGTAGATTTCATTGGTGGTCAAGTTGTGCAATTTGCAGTTCAACACATCCAGTTTCAATTCATCGCCTGTGCAGACTTTGTCGCATAATCTTGCGCTGCATTCAAAGGGGACTAAATAGCCGCCATTAACTGCATTTCGGAAGAAAATACGAGCATAGAATTCTGCAATCACGACTTTAATACCAGCAGCATCAAGGGCTACGGGGGCGTGTTCGCGGGAAGAGCCGCATCCAAAGTTTTTCCCTGCAACGATAAAAGTGTAAGGAGAAACAAACTCATCATCGGTATGAAAAGGAATGTTGCCCTTGGGTAAGCCAGATTGTGCTGGTGGTACGCTACTGAGGGCGTATTTACCAAACTGCTTGTATTCTTCAGGAATCGCAGGATTAAAGGTAAGATATTCTGCGGGAATAATTTGATCGGTATCGACATTATCCCCCAAAACATAAGCTTTGCCTGTGATCTCGTTTGGAATTTTACTCATGCTAAGTACTCCCTAGGGTCGGTGATCATACCTGTAATAGCGCTGGCAGCAACGGTAAGTGGGCTGGCCAGAAAAACTTCAGCTTCTTTGTGGCCCATTCTGCCTGGGAAATTGCGATTCGTTGTGCTGATGCAGCGAATGGCTTGATTCAGCCTACCAAAAGTATCGCTGGGCCCGCCAAGGCAAGCCGCACAAGAGGCTTCGCCCATTTTTGCGCCTGCATCCAAGAAAATTTGCTCGAGCGTTTTGCCATGCATCTTTTCGGTTTTAAGACCCCTTGCAACTTCAGTGGTGGCAGGCACCACAAAGGTGTCAATCTTTACAGAATGCCCATGCATAATTTTAGCAGCGGCACGGAAGTCGGTCATTTTTCCACCTGTACAAGAGCCAATGTATGCCCGATCAAGCTTCGTACCTTTGACTTCGCTTACAAAAGCTTTGTTATCTGGGCTATGTGGTTTGGCCAATACCGGTTGCAGTTTGCTTATGTCGTAAACCTTTTCATAAATAAACTTCGCATCGGGATCGGTGTAAACAGGGGTGTATGGAACTTTATGCTTGTTTTTAGAATCGATAAAATCGAGGGTGACTTTGTCTGGCGCAATAACGCCATTTTTGCCACCTGCTTCAATCACCATATTACAAAGGGTCATGCGCTCTTCCATATTAAGAGCAAAAACCCCAGGGCCATCAAACTCCATTGCCTTGTAAGTGGCACCATCGCAGCCGATATCTCCAATAACCGCAAGAATAAGGTCTTTAGCCATAAGATATGGGGGTAAAGTGCCTTCGAAAACAAATCGCATGGTTGGTGGTACTTTAAGCCAAAGGTTGCCTGTACCCATGACAAAGCCTGCGTCTGTATTACCAATGCCGGTTGCGAATTCCCCGAATGCCCCTGCGGTGCAGGTATGGCTATCGGTGCCCAGCAGCACTTCGCCCGGGCGGGTATGGCCTTCTTCAGGCAGTGCGATATGGCAAACGCCTTTGTAACTTTCAGTGCCAACATCATAGTAATAAGGCAGGTTTTGCTCTTTGGAAAATTCCCTCAAGACATCGATGTTACGATTGGCCATCTTGTCTGCGGTGAAAATATAGTGATCGGGGATAATAACGATTTTCTTGGGATCCCAGACTTTGGCAGCTTTTCCAAAATGTTTTTTAAATACGCCTATGGTGCCCGGGCCACAAACATCGTGGGTCATTAAAATATCGACATCGATCCAAATATTTTGCCCAGGCTCTACAAAATCAGTTTTTGCGTGTTTTGCTAGGATTTTCTCGGTCAGGGTCATGGCTGGCATGGTTGCGCCTCCGTTAGGTTAACTAAGTGTAATTCTTAGTATAGTTGTAAAGGGCCGTTGGGCATGGTGCGAGGGCAAAAGTTTTTACCACATTTCCATATTATAGATGGAAAGAAGGCCTGAGTATAATCGTGTTATCCTTATTCTTTTTAATTGGGTGGCGAATCAATGGGTCCGAATATAACTAAAAAAGCAGTGGTTTTGCTCAGTGGTGGACTCGATTCCAGCACTACCTTAGCGGTTGCCCTTAAGGAAGGGTACGAGTGCCATGCTTTGACCATTAATTACCAGCAAAGGCATCATGCTGAAATCGAAGCTGCAAAAAGAGTTGCCTCGAAATTGCGAGTCTTTGATCATAAGGTAATTGACTTAGATTTAAGGGCATTTGGCGGCTCGGCTTTGACTTCTGAGGAAGCAGTTCCTAAAAATCGTTCCCAAGCATCCATGGCTTGCGAAATTCCTGTAACCTATGTTCCTGCAAGAAATACGGTGTTTCTTTCCATTGCATTGGCTTGGGCCGAAAGCTTAAATGCCTTTGATATTTTTCTTGGGGTAAATGCAGTTGATTATTCTGGGTACCCCGATTGCAGGCCAGATTTTATTCGATCCTTCGAAATTCTTGCCAATCTTGCCACAAAAGCGGGGGTCGAAAAAACAGGAAAATTTAAAATTCATGTCCCTCTGATCGTTCTTTCCAAAAAAGAAATCATCAAATTAGGCCATGATCTTGATCTGGATTTCTCCCTTACCCACACCTGCTATGATCCTAAAAATAATGGCAAATCATGCGGTTTGTGTGATGCTTGTATTTTAAGACTTGAAGGATTCAAAGAAGCTGGCCTTATCGATCCTATTTCTTACGATAGAGTGGGATTATGAAAATATCTGAAATTTTTTATTCGATCCAAGGCGAAGGCATTCTCAATGGCGTTCCTTCGGCGTTTGTTCGCACTACGGGCTGTAACTTGCGCTGCGTTTTCTGCGATTCCCCCCAAACTTCTTGGAACCCAGAAGGCGAAACCCTTTCTCTCGATGATATCGTCGCCAAAACTAATCTCTTCAATACCAACCATGTGGTGATCACGGGCGGGGAACCTTTCCTTCATCACGACCTTGATGATCTATGCAGGAAATATTATGAACTTGGCTACCACATTACTTTGGAAACCGCTGGTACGATTTTTCAAAAAGTACAATGCAATCTTTTAAGTATCAGCCCCAAGTTATCCAACTCAACTCCCCATGAAAGGGAGAACGGCAAATACAAATTGAGGCATGATGAAATCCGTTTGCAACCCGATGTTGTTAGAAAACTAATTGATATTGCTGATTATCAATTGAAATTCGTGATTGATTCTCCTGAGGACACCACGGAGGTGCGTGAATTCCTTAAATCGTTGGGTAAAATCGAAAAATCGAAGGTGCTTTTAATGCCTCAGGGAATCACCCGCGAAGACTTGGACAAAAAATCCAAATGGTTGGTTGAGCTTTGTAAAGAAGAAGGATTCCGCTACTGCCCTAGGTTGCATATCGATTTATATGGCAACACATTGGGCACTTAGCATTAGGAAATTTGAGCGCGCTTCAGATGCCAAGG
>CALARU010000191.1 GCA_937888715.1 uncultured Planctomycetaceae bacterium | reverse complement strand
GGCATGTTCTTATCTAAGCCCTTAGCATCATTTTTTCCTGATTCGTCCTTATTTTCGTTTCCTTTCGAATCCCCTTTTTTGTCTACGGGATCATTGCCCATGGGGTTTTTATCATCTTTGCCCGCATCTTCAGGGTTGTTCTTGGCAAGGGCATCATTCAACCTTTTTTCCTGATCTTTAAAATCTTCATTATTGCCCATTGGATCATTCTTGGCGTCTTTGTCGTTGCCCTTGTCGTCGGGATTGCCCTTTCCTTTTTCATCATTTTTGGATTTTTCCTGGCCCTTGCCCTCGCCCTGTTTTCCGCCATCGGCTTTATCAGAACTATCTTTGCCCTCGGATTTTTCACCCTGTTGGCCTGGTTGTTGCTTTTCTTCAGAGCCCTTTTGTTCTTGCTGGTTTTTCTTTTGGTCCTGACGCTGTTGATCTTCTTTCTTTAACTTTTCATCCTGTTTCTGATCGTTCTGTTTTTTATCTTCTTCAGCTTTTTCTTTTTCTTTCTTCACTTGATCATCAGGGGCACGATCTGCAAATGTCAGCCTGAACACCTTACTTTTACCAAGGTTGGCCTTGGGAAAATCGCAGGCATCTTCAGCTTCAAGCCAGTAATCGAGGTAAGAACCGGCAGTTGCTTTATAAGCGAGCCCATCTTCAGCCTGAAGCGATGCAATATTGATAAAATCCTTGTAAAGCAAGCTGGGAAGATTGCCTCCCGAAGGAAGCCGTAGCGCTTTTTCATCGCGGTATGATTGGGAACGCAATGGGCGATCGCCCGAAGCGATCATTTTTAATACGACTTTATTAACCCCAAAATCGTCAACAATTTTTCCTTCAAGATCTAGCACGCCATTAACTGCAGCGGTAGCTTCCTTACCGGGCAATATTAAATCGATCACGGGCGCAGCATCAACAATCGCCTCTACTGGGGCAGGCATTGAATCTACATATTCATCCCTCACGGAAGATGTAAATTCAATTTGATAAGTGCCAGATTGAGAAAGCACAAAAGAAGCTTCCATCAAGGAAGGATCGGAAGGCGATTTGATCAAATACACTTTCTCGGGTTTGTCTTTGCCATAAAAGAACCGAACAGTTCCATCTTTAACGCTACAGTTTGCTCTAACGCGAAGTTTAACCGCGGTACCTACCGGGGCAGAAATCTTACGCTCGGCAGAAGTAGATTCAGTCTTCCCGGTATAGGGCCTAAATTTATAGGCAGCTTGAAAATCAACGATGAGTGGCGTAAGCCTAACATCAACTTGATAACCCTTGGTTTTGGCATCGCCTGCAGCAACTAGGTAGGAAAAGCCGCTACGCACTTCGCGGGAAGGTATGCGGATTTTATGCTCACTGCTTAACTCCCCAGCACCAAGAAACTTGGTCTGCCAAGGTTCGTTTTCATGGTATCGCATCATAAGCCTAGGAGATTCGGGACTGCCTGCAGCAGGAAGCTTCCCTGTAACCTTGACGACAATATCAACAGGCATACCCATAGCAACAGTGATGTTGCCTTGTTCGGGGGTGAGAATTGCAACCGTGTTCCTAGTCGCAATGGTCGTTTCTATAAAAGGAGTGAAGGTACGGCCAAGCATAGAAAAGAAAGGAGCTTTACCGAAAATCACTAAAAGGATTACCAATGCGAAAAACAAAAACCCTGCAAGCGTCCCAATCATGAAGAGCGGTTTGCTTGAAACAAACTCCTCATCTTCATGAGGCTTCAAATCTTTGGCAGCGCGTTTGCCTAGGGCCAATTTTACCGATTCAGGAATCCTATCATTTTTAAGATCAACCCAATTAACAAGACTATTCTTGGCATCGGGGATCGCCTGTTCCAAAATTAAAGCTGCATATATTGGATTAACCGATTGCACGAGAGGAGTCAAAATCCGCTTGTAAATCCACCAACCTACAGAAACAGCAAACCCTGCGAACAAAAACTGCCTAGCCAAAGAAGAAAGTGCTAAAAATCGATCCAACAATATAATAATTAAGCCATACGCAAATAGCATCACCAGCAAACCAAAAGCACCGGTCCCAACATCAATCCAGCGAATCTGATTTTCGATACGCTGAATCTGATCTTCAACCGCCCTTTCGCTTCGGGAAACTCGGGGCTCAGGTGGTGATTTTAGTTCAGTAGCCATTGCAATCAATTCTCCCAGAAATGAAGCTCTCAACTTTAATTATTCTAGCTTAAAGACACATCAAATACTTCGCAAATTTCCAACATAACAAAAGAACCTTTTACTCATACTTTTCGCACCAAAGGTAGACAATATCAACTAACAAGGGTAGTATGCCCTGATTACAAGACGAGGCAACGGGCCAAAAGATTGCAGAACCTGCCTAAATACTCAAGGATTCGCTAAATGGACGCTACAACCCGCAGAAACTTCCTCACTTATGCACCTTCCATCGCAACATTAGCCTGTATTAACCCAGCATTTGCCGCCCAAAACACCAAAATCGAACCTAAAAGCATCCCTTTTAAACTTGGCCTCGTCACCTACAATCTCGGGGCAAAACTTGACCTACCCGCACTTCTAAGGGTCTGTAAAACCACGGGGATCTCACCTGTTGAGCTTCGCACCACCCATGCGCACAAAGTCGAACCCTCCCTTTCCGCAGACGAAAGAAAAGAAGTTCGCAAAAAATTTGCAGATGCTGGCATCGAAATCTGGGGTGCAGGCTCGGTTTGCGAGTTCCACTCAACCAGCAAAAAAACAGTTGATGAAAATATCGAAACCTGCAAAAGATTCGTCGATCTGGTTCGCGACATCGGGGGCAAAGGGGTAAAAGTCAGGCCCAATGGCCTTCCTAAAGAAGTCCCCATCCCTAAAACTTTGGAACAAATTGGAAAGGCTCTCATCTCCTGTGGCAAAGCTGCAAGCGATGCAGGTATCGAAATCTGGGTTGAAGTTCATGGCGCTGGTACAGCCAAACCTGAAAACATGAAAACCATCATGGAACAATGTGGCCATGCCTCGGTTGGAGTCACCTGGAATTCTAACCCTGACGATATAAAAAATGGCAGCGTTGAAGAATCCTTTAAAATGCTGCAACCTTGGATTAAATCTTGCCATATCAATGACCTTTATAAGAACTCCCTAGGCACTTACCCGTATCGCGAATTATTCAAACTATTTAGGCAATCGGGCTATAATAGGGCAACGATGATTGAAGTCGGCAAGACCTTCCCCGATGAAGCTTCAACCATTGAATTTTTACACACATACAAAGGCCTCTGGACAGAACTTGCTTCTGCATAATTCGGATTTAACTCATGGGACAAACGCAACGAATCGAATTAAGCATTGGGAGCATGCGAAGGTACGCTTTATTGCGAAAACCCCGCAATTATTCCAAGCCCTGCGCACTTCTCATCATGCTTCATGGAGCAGGTGGCACCGCAGCCTGGACTCTTGACGAAACCGAACTCGATAAATTCGCAGATGAAAAAGATATCGTACTGCTACTCCCCGAGGGCACCCGGGAGGACATGAGCCGTGGCCCTGGGTTTCTGCAAAATCCCCAAGTCTGGAATGATGGCTCACCAAGAGCACAAATGGGACAACCAGGCGTTGATGATGTTGCGTTTCTTGATCTCTTGATCGATTATGTTTTAAATCTTAAGCTAATTGATCCATCAAAAATATTCATGACGGGCTTTTCGAATGGCGCAGGTATGACCTTTCGTTTCGCAAGCGAAGGAAGAAACAAACCCAAGGGCATTGCCCCGGTTTCAGGCCTAATGCGACAAGATCAAACAGCTTGCAACCTAGAAATCCCAACCATATACATCATGGGAAAAGCGGATCCTTTGATGCCTATCGATGGGGGCGCAATCATTTCGCCTTGGAGCCGTCTTTCAGAAAACAGGCCCGCAGTTTCTTCTACCGTTGCCTGTTGGGAAAAAGCTCTGGGCGGGGTAAATGGCACAATTCAAACCGAAACCCAAAATGGGGTTCAAATTACAGATAGGCGCTGTGGCCCACTTAACACACCTTTTCGAATCATTGTGGTGGAAGAATTGGGGCATCATTGGCCCGGGGGCAAGGGAACTCTAAACAAGCGCCTTGCGGGTAAACCTTCCAACAAGATTCATGCATCCTCAGAGATCTGGAATTTTCTCAACGGCTAGAATGAGAAGAGCATTGATTTATCTAAGTTGCCTACGGCGCATGCAAAGAGGTGGCTGCAGGATTTCCTGCAAAACCAAAGCAGAACCAATAACCTTAGGCCCTTTTAAAAGCGCAAGAGCCTCAGCAATCAGTGGGCTGGTTTTGGATGCGAATTTGCGGCCTGAGCCTTTCATTATTGAAGCTGGAGAGGGTGGTAAAACTTCCGCCTCATTGACCACCTTTTTAATTAATGAACCCTGCTCAGGAATCGCCGGGACCTCTAACGCACTCGCAAATTGATCAATGAGAAAAGGATTAGCAGATGATTCAACCTTATTTCTTTTGACTGCGTTTTTGATGGGGCGCTGTTTCACCTTTGGGGCGGTGGATTCAACAACAAGAGAAGCCATGGGAACGGGATCAGGTTTGGCCCTGCGTTGCTTGGCCTCTTGAAAAAACCGCTCGAGATCTGAAAGCGGAGCGCGATTGCCCGGGCCCAAGTTTTTAGCCCCGGCCTTCGGATTTGGAGGTGCATTTTTGCCCCCGGCCAATGAGCTTATAACCCAGATTACAAATGCAATCCCAGGGATTATAAACCCTTCCCACCCTACTGCAAAAATCAAGTCCATAGCAAATACCTGATTAAAGATTTAGGAAGAAGCCCTTTCTGGAGAACCCGCAATTGCATTGCGCATCTGCGTATCAGACTGCAAGTTTTTCATTTGGAAGTAATCCATGTAACCCATTTTGCCTTCGCGGATTGATTGGGAAATAGCCTTGGGCACTTCTGCTTCTGCAAGGATAACCTGAGCGCGATTTTCTTCAGTTTTGGCTCGCATTTCCTGCTCTAACGCCACGGCAAGGGCTCTGCGTTTTTCGGCATTTGCCTGCGCTACACGAAGATCTGCACCAGCCTGCTCTTCCTGCAATTTCGCTCCCACATTCACACCGACATCAATTTCAGCCACATCAATCGATACTATTTCAAACGCAGTCTGAGAATCCAAGGCATTCTTCAAAACCGCTTGGGAAATCAAGTTTGGATTTGCAAGCACATCGGTATGATGCTCTGCACTACCAATCGCTTTTACAATACCTTCGCCAACACGGGCAATAATCGTTTCTTCGGTAGCACCACCAACCAACCTGTCGAGCTTGGTTCGAACCGTAACTCGCGCACGGGCCCGCAACTGGATACCATTTCGGCATACACCATCTAGAGTTGACTTACCTTTAGAAGGATCAGGGCAATCAATAACTTTGGGATCTACACTGCGCTTGACGGCTTCATAAACATCACGGCCAGCAAGATCGATTGCAGCAGCGGCACTCCATTTCAAATCCATCTTGGCTTTGTGGGCTGCGATAACAGCACTCACCACTTTCTGCAAATTACCTCGAGAAAGCGCATGAGCTTCCATATCTTGAGGGGTCACATCCTTGACGCCAGCCTGTACCAACGCAATTTTTTGTTTCACAATCGTTGTGTAATCAAGACCGCACAACTTCATCCGCAACATATCTACAAACCCAATTCCTGCTCCGGTCAGAAACGACTGAACCCAAAGGCCCACGAAATTCAAGAGAAAGAATGCTACAAGAAGAAAAATGATAAATCCGATAACACCGCCGACCAGATATACGGTATTAATCGAATCAGAAGCAGCTAGAATTTCACCAAACATTAAACTCTCCTTATATTCAGACGGTTATTGCACTTGAACTAGCTTAAATCTATATTAGAGATTTGCTCATTTTCAAATCCGGTTGCAACTAGGGGTTTTACCACCAGATGCCCACCTTGAGCCGAAATACACAAAACAGGTAAGCCTTCAGCAATCAATATTCCCTCACTAATTGCATCAATCCTACGACCTTCGAAGTCCACTATACCAGATGGGCGCAACTCTGAAAGCGTTTTCCCTATTTTTCCGATCAATAATTCCAAAGCTTGATTCGATTCCATGTTTCCTATGGTTTCCTCTGCTGCAGCACTTCGTACGGTCATTTTTCTGCCCATGCTGGTACGAGGCCAGGCCCAAAAGAACAATTTCAAAGCAACTGGAACACCAACTCCGGAAATAGTTAGGAAAATCGCCCCCTGAAGCAAACCCTGCTTAAATGCAAAAGTAATGCCGACAATCATGCTCGAAAGAGCAAGCATGCCAAGGATGCCTCCCGTGGGAAGAAACAATTCCAACCCAAACAGCACAAACCCGGTCGACACCAAAAAAATAGCAAAAGTTAAGTTCGATGAATCCATGGGTACTTAAGGTCCTTTTTACAATTCGTGCAACAAACATCTTTTCAAAGAATCCGATCAGAAAACTTCACTAACAACAATTTTACCACCTTCAATCTGACATACTTTTATTTTAGCTCCCTGAACGATGAATCCACCATCTGAAACCACATCAAGCCAATGATCACCAAACTTTGCTTTTCCCGAAGGATGCAAGCTAGTCTCTGCAACACCAATCGAACCTAACAAACCTGCCAACCCTTGATGCAATTCATCCTCTGCAAACAAAGGCTGGTCATCGTTATCGGGGGGTTTAAGAAAAAGCTTGCTAGTCATCGGCATGGAAGGCAAAAACTGCGCAATAAAAACAACAGCAACCAAAGCGCCCATGCAACTAATGCCATAAGGAGCCATCGATTTTCCCAAACCAACCCATTCATCAGGATTTTTAGGCCAATGACCATATGCGACCAATCCGAGGCTTCCTAAAACCAGTAAAATTCCAGCAATTCCAGTAACACCAAATCCAGGAATAACAAAGATTTCGACACCAATAAGAATCATACCCAGAAAAAAAAGGAAGATTGCGAGCCAGAAAATCTGCCCCGAAAACTGCGAGTGCGACCAGAAAAACAAGACAAAGAAAAACGCAGATAGTACTCCAGGCAGGCTGACACCTGGCATCTTCACTTCAAGAATAAGACAAGTGATCGCAAGCATGATAAGAACAACACGGGTCCAAGGATGGGTAAGAAACTCCGCCAACTCATCGAGCCAATCGGTGCCCGAAATAGGCACACTTTCCGGCTTAAAGTTTTCTGAAATCAATGCACTTTCAACATCCTTTGCTACGGTATTAGCTACCCCTATTCTTGAATCTACCGCTTGCTCTGCCCGAAGTCGCAACGGCTTGTTTTCATCTTCCTTAGCAAACGGCTTGATTTGTAATTCAAGTTTATACGCAGGCTGATTAACCAGATCTTCGGAATCGATTAGTTTGAATTCACCAGTAATCTTTTGAACCACCAACGCTATTCTGCTTGAAGCGTTTAGAAATGCCTCAGCGAGTAATTTCACTTCAGGTTTGGCACCGATTTTATCCTGCAGTAATTCCTCTAATTGGGCACGCACCCGCATTCTGGTTTCAGGATTGGTAATCAAGCCCTCCTCCATCGATCCAAGCGAAGCCCCCTCTTCCATAATGATTTTCGAACAAGCAAGCGACATGATTAGTGACAAATCCCTTGCCTGGGTGGTGTGAAAAGCGATTGTTTTTATGGGATTAACACGGGAAGATTTTTCAAGATCACGGATAAAGCTGGCGATCTCAAGTGCGGACTCCGCCTTTCCTTGGCCACACTCAAACTGCAGAATCAGACAATTTGCGCCCTGCCCTACCGCCCTGCTTACCCTGCGCTTGAAACGCTCAAACAACTCCGGATTAATCGGACCTGTCAACACAATCCTCCAAGGCACAAACTCCCGACTGGAGGCAGTAGCATCGCCCAAACTTTTTGCAGAAAGTCGAAGAATTGAAGCAAGTGCACCAAGATCATCTGCTGGTTCCTGCTCAGAAATGCCAAGAGCTTTAGCGGTGGAGAAATCGTAGCGGCCCTCTTTTCCCGCCTGTACGACAATCTCACCCTGCGGATCTTCCCCCCGCTCGACAAAAATTTCCCTGCCTTTGGGGTTGGTGGCTTTAACTATCACTAAATCTGGTGAGTACATTTTTCGAATCACAACCTTGGCAAATCTTCCCACAGTTATTTCGTCGTAGGCTGTTCGAATGGTGTTACTCAAAAATTCCCCACTATCACCAATCACTCCCCCCACCACCGCATCTTTAGAATAATAAATATTGTCGCAGGCAAGCAAAGGAAGCACTGCATGCCTTTGCACTTCGCCATGTACCCAACCAAAAATGCTCAAGCTGCCCCTGTTTTTTAACAGGCGCAAGGATTGTGCGAGATCGTAAGCAGGGCCAAACTCAGAAGTGAAGGCTTTGCCCTCAGGATTAAAATCAATGATCAATTTAAAAACAGGCCGTTCCGCAGCGGGAACACCCTTGGTCTCAAGAATAAATTTGTCTAGTGCTTCGAGAGCAAGATTGCGAATCCTTTTGGCGCCTTCGCTTTCAAAAGGCGTGGTTACCGGTACGACAATCGCTGGAAAAGGAGCATTTGCGATTGCAGCCGACCCAAAGAAAAGAAAGGCAATAATAAACAATAACAAAGTAAAAAAATCACAGATGGTTAGTCCAAGAAATTTTAATCCAAAGCTGAACTTCATGCGAATGCCCATGGGATGTTTCATATTTCCTATTATATCTTCCCGGAAGCATTTGATTGAAATTCTTCTCCAGGTGCCAACTCTTCATCTGCAGCTTTGCCATACTTCGATAACACCAGCAATAAACCAGAACAGATCAAATACCCACTAGCCCAATGATAGGGTGATTGCACTTTAACCGCTTCAAGAAAAGGCTTGTCAATCGAAGCGAGTACAGTCCAAGGAAATCCAATAACTTCGTCCGCCAAGGGAGAATGTATAACTCCAATAAACGCCAGAAGTGCAGCCACAAAACAATAACAACTGGCTTTAGACATTTTATCATCCAGAATCGAAACCATCATTGCAGCCCACAACATACCGGAAATAAGAAACCCGTTGGCAAGGCATCGAAGCGTTTGAATAGCATTGATAGATTCGGGGTTTCCGGGCAAAACTGGGCCGTAAATACTTTTAATCAACAACAATCCAAGGTAGGCAAGCGAGGGAAGAAAAGCTAGTGCAAGTGCGGGATAATGCTTAGGATTAACAACCCGGAAAGTCTGGGAAGTAATCTCAAGTCCAACAAAAACAAGAATCGGGAAAAGCACAACTTTGGGTAGCAGATGGAAAAGAACGGTCAAGCCGCCCATGAATCCTGCCAACCCAATAAACAAAGCGGTAAGAAGAGTATACCCTGCCCGTGCGCCCATTTTCTTGTAGGCTGGTTGGCCAATGTAAGGTGTGGTTTGAATTACACCACCGGCTAAACCCGCTACTAATGAAGAGATTGCTTCCACAAAAAGCACCGATCGTGTATCGTACTCATCCCCAGCAGAAGCAGCACTTTCGGTACAATCAATGCCCCCAATGATGGTTGCCAAGGCAAAGGGAAAAATCATTGGCATTCTTCCCAACACCTCGTAGAAAATGGTGTTCCACCACTGCGAATCACCCGCGGAAAAGGCCCATGGCACCTGAAACCCAAAATGCCCCATGAATTCAAAAGGCTTGATCTCTGCAACGATACTAATGCCAAAAGTTTTCCCTGCGAATATCGAGATCATATAAAGAGCCAACCCCAGCAACACCGAAAATAATGCACCGGGAAATCTAAAGGGCAACACCCGGTGGGCCAAAAGGCATATAAGTATCACCAAAAGACAGGGCAAACCAACCACGGGCATACCCGCAATATCTTCGCGTAAAGGCATAAATGAAATTAGAGTCAAGGCGATAGCCGCTAAAGAACCTAGCAACCCTGCACGAGGCACCCATTGCCTTACAAGATTTCCAAAGGGTGAGAAAAAAGCTTTTATTAATCCAGTAAGAATCAAAACTCCTAACCCAACATTCCAGCCAAAGGTCATGGCTTGGTGGTGGTCCTGGGGATAAAGTTCGTTGCCTTTTGCAAGTGCAGGCAAAAGCACCAAAAATGCCATCCCGAAGGTACTGGGTGTATCCAAACCCAAGGGCATTGCGGTGACGGTGTCGCTCTTAAGTTTTTTTGCAAGCCCCCAGGCCATCAATGTAAACGCAATATCGCCAATAAGCACGCCTAGTGCAGTTCCGGGCAGCATACGGGTCAATACGAATTCAGGAGTATACCCATTGGGAATACCAGCAAAGGTCAAAAGGCTAAACAAAGAAATCATGACTGCGAGGTTATCGATGGACAAACCAAAAAAGGCGTTCCAATCTCCGCGTGAAAACCATTTCATGTTCATTTCGAATCCTTGAAAATAAAAGTTGGCACGATTTAATGGGTCCAAGCCAATAATGAGATTAATAGCACTTTCTGACTTTAAAGTGAAAAGAAAAACAAAGGCTATTTGCACTTAAGGCGTGCATCAGGCTTTTTAAAACCGTAGGGGTTGTAACGATTATTCAGACAAAGCGGCTAACTTTAAAAAATTTAACATTTGTTAAGCAAACTGGATTCACATAACCATTGCACATTACTTTTGAATATGGGTAATATAGGACATATGAGGACACGCAGTACGGTTAAGCATAGGAAGCTTAGCAAGAATAGGCGTTTTATTTAGACACTTTAGTTTCAGGGAGGCTCGCCCAGCGTTTTTCGTTGGGCGTTTCTATCATGCGAAGAGTTGTTGTTACAGGTTTAGGAGTTGTTGCTCCAAACGGTATAGGCAAAGATGCCTTCTGGAAAAATTGCGTTGAAGGAGTTAGTGGCGTTGGCCCTATTAAAACTTTCGATGCTTCTTCCCACCCTGTAAAAATCGCTGCAGAAGTTCCTGATTTCAACCTCGACTCTTACATCCCACACGAACACCGTAAAAGTATCAAAATCATGGGCCGTGCAGCAAAGTTTGGCGTCGCTGCTTCAGGCATGGCAATTACCGACAGCGGGCTTGATCTTAGCAAAATTGATCCTGAACGACTTGGCGTTATCATGGGCACGGGACTTGTTCCCATGGATCTTCCCGATATCGCACCCTTACTTGCAGAAGCTTGTAATGGAAGCGGGTTCAGACCCGAACACTTGGGCAAACAAGGGGCAGGCGCATTGTTCCCCCTTTGGATTTTAAAATATCTCCCCAACATGGTAGCTGCTCATATTTCGCTGATTCATGGCGCAAAAGGCCCTAACAATACCATCACCACTGCATGCGCTGCAGGAACTCAAGCCGTTGGCGAAGCTTTCAGACTTATTGCAAGAGACGATGCAGACTTTGTATTGGCAGGGGGCGCAGATAGCAGAATCGACCCTCTTCTTTTTCTCGCTTACTCCTCCATCGGTGCTCTTAGCCCCGCCAACCGCGAAGCTTCCGAAGTTTCACGACCCTTTGACGGGCAACGCGATGGGTTTGTACTAGGCGAAGGGGCTGGCGTTCTTTTACTTGAAGAATATGAACATGCCCGAAAACGAGGCGCAACCATTTACGCAGAAGTTACCGGCCTAGGTAGCAGCTTTGATGCTTATGCAGTAACCAAACCCGACCCCGAAGCAGGCGGCGCTTCTCGTGCTATCAAGTGGGCTCTTCGTGAAGCAAAACTTGATACCGATGATGTTGACTATATCAACGCACATGGCACCAGCACACGTTTGAATGATCAAATGGAAACCATGGCCATCAAACAGGTGTTTGGCGAAAGAGCGAAAAAACTGCCATTATCCTCGATCAAATCCATGATTGGACATTTGATAGGCGCTGCTGGGGCAGTCGAAGCTGTCGCAATGGCATTAACCCTAAAGCAGGGCGTACTGCCACCAACTATCAATCAAACCAACTTCGATCCCAAATGCGATCTTGATTATGTTCCAAATAGCGCACGGGATAAAAAAGTGCGTACAGCGCTTAGCACCAGCTTTGGGTTTGGCGGGCAGAATGCAGCGTTAGTTATGCAAAGCCTTTCGAACTAAGCCTATTCCTTGCTTAAAAAATACCTAATAGGCTGATGGCAATCTTGCCCGAAAAGCATACATCTACATCGGTACCCACCTCTGCATGCCTTGAATGGTAATCTCCAGCATATTTAAAAGAATCACCCTCGACCCTAAACGCCAAAGGCAAAGGGGAGGTATTTGGCTTGCAAAAAACAAACTCTGGATCCGGGTCTGATTCTTCCAGATGGGGAAGGTTCACATTCCAATAAGTTCCAGGCTTGATCGGTTTTTCAATCAAATGCGTAACGATAGAACGGGCAAACTTTTCTGAACGAGCCCAATCCATGGGTGCTCCACGCCTGCGATATTGCGAGATTGCAATACCCGGAATCCCATGAAATGCAGCTTCCCTTACCGCAGCCACAGTTCCAGAAATAAAAATATCCACCCCGAGGTTCCCGCCTGCATTTATTCCGGAAACCACCCAATCAACCTTGGGCAGCAACGAATGCATTGCAACACGCACACAATCCGCAGGCGTGCCATCAACCGACATAATCCCGGGCCTTACCTGCTTCACCCGTAAAGCTTCATCTGTAGTCACGCGATGCCCGCACCCCGATAACGCACCCGAAGGTGCAACTACAGTCACTAAGCCAAAACCTGCAATAGCTTTTTCAAACGCCAGAATGCCTGGCGCATCCACTCCATCATCGTTCGTCAGTAAAATTTTCATATTGATGATACTCTTTGCCTTGGGTTCCTTAGAATGATGTTAGGCAATTTTAGATGAAAGGTCGAACATGAATCAATATTCTGTGAATGAACTCAAACTTGTATACCGGATTCTACATAAGAATCTCGCAACACACATCGAATTGATGGACGCAGATTTTTTAAGCGATTTGCAATCATTACTGCAGAAAAAAGCGGTAGCGGATGGTATTGATATAGGAGATCATGGCGCCTGGGACACATGGCTGGGTAATAACGCCGTCGCTTGCCAAATTCGAAATGAAAACAGGACTCAATTAAATTAGTGTAAGTAAAAGATTTAATCTGCCAGAAAGAACAGGCATTCGCACCAATTGATTTTTGACCCAACAGATGCCTCGACAACCAAGGATAGCGCCTTAGTGCCTGCTAAGGGCAAATCCAAGCTGCCAAGGCCATCTTTCCAAGTTCGATCAGCCCAACTTGCAATTACTTTTCCATCTGCAAGAAGCTTAATATCCGCCCTGCCCCGCCTGCCATCAATATCGTCAAAGCCAAAAAAACCGCATAATTTTTGGTACTTCCCCTCTAGTAAAAAAGTGATCGAGGTACTTCCCATGGTAGAAAACCCATTGGAATAGGATGAACCGGAAATCAAAAAGTCGGAATTCTTGGTGGCTTTAACACCTTTCGCCTCCATCGGAGTTTCAAAAAACGGTACTTGTCTCAGCTTAATGTTCTTAAGTTCTTGAATTCTAACAACACTTTTTCCCAAAAATACCGCTTGCTGAATTTTGGCAATGGGAATGCGAACCTTTGTACCCTGCATCGTTTTGCCTTCAAGAATTCCCATCGAAAGATTGAACTCCGCAAGCGTTATCCTTGTACCAGAATCCAAAACCAAACTTACCCCTTCTATCGCTTTCTCTTTTTTAGAATTATCATCAGAGCTTAAGCCAATAACTGCGATGGAATCACTTTTATATTCAGACTTGGCGGTTCCAGAATCCAGCACAGCATTTTTTGCACCTAAACTCTCAAGAACCCCATCAACACGCTCTGCATTATTCAAAACAACGAAATCTTTGAGCCGAATTTCATTAAGTATTTTGTTGCGATAGGAAACAGGGTCAAGAATACCCAGAGGATTTTTTAGCCATATCATCTTGGTATCCAAAAGAGGAACTAGAGTTTTACTCCCAGAAACAAAATCTGAACTTTCAAATTCAAAGCTATCATCCTTCATCAACAAATCTTCAAACTTAATACAATCATCATTCAAAAGCCATAACGCTCTAGATTGGGGAAACTTCGGACTAACCGTGTTTTTTCGGGAGAGATAAACAGGATTGGTAAGCGTAAAACTTTTCCCATCCGCGGAAAGCATTTCCAAACTATTGGCTGAAGATATTCGCTGAATACTGCCTTCTTTGACGGTTCCGATTCTGTCACGCACAATAAATATTGGATCTTGAGCGCTTACAAAAGTCGCCCAACAAGAAAAAACCACTACTGTAAGAAAGTTTAATTTCATTTTTGAAAAATGGGAAGATAGTTGTTGGGAGTTTGAAGAACCAAGCACGCCATTGCGGTTGCATAATGACCACACACCTGATCAAACCAAGAGCCATCGGGGCGCTGCCTAGCAATTAATTCATCGCGAATATAGGGAAACCATTCAGCCCAGTATTTGCCACCCGCAGTATACATTGCCTGAACAGCATAATAATGGCCATAAAAATAATGCATTTCCGTACGTTGAAGATTCAATCCCTGAGGTTTGGATTGAACTAAAAACTGCAACCCAGCTTCTATCTCTGGCCCATCGTAAATACCTGCACTGTATAAAGCCACAACACCTGCAGCAGTGCGTGCAAATCCCATCTGCCCGCCACCACCCGATTGCGCCATATACCTGAACCAACCTTCGCGTTTATCCTGGCAGCGTTTGACATATTCAACACAGCGATCAACACGGGATTTAGGAACAAGAATACCTGAATTTCGCGCAGACCTTAAAGCCATGATTTGGCAAATCGTCACACTAATATCAGCATCTTTGGGCGTTGGATTATAACGCCATCCACCTTCCTTAGTCTGGCTATCTAAGATGCATTTAATAGCCCGTTCAAGGGCATCATGGGTCTGTGTTCGAAGTTCCTTATCGGGAATCATGCCATGAACTTCAGCAAGAAACAAAGTGGCAAAACCATGTCCATACATGGGGCCATGAGGCGAGGATCTAGGGTTATGAAAAAAACCTGGGTAACCGCCTTCCCTGTTTTCCTGAGTAAGAATATATTTCAGGGCATCAGTAACTATTTTCCCGAACCTACCTCTTTGGGGCTGATTGCCACCAGCCATGAATGCCAGTGCTGCAAGACTGGTGATTGCAACATTACCGGTGTAGGTGCCAGTACCAAAAGAACCATCAGGCCTTCTACGGGTAGCAAGAAATTCGAGACCTTTTTCCACAGATTTATCCAACTGGGGTGTCATCATGCCCTTGGCCTGAGAACCATCAGGCAGATTGGGGCCTTTTTTAATTTTTGGCTCTTGAAAGCCAAAAGAAGAATGGGGAATGGTTAACAAACCAAGCCCCGCAAACAAACATTCTCTACGCTGGAAATTAAATATCATCACTTTTTCCTGGCACCCTTTTCAGCTACCTTTGCATAATATTTTCGAATCATCTCATCATAACGGTCCATGAATTGGTTGGGCACACCATAAGCATTAAGCTCTGCCCGCAATGTTTCGGGTAAATGCCCCCAAGCCTCTTTAAAAACATCGGCAGCAGGATTCACCTTATTTTTAGAAGGGTCGGTTTTGCCTCCATCCCCAGACTTGGAATTTTTGTCATCACCTTTACCCTGATTCGCAACCTCTGATTTTTCAGATGCACCTTTGTCGCCTTTACCCTGCATATCTTTAGGCTGCCCTTTCCCTGCATCGGGTTTTCCATCGGGATCAGCTTTGCCTTGGCCGCCCTGTTTTTGTTGTTTCCCAGAATCTGCGCCTTGCTGCCCTTGCTTCGGCCCACCTTGTTTCTGTTTATCCTGCCCTTTATCCGAATCATTAGCGTTGGAATCTTGGTTATCAGGCGAGCCTTTTGGTTGTTTATTTGGGCTTTCGCTTTTCGATGAAGATTTAGATTGGGACTGATTCGACTGAGATTGATTGCTTTGATTCTTTTTGAGCAGTTTATCAATATCTTCAAGAATATCGCGTTGTTTTTGCAGAGTCGCTTCCCCTAACTCAAGGTTTCCTAATCTGTCGTCAACATCCTTGAGATTTTTCCCGATTCGTCCAAAAATCTCTTCTTCTTCAAGATTATCTTTCGGTTGCTCCATTTCTATTGGTGGTGGAGTTCCCTTATCTTTTTTCTTTTCAGGGTTAGACTCGGGTTTATTTTTATCACTTGGAACAATCGCAGAATCTTTTGGTTTTTCCTGAGGTTCCGCAGGCATAGCTTTCTTCTTTTTCAACCTAACCGGGCCTTCATCGCTTGATTTTTCTTGAGTGGGAACAGACTCTTTTTCTTGAGCAATCATTGCCCCCGAAACAAGTAAAAGAGAGCACAGCATGATAATCCTAATCATCATTGCAAATCTCCCTGGGGTGCATTTTTGCGATTAAACTCGATAAGGATTTCCAACAATTCTCCTACTTCCCGTTGATCTTTTTGAAGATTGAGCATTTCCCGTCTGCTATCTTCTGGCATCTTTTTAGAATCGGGAAACTTGGTAGAAAGTTGCTCGGTTCGATCATACAAATCTGCCTGTAAATTACGCAACAATTTAAGCTGGGCAATCGATGGTGGCTTACGATCTTGCGCTCCTCCCCCGGATTGATTTGGTTTGCCTTCTTCGGTGTTTTTCTCCTGTTTTTCTTCCGCTTCATTATCCTTTGCTGCAGAGGCAAGCTGCCCAATTTCTTCCTTGAGTGCATTTTGAAATTGCATCAATCGTTGCAAAGCTTCTTTTTGCACAGGCACGACTTTTTCTGAAAGTGGCGGCCCTTTGGTTTGAGTTCGAGAATTTCGTTCCGATAATTTTGCAGCGTTGCGCATCGATCTACCTGCCATGCCGATAGTTTTCATAAACACAGGCAATCCATCAAGATCGCGTGAAGCAACAAGTTCGGTTTCCTCAGCAAGGCCAGTTTGGGATCGTGCAAAGCCAGTAAGTGAAAGAATCTGGGCACGGGTCCATGCTCCTTTTTCATTCAGCAAAATATCAAACCTCTCGGATTCTTTTACCAAAGATTCCTGCCTTTCAGAAAGCAGCTTTATACTTTCAGCAATCTTCTCTAGGCGCTCTCTTTGTAATTTCTCTTCGGTTTCTTTTGCCAACTGTTGCACGTCTTGTATTTCCCTCTGCAATTTTTCCTGAGCTTTATCAAGAGGATTTAACTCAGGGTTAACACCTGGGTTCTCTTGTGGATTTTGAGCTATACGCCTTAATTCTTTGGCTGAATCTTCGAGATTACCGCCTTCATTTTCGTTCTTTAACCTGCTCAGAGTTTTAGCCATCTCTTCCATTTTGGAAGCTAGTTTTTCCATCTCATCATTGTTCTTCTGGAGGGCATCTTTTTTCTGATCATCATTTTTGATCTTTTGCGCTTCATCGCGTTTTTTACGCAAAGTTTGCATCTCTTGTTTCATCTCCTCGAGTTGCTTTTGAACCTCACGCAATTTTTTCGCCAACTTTTGATTCATCTCCTGCGGGTTTTCTTCAAGCTTTTCCAATATCTCTTGTATCCCTTCCACAGCCTTAGCTTGCGATTTTGATGCGTCCGTCAATCGGTTGGATTCAATTTCTTCTTTTGCAGAACGAAGGTTGTTTTTCAATTCCTTAACATCAGGCAACTCGAGGGCATCCTTGATATTTTTAGCAACCGACTCCTCTAGCCCTTTTTTCTCCTGCGTTGATTTATTCATTTTATCAACGAGGTTCATTGCTTTCTGAGCTACCTTGCTTTGCTGCACCGAAAGATTCTCGATCTTTTCTTTTTGCATCGGAGTAAGCTCATCAGTCTTCTTCCCCAATGCTGAGGGATCTTGCTTTTGCGTATCCTCCAACTTCCGTTTCAAATCTTCCAGTTCAAGCAGTGTCTCCCGGGCATCGGAACGCATTTCGGCAAGGCCGGCCCATGGCTCAAGGTTTTTAAGCAACCCATCCAAGCTTTTCTCAACTTCTTGTTGATTCCTCAACGACTTCTCAAGCGCAGCAGTCAATTTTTCTTTTTCCAATCCTTTTCCAGCATCTGCAGATTCCAATCGTTTGGAGGCCTCCGACAATTGCAACTCTGCTTGCGCCAACTCTCCTTCTTCGATTTTTTTGATTTCTTTTCCCAGTTCATTAAGCCGACTCAATGAAGCAGAAGATTTCAACTTGTTAGCTTCCGCAAGCTTCCTAATTTTCTCAATACCGCCTAGAAGTCCTGATTCTTTTTCTCCAAGCCGTTCAGCTACATTTTTTTGCCCCTGCTCTGCTGACTGAACAGCTTCCATTGCTTTTTGAACGCCTTCTTCCTTGGATTTAATTTGATCCAAGGCAAACCGGGTATCTTTGGTCGCCTTGCGCTGAACATCCCTGACCTTCAATAATTCCTGCCTAGCCTTCTCTTGAGCTTTCTCAAGTGATAATTCAATTCCATTGCGATCGACAATTTGAATTTCCAACCATTCAGAACCGCCCCGGGGTTTCAGAGGCAAAATATCGTCATGGTCACTGGCTATATAACGAAATGAAAAGCGATCGCCTGCCTTAAAAGAAGAACCATTTGCGTTTTTCAAATCCTTCAGTTTAACCACATGATCCAGTAAAAGATTATTTACGGGCTTGGTTCTAATCCCATTATTGTCAACCAAAGTTTGGTTCCAAAAATCTGCACCCGAATTTTTAAAGGCATCTTGCGCCCCTTTAAACTCAATACCAACGGAATTTAACCCATAAAGCACATCTTCAGCAGATATTTTAAGGGCAACTTCAGCTTCGGGAAACAATTGCAAATACCCGCTATTCGCAAGCGAAGAATCCATTTTTACCAAAGGCGAAGGATCAGCACGAACCTGTAGGTCAAAACTTCGAATCGCATATAAATCGCTTTCATCCTCAATCACAACCGAATAAATCCCCGAAGCTATTGGGGTAAATGAAATTTCAAATCCAGTATTCAAGGTATCCAAAGAAATTGCAGTTTCTGCAGCAGAAGCTTTGGCAATTGGCAGCAATACTAAAGTTGCCCACTGATCGCCTGCGGAAAACAAGGCCCCTACAATACCTGGCAGAAGATCTTTATTTTCGGGCTGGAATTCGAGGCGGGCAGATTTAAGCGTGCGATCCGCAAGCCCTTTAAATACTAAATTACTTCCAAGCGGAACATCTAATTGCGAAGTGCCAGGGGAGATTTTTAAAGGCGAAGGCAATCCAGTATAGAAAGGAGGTAGGCAAGTTACTGTTGGAGAAGGATTTCCATCAATATCTAAAAACAACGGCGGGGCTAGAACCGTTATCTGATAAACATCAGAAACTGCATCACCTGCGAATATTTGCAACGCAAAATCACGGCCTATCGCAGAGACATCAATTTTCCCGATTAATTCCGAAACATTGCCTTCACCAGTTTGAATATCTGCGATTAGTTTAGAATGCAAAGCCCCCTCGCAATGAACCAGAACCGTGGCTTGCTGGGGAGTTTTACCTTTGATCCTTGCAACGATTCGTAGTGTTTCATTTTTCCCAACTTTGGGCTTTGGGGCAACCACTTCAATTTGAGTAAGAGTAGGCCACGCTATATTTTCATAAGGCAAGATCACCCGAGCCAGCGCCACCCCAGAAAAAGGCATGTAACCAAGAAAAACCAACAGCATCGTAAATAAAAACGCACCTGATATTAGAAAACTAACACCCACCCAGCGCACATGAACCTTGAAAAAAACGTCCGCAAGCATTACTTTGTCAAAAGCATCTGCTATCGCCTTTACCACTAATTCTGCAGAGGCACCTTCCATGGTTTTGTTCTGTTCAAGAAAATAAATGGCACTGGCCAGGGAATCTTTTAATTGCGGATCAATGCCCTCCATTTGCAAAGCCAACTGTGTTGCAGTCAAGGAACCACGGTTAATGGGTTTAAACAAGAATAGAAATGCAAAAGTGGAACTAGCAAGCCATAAAACCAAGGATACTGCACGCAACCAAGAGTCTAAATGAAAATGATACTCCAAAACAACCAGACTGGATAAAACCAAGCTGGTGAATAATGCCCAAATAAAGATCGCCCGAAAAAAACCATAGACTTTGTTCTGCAACAAAATGGAAGCCATAAGGCGTTGCAAACGCTCTGCATCCGGTGAAGCTTCAATCTCTTTGGTAAGCAAAGTCATGGTGTGTATCCAGTCCTTTTAATTAGCATATTTAACTATAACAGTTGCAAGCGCCTTCCCAAAAACCAATTCAAGGTTAACAGTAATAAAACGAGGACAAAAACAAATGGATGGTTCCATAAATCCCAAGGGGGCGAAGGGGAACCAGATGAAATTTGAAAACCGCTGGGGAGATCAGCAGGCAATGAAGCGGTCTGGTCAGGGAAATAGAATTTGCCCTGCGTGGTAAGCGCCATCTTCGTTAAATCATTTTGCGCCATGGTCAGCTTTTCCATTTCACCCGGTGGCGGTAGAACAATGCACTCAACAAAGGGCGCTGCATCTTGCTTACGGGGTTGCAACACCTGAAAAAGATATTTACCTTCACGGGCATTATCAATAACACTTTCGAAAGCTCCCCTACTGCCAACAACTTTGGCAAGTTCAAGGGTAATAATTTCTTTCCCTTTGCCATCTTGTATATTTTTCTTTTCCATCGACACACGAACGGTGGAATTAGCTTCTGCACCTGAAGCATCAAGAGGAAGTCGAACAAGAACCCGGATGGAATCGCCCCGCCTATAGTTTCCGGTTTTATCGAGTTTAAGCGAAATCTTGGAGACAGAATTTCGGGAAAGAAAACGCAGAGTCTGCAGCCAGAAATAATTGTAATAGCCCTGATCCTCTCGGTACGCCCAGCGCCAAGATTCGTCAAATGCAAAAAACAAAACCCGGCCCGCACCATAGTACTGGAGCACCATGAGCGGCACATTTTTGCCTGATACCCCGAGATTGCCTCCCTCCGCACTCGCAAGCACTTCTGCACCTTTCTTAGGCACCACACCTGCAAAGCACCAATACATTTCCTTCATGTGACTCCAAAGATTACTATTTTCTTTTTCCTCTGAATGAAATCTAAAAATAGGGTGCGTGCTCGCAGAAGGCGCGGGAATCATCCTGTAGCCCTGAATGATTCCTTCGGGCGATTCAATCAATGGATTAGCATTAATTTCTACAGGCAACAAATCGCGCAAAGAAGCAGCATACTCTGCAGGGAAGAATCTTTGCCCTGCCAAGAAAAGTACGCCTCCTCCTTTTTCGCGTGCGAATTCGGTGAGGTCTGTAAGGAATCGTTTGAATTTTGTAGATTCCCTCGATTTGGGGTCAACATCACCAAAAATCACAACATCGTAAAGAAACAACTCACCTCGAGTGGGAAGGTCTGCAATCGCAGTGCGATCCTGTGATGGGAAATCTGGATCTGCTTCCAGCAAAAGCACATTCAACGAGAAAAGTTTTCTCCCACCTGGAACTTCCGCCTGCCTTTCGAGCAATGTTTTCAAGTATTGATACTCATAACGCCTACAACCTTCGACAAAGAGAATTCTTACCGTGCTGGCTTGTTGAACAAGAACATTTTTTTCGAGCCGGTTATTCGTCGCTTGCGATTCTTCCTTCTGTATTGGGATCTCAATTTCATAAAGTTTCAGCCCCTCGGTTTTTGGTTTATCGACCAAGCGTATTACGGAAGGTATACCTGTTTCATCAAGGGTTATTTCCTGCTTATCAATAATATCAGGCTTACCTTTTTCCTTAAGGAGCACCGAGGTTCGAAAGTTTTTATACCCTGCGGAAGAAACCCTTACATCCAACACCACCCGGTCTCCAAAAGCAATATCATCAGGTCCCTGAACATCCAATACAGCAAGGTCTTTGGGTTCCATTTCTTCACCCAACCCAATTGCAAAAAAGGGAACCGCACTCTGGACTGCAAATTTTGTCACCTTCGACAATTCTTCGCCATCGGTAACAACTCCATCAGAAAAAAGAACCACGCCTCCAAGGGGGGTGCCCCGAAAATCATTAAGCACCTGCCTGCAGGCATTACCAATTTTGCTACTGTCATGGGAAGCATCCGGTTTCAAGGCCCGAATTAAAACAAGGGCTTCAGGAATTTCTTCAGGCTTGGTGATAAGGGCTATTTTCTCTGCCCGGGCAGAAAGATGATAAAGGTGAATGCGGAACTTTCTTTCAAGTATGTTTGCAAGAAACTTGCCTTGATTTTCTGAAAGAATGGCACGGGCAATTCCAATTCGAGTAACTTGCTGGCTGGAAGCATCTGCAATTTTACGCGAAAACAAATCCCTGGCCTCGTCTTGGTATTTATCTGCAATCGACATGCTTTGAGAATCATCAATCATAATTGCAATATCAGGCCAGGTAAATCTTTCAAACCCAAGGCCAATCTGGGGTAGTAGTATCCACAGCAGAACCCACCAAAAGCCCAACCTTAACCCAGTAAGAGTAATCGCCCCCAAAGCACTGCGATTAAAAACCAACCTAACAAATGCAATACCGGTGCAAAAAGTTAGAATCCCAAATATTGAAAGCCTGACTGCTTTAGTGTTGATTGCGGGAGTGAATTCATTTTGAGTTATCAACCTGGTTTGTAATGTTTCACCTTCCCCGACTTCAATTCGACCACGCACCGATTCAAAACTCTCAACAACACTAGCAGGTAGAAATGAGAGCGCATTTGCACCCGAAGAATTGCCAAGTATTCCAACCATACAAAATCCAACAGGAATTAAAACAAGCCAGCTCAGCCCCATGATCAACCATGGTTTCTTAAGGCTTGGCGTAAGCGATCTGCCCAGCCCCATCAACCAAGAAAACAAAAACTCCCCTATCGAAAAGAGAAGGAACAACAAAAGAAATACACCTGCAATCTTCTCCCTCAACATCCCTTTGTCTTCATTATCAGTGGAAGTACCTGAGCTATTTTCATTCAAAAAAGCTTCAGGATCTTTCACAAGAGAAAAATTCGCCTCCGGATAAAACTGATTGATCTCCTCCAACGAAGTACGGGATAGATCTGATTCGGACCCTGCCTCACCCATTGGGCTTAGCATCGGATTTACTGCAAAACAATTACTGGCCTGTGTTGTGAGGTACCTTGCAAAATAAAACCCTGATCTAAAGGTATTGCTGAAGTTCATTCTGGAAAAGTCTTGATCCTGAATCAAAGGCAATGTTTCTGCAGTGCCATCAGGGAGCGAAATTTTAACTTCGCCTGATTGTTGTGTGGGGTAATCTTCAATCGTTGTTCCACAAAGTTGCGAATGCTCTTTTAATTTCCCAGCACAACTTGCCAACATTAACTCTTGAACAAAAGGCAGATAACTGGGATATGCAGGCCAGTTGTTCCATTCCGTATTGGCACTAGTACAAGCAAGGTAAACCCAACCTTTAGATCGTGAATCTGTAGCCTTGGAATTCTTTTGCAAGGAAGCAATGGGAGGTTGCCAACCCAACAACGCTGGAACAGTCAAGGATGCATTTTTATTATCATCCACATTCGAACCTAGAATAACGCTTTTGAAATTCGCAAGATTTCGGACAAGAGATTTGGGCAAGGGTTCAGTTTGAAAAGCAGTGGTAAATCGCGGGCCGAGTAAAGATTGCTTATCTTCAGCAGTACGAAAGGCGCTAAGAGGTGGATATTGAAAAGCCGAAGGATCGGATTGAAATTGAAAGAGCGAACCCTGCAGCGAAGATACGGGCTTGATCAGCTTCGCAGGTAAAATCCCCTTGCCTTCCTGAAAAAGATTATCGTTATAAGAAGCGGGTTCGGCTTGCTCACCCAACCAGAAAACCGCGCCACCCCCTTTACGCACAAACTCTGCAACCATTCTCGATTCGGAAGCTCTCCACCTAGCGACATCACAAAAGAAAACAGAATCATAATTGCTAAGCCCTTTATTTAATTCGTCTGCCAATCTTGGCTCATCGATTGATCGTGCCTTGAACTTCAAAGGAATAGAATCAACGCCCTCGTTATCGAGGGCAATTTGCAAAAACCCAGTCGATCTTTCAAGCTCACGCGCAGAATACCTGCCATTTACCAGCAGGATATTAAGCTCTTTACTGACCCGAACGATCACTCTGCAGGAATCATCAACTGCAAGATTATCCTGATCTAACTGCATTTGAACCGCATAATCGCCCGGCTCTTTGAACTTGTATTTGAGTAACACCGTAGCTTGCGAAGAAGCCTGCATATCAACAGATTCCTCAAGCACTTGAGCAAGAGAAACAGAGTCTGATCCCTGAGCTATTTTACCGGCAAGCAATCGAACTTTAACACGGTTTTGCGGCTTATCGCCATATGCTTGAAGCTTTGCAATGAATCTAGTTTCGGAACTAACCCCTGCAATCTGCCCATCTATTTCGAGATTTGTAATTGCAAGATTAGAAGTTATTTCAACACCAACATCAAGAACCCCAAGAGTTGCCTTGGTTCGCATTTTAGAGAACAAGGCATTGGCAGGGCCTGCACCATTACCAAGCCAAGAACTCTTTTGAAGATCAGAAACGAAAAGAACTTTGCGGTCTTTAAACCGTGGGGGAGATCTCTGCAAAATAGCATCGACTAAGGCAAGTGTACCTGGAAGATCTGCACACCCATGAGTGGGGGCTATCGCGGAAATTTCCTCCCGCACTTTATCGAAATCTTCAGCAGCCTCGTTGATAATTATCTTCGGAGGAAACGACATCTGCACCAAACTAATGGCATCGCCTGGGTTACAAGCCTGAACAAAACGATCAGCATTTTGTCTGGCTTTTTCGAATGCAGATTTCCCATCTTTTTGCGCCAGCATGCTAAGAGAAGCATCCAGAACAAGAATGGTATGCACACGAGATACACCAGCAATTCGTTGCCCGCGCATCTCCGGGAATAACTTGCGCCAGTAGGGTTCAGCCCAAGGCATTGCGGCAGCGCAGGCGGAAGCCAGCAAGAAAACCATCAAGCAACGCAGTACAAGCAACAACCATTGTTCGATGCGCCAGCGTTTCTCCTGAACTTTTTTTGCTTCTAAAAGAAAACGAATAGTGGGCAGGTCAACAATCTGCCTGCGAAACCTTCGCAGAAGATGAATGATAACAGGAATTGCAACAGCGCCTGCAGCAGCAAGAAGCGCAGCAATAGGGGTTTCAAACAGAAATGCAAACAGCGGAAAAATCAAGTAAGTGGCCCCCGCATCTCTTTCCTTGTCCGCGACTTTCTACCCCGTAAATATTCTGACAACACTTCGCCAAGCACTTCGTCTGTCCTAAGCAAAACATAATCACTATCAAGCTTTCTTAATTCTTCACGAAGGCTTGTGCGCCATCGGTTAAGATTTTCAAGATAACTCAGCCTTAGTGAAACGGGATCTGCATCGAGTTGCGGTTCGCCCTCTAAACCGCGAAACAAAGTTGGATCTTGAAAAGGAAAATCCATCTCCTGCGGATCCATCACATGAAAAGCAACGACTTCATGACCAAGATGATTCAGGTGCTTGATGCCCTCCATTAAGGAATCCATATCGTCAAGAAAATCACTGAATATAAAGACAACGCCCTTGCGGGTCATTCTCTCGCAAACTTCATGAAGCAATGGAGCGATGTTGGTTTTCCCGGTGGTGGGGCCCAATGAAAGTATTTCGAATATCGCCTCCAATTGCGATACCCTTCCCGAGGGGGATAATCTGTTTAACACTTTGTCGTTAAAGGTATAAAGCCCGATGGCATCTCCATCGTGTTGCAAAAGGTATGCAAGAACGCTTGCAGCGATTGCAGCGTGATCAAATTTAGAACGGATCCCGGACTTGGTTTTCTGCCAAGGGACAGAACCAAAAGACATCGATTCACTGCAATCCACCAGCATAGAGCATGCAAGATTTGTCTCTTGCTCATATTGCTTGAGGTAGAGCTTTTCGGTACGGGCAAGGACTTTCCAATCCAGCCTACGAAGATCATCGCCTGCGGAGTATTCACGATGTTCTGCGAACTCGACAGAGAATCCACGCATTGGGCTGCGATGTTTGCCCGAGATAATACCTTGAACGATGGTTCTGGCTTCGAGTTCGACAAGCCGAAGCCGGGCCAGCACATCAGCATCAAGGTATTTCCTATTATTGCTCAAGCCTAACTCCCTGGGCTAGATTTCCGCTAAAGGCACGGAATCAATCAGTTTCTGAACTATTTTATCAGCAGTCATGCCATCCGATTCTGCATGATAGTTAGTAATTATCCTGTGCCTGAGAATGGGGAGAGCAACGGATTTGATATCTTCGCGAGAAACGAAGAAGCGCCCAGCAAGCGCAGCCCGTGCCTTACCTGCCATCACCATGGCTTGCCCAGCTCTGGGGCCTGCACCCCAAGAAATATATTTCCTAACAAAATCTGGAACAGCAGCAGATGATTCTTTATCACGCTCGGGTCTACTTTTACGCACAATATCCATTGCGTATTTAACAACATGGGGTGAAGCGGGAATTTTGCAAACGAGTTCTTGCATCTCCTGTATTTCAGCCTCTGAAAGAACCCGCTGCACAGGATTCATATGCCCTGAAGTCGTGCGAGAAATGATTTCAAGTTCTTCAGATTCCGAGGGATAACCAACCAGAATCATGAACATAAAACGATCCAACTGCGCTTCAGGAAGAGGATAAGTGCCCTCTTGCTCGATAGGATTTTGGGTTGCAAGCACAAAAAAAGGTTTGGGCAATACATGGCGCTGGCCACCAACCGTGACTTGAAGTTCCTGCATGGCTTCAAGAAGAGCGGACTGAGTTTTTGGGGGAGTACGGTTAATTTCATCAGCAAGAACAAGGTTGGCAAAAATCGGGCCATTAATGAAGCGAAAGACTCTTTCACCCGAAGTCTTATTCTCTTGAAGAATTTCAGTTCCAGTAATATCGGAGGGCATTAAATCCGGCGTAAATTGAATGCGATTAGATATAAGGCCCAGACTTGATGCCAAAGTTTTAACAATCAGGGTTTTCGCCAACCCAGGCACACCCACCAAAAGGCAATGTCCCTTTGCAAAGAGGGCTAGGAGGAGTTGTTCAACAACCTCGGAATGGCCAACAATCACTTTGGAAATTTCTTCTCGTATTTTAACTCCAGCTTGCTGAATCTTCTTAAGAGCTTCAAGATCGCTGGACTTTTCGTTTTCACTATCAAGCAATATTTCAATCATATTTTGTTCATCAGGCACAGCAACCAAACCTTTCTTATAAATCAATGGGCCAGGCAATAAACCTCCGATGCCAATCCCACCAGCACATCATTCTTTTCAAACAAAATTACGGGAGAATGAATAGCAGAAACTTCTTTAACAAATGAAACTTCAGGAAAAAGATGAAAGTCATTCACAGCTTTAAAAACCCAGTGGGCCCCCCCGGCATAGGTTTCTAAAAACACCCTCTTTTGCACATCGCCATGTGAAAGAAAATACAAAGGCATTCCCTTCCCCTTGGGATAAATACCATCGGAACTCCAAGCCAAAAACCAAGCGCCAAGCTTTATGGTAATTTTAGTGCACGAAGGGGGTGATACCCAAACAAGAATTTCCCCCTCATGAACATTCATACGCCAATCGTAAAGCAAAAAGTCGGGGGATAATTTAAAATACTTAGTTTCTTGTTTCGTATTCAAATTCCACGATTTAAAATAGCTGCCTGCAAACCCGTAAAGGTTATCACCCAAAAGACGCCACGCATCAAGGTTCAGGTTTTTCTCGAATATTAAAAATGGCTTGTCCCAAATATGGCTGCCCTTGGTCAGATCGATAAAAAACAAAAAGGTTGCAGTATTACCTTCAACACCAACAACAGCTTGATTGTTAAAGGCAAAAATCGTCCCGGACTTCCCCGATTTAAGTGACGCAGGAAGCAATGCGATTTTCATAATGCATTGAAAACCCTTTGATTCCAGCAAGCAAAGATTTCCATCAGAATTGAGTGCAAGAATGTTATCTCGAACAGGCGCCATGGTTTCCCAAGGAGAATCATCCAACCTAGGCACGCATCTGGGTTGAGAACCGCCCTTCTCCACATACCAGTAATTGTTTTTATTATCCGGAACAATGAACGCATTCTGATTAATCGAAACCATTTCTTGCAAGTTAAGATGATGATCAGAAAAATCACTTTCAAAGAAAGGAAACTGGGATTCGAAAAGAACTTTCCCATTATTGGAATCAAGACAATAGATTTTCCAAGAGCCATCGTGACAAATTAATTTATCGCCTAAAACCACAAATCCGAAGGGGTTGGCACTATTGTTGGTTGGTGTAAAACGCCACAACTCCGCGCCCTTTTTCAAATCAAATGCAATGACCGATTTTTCAAACCCGAGTAACAAAGTATCGCCTTGGGCTTTCATCCAAGTGCAAACATCTCGTAACTTCGTCTCCCAAAGTAAAGACCCATCTGAATTTCGAACAACCTTAAAATCTTGAGAACGAGCTATTGCTGTTAAATTTGAAGTTTTAGCAATTTGAACTAAGCCTTGATCAAAAAGTTTCCCGCCCCCGGTTTGCCTTATAACCCACTTTATATCTCCGACTTTCCAATCTTGTTTCACACTCTTTTCGTTAGGCAGTTGCGCCTTTATTTCCTCATTCTTTGAAGCCTGTGGCGCTAAAAAAACTGCATTCTGCTTCTTTGATTTCCCGGCTTTATTTCCCGGATACATCCGGATCGCATTACGATCAACACTCAATAAAAAATCATCAAAGAGAAAAAGATTGCCGGGCTGTAAACGATGAAATAAAGAAAGATCTGCAGCGGGCAAACCAGTTTTCATGTCGACAACAAACACGCCTTTAACGGTGGGCCAGATATAATTATTGTTAAGGATAAATCCCCTTCCCGCAGAAGGCAGGGAACTACCATCCGCAGGAATACTCCAAGCATGACTATCTAAACCATTGGTAGCATTTAAGGCCCGCAATCCATTTTCAGTCCCTAACAACAAAACACCATCTTTAACCGCAATTAATTGGTTGACATTTTCAACATCACGAGTCCAGACAAGAGTGCCACTCCCGCTATCCAATGCCTGCACCACTCTATTTCTTGGATTTAGATGATAAACCATGGCTTCATGAAAAATAGCCCGAAGAGGTGTTGGTGTTTTGATGGCGCGTGCATTTTCATTTGGCGCAACCAACCTTAGCCATACCGTTTTTCCTGTCCTTTGATCTACCGCAGTAACAGAACCGCCCCTGCTGGTTGCAACCACAAGGCTACCTGCAAGGGTCAAAAACGCCTGCTTGTTTTCTTCTAATTGAACCGCTGTAGTTTCAGAAGCGACCTCGCAAGACCAAAGCAAATCTGGCGTACCTGCATTAAGGTTGTAACAATGAACTTTAGACACCTCTCTACCACTGACCTTTTGGCTAACAAGAACAAACACCCTACCTTCATGTACCAACGGGTCACTTTCAAATCTGCTGTTATCCCCCGTGGGAAGCTTAGCCTCCCAAAGCAGTCGGGTCGCATCGGGATTAACTTCCAGGCAAGCAAGAAAACTTTCGCAATCTAAAATATCATTTGCAACAGGGGCAAAGATTCTGCCCTTATTTTTAATGGGTTTATCAAGGGTTACCAATACCCTGTTAGGCGGGCAAAAGGTTAGAGTCATGCTTCGACCTAACCTTAATTGCTGGTTTAAATTGCCTTTTGGGAACATCTCGTTAGGATCGTAGACGATAGTTTTGGCACCAGAAACCACATCGAAAGAAATCAGTCTGGAACCATCTTGAAACATTATGCGCGAACCAACCTGTAACGGATGGCATGGAAGATCAGGAGATTTTTGTGGAGCCAAAAGGCTTTTTGCAGAAACAGCATCTGGCTCGTCATTATCTATCGTGGCAATCGAGGTCTTCCAAGCTGGGGGCGTGGCGCACCAGTTTCCTAGTTCGTGCACAGTTGGGCCCTGCGCAATAATTGGATTTCGTTCATTAGTTATAGCGTGGGAAGTCCAGTCGATTCGACTCAATCGGAATGATTTGGATTGTGAAAATTCTTCAAGCGTTTTAACTAAATTGCCTCTTTTTGATGCTAGAGCTCCTTCCTCTTTTGGAAATTCTGATGCAAATTGATCAAATCTTTCCTTTGCAATTTTACCCAAACCATCCCTGATTAAAGAACTTGCAACTAATCTGGCCTTAAGCAATGGAAGCTGCTCAAAAAATAGAGGTTTATCAAGATTAGGCTTTTGTTGCGCCTCGGAATAAAGTGCGATAGGCAGGTTCCACCAGTATTCAGCTTCTTCAATTTTGGATTGCTCAAAGGCCCTGTCACCCAGCAGAAGGCTTGCATCAATCCCACTCTTACAATAAAGCCCGTTACGAACAATTTCATAAAGCCCGTGCAAATCTTTTTGCGTTTTAGCTACATCAAACTGCTTTTTATAATTAGCTTCGTGTTTTGTAAATTCTTGCGAGTTCTTATCACTGCCCAAGAGGAACACTTGACAAATCCATGACGCCCTAATTAGGTGATTTTTGGTATTCATCACCATCGCATCTGGATTTGTTTCAATAATTTTAAAAAGGTTTTCCTGAGAAACTTTCGCGTCTTTTCCAGTCAGGCTGCCAGCCAATTGAGTTATCTTTGAGGTTAGTTCTTTATCTGACTGAATTGATTGCTGGGCAAAAAGGCAACAATTGAATAGTCCTGCGCTGAGGATTATTACAAGCCGGGCTACAATACCAAGGCTTTTTAGCATTAATTAGAACCCCATAATTATTAATACTCTATGTTACCAAGTCGCAAGCAGGATAAAAGTTTAATTGTTTCTACTTTCAAAAAACAAATCCTACTCAATCCCTTTAAGTTTCTTAATTTTAAGAAACACGATCCCGAACTTCTTAACATTAGGACTTCCTAAGTTTTTTCAGCCTTTCTTCTCCCATCTTTGCCAATAGTAAATAAAATGTTAGTTGGCATTAGTTTTGCTCGGTTTAGTATTTAATCGATTAGTTTTGAATCGATTAAGTGTTAAAGTGCTTTAATTGGATTAGTTCCTTTTTGAATTTAAGGATTGCCGAACTTATGGCAAAGTGTTCCTCAAGTTTGATTCCTGCACTCCCCAATTTGATTGGGTTTGTAACCCTCATTTTTGCAGTTTGCATTTTCACGACTTCGGGTTGCAGTAACAATTATGACGCCTACCCTGATGATGTGGTATACCCGTTCCGTGCAGATCTAATTGTTGATGAAGTTCCAAAACTAACCCACGATCGCCTTCCCGGGCCTGGGCAACTGGATAAAGCCATCGGTCAAATCAAAGAACTGGGTGGCAAAACATTCAGCCCGAAAGATCTTCCAGAAAACCTTCGGACCGAATTAGATACTGAATTGCAACTCACTTTTGGTTCTCCTTACAAACCATCCGTTGGAATATCCGCCCACACCGAAACCATCGCACTTGCAAAATCCTTGAAACTCGATGACGAAACACTTGCAGCAGGTAGCAAGCTTTATCGTAGGAATTGTTTGCATTGCCACGGATTAGCAGGCGATGGCCGAGGGCCCACTGGCCCGTGGGTCAACCCACACCCCAGAGACTTCAGGCAGGGTAAATTTAAATTTATCTCCTCCAACCCGGGTGGCAACAAAATCAAACCTCGCAGGGAAGATATCCTCCGCAGCCTTAAAGCTGGAGTTGAAGGAACTTCCATGCCTGCTTTTGGCTTGTTAGGGGAACAGGCACTTGAACAACTTACCAGCTATGTGCTTCATTTATCCTTAAGGGGAGAAGTGGAATTTGAAACAACTCGCACCCTGCTAAAAAAGAAAAACAGTGTAACAGAGCTTTTCGAACTGCTACCCGACGAAGAGCCAGCCAAAGAAACCGTGCAAGAATTCGTAAAGCTTTATCTAAAAGATCTTCTTAAGGCTTATCGAAAAGCTGATGCTAAAGGAATTGAGCCAGCATCATATCCTAACTTTTCTGATGCTGAAATGCTTGAATCCGTAAAGCGTGGGTACCACCTTTTCAGCAGCAGTGCATCGGATGCTTTTGGCTGCGTGAGTTGCCATCAAGATTTCGGGCGACAGCCTTTATACCAGTATGATGACTGGGGAACTTTGGTAAGGCCATCGAACCTTACGCTTTCGATTTATCGAGGTGGCAGAAGGCCTGTTGATCTTTACTGGCGCATTAAGAGGGGAATTCCGCCTTCAAAAATGCCTGCGGTTACAGTTCCAGCGAATGAAGAAAGCCAAAAAATATGGGACCTCGTTAACTTCATCGAAGCTCTTCCCTTTCCAGGGTTATTGCCTGATGATGTTCGTTCAAAAGTTTATGGCCAGGCAACCCGCGGGGTTGCAGCGCTTCCCGAAAACAAGAAGTAAAACTAGCAGGAGCAGATTCAGTGCATAGATGCTGGGGACTATTATTTGCAGCAGTTAACCTTTCAGCGATCGGGCTATTTGCAATTGCCCCCGCTATGGGTTGGTGGTTGCCCAAGAATATCGCCAGTTATGGTGCAGATGTTGACCATTTGTTTTACATCATCCTAGTTGCAACCGGATTCTTTTTTGTTATTACCCAAGGCACGCTTGTTTATTGCATGCTTCGCTTCAATGCAAAAGACGGGGTTAAAGCAAAACACATTCATGGCAATACAAAACTTGAAATTATCTGGACTGCTATCCCAGCAATTATTCTGCTCTACATTGGTTTTGCTCAGACGCCCACTTGGGCAAAAATGAAATACATCGAAATCGATACATGGTTCCCTATAAGCTACAAAGGCACCAATATCGAATCTGACTTGCATGTAACCGTGTTGGGCAGGCAATGGGAATGGCGCATGCGGTATCCACAAGGGCACATTCCTGCAGATCCTCAGGCATGGGCTGATCTAGGGAATCTTCATGACCTTCACATGGTTAACGAGCTTCATGTTTGGAAAAATGCCCAGGTCAAGATTCACTTGAAAACTCAGGATGTCATCCATAGTTTTTTCATGCCAAATTTAAGGCTTAAGCAAGATGCTCTTCCAGGAAAAGTAATGCCCATGGTGTTTTCGCCCATCGAGGCGAATGTTCGATACAATCCAATAACAAGAATACTTGAAGAGCTTAACCCTAATTCCACATGGGAAATCGCCTGTGCGGAACTATGTGGGGGCAACCACTATCGTATGAGGGGAAAACTTTTCGTTCATGAGTCTAAACAAGATTACGAGCTATGGTTTGCAGATGCTTTAAAAAACCAACGCCTTCATGAATCAACCCGCTTGACTCCCGTCGTCGCTTCAAGCACCGGAGTCAACCCATGAACCATGATTCTAATCACACTACTGAAACAAAGTCGGGATTCCTGACCACCTATCTTTTCTCTCAAGATCACAAGATGATAGGGATACAGTTCCTGTTTTCCGGCCTGATCTTTTTCGGAATTGGTGGGCTTCTTGCTCTACTTATTCGGTTGCAACTCGCGTGGCCTGATGGCAACCTTCCCTACATTGGAAAGTGGTTTCCGCAAAGCTGGGGGGGCAAAATGTCTCCCGAGTTTTACACCATGCTTTTCACCATGCACGCCAGCATCATGATTTTCTTTGTCATCATTCCTTGGTTGACAGGAACCTTTGGCAACTTTCTTATCCCACTCATGATTGGTGCAAGGGATATGGCCTTCCCCAAGCTCAACATGTTTTCTTATTGGGTGATGTGGCCTGCTTTTATCATCATCTTGGCAAGCTTTTTTGTGGATGGTGGCGCAGCAAGTTCAGGCTGGACGAGCTACCCCACCCTATCGAATGTTGGCGCAGAAGCGGGCCTTGAAAAAATCCCCGCAAAGCCAGGTGAGCCTGCAACCTCAGCCTCTTACACCGTATTCAAAGATGATTCTTTTAATTCTCCTTCTTCGCCTGGTGCAGGCATGGGGCAAATATTCTGGCTTGTTTCTCTTATCTTCGTGGGCATTGGCTCGATGATGGGGTCTGTTAATTACATCACCACTATTCTTAATATGCGTGCCCCGGGCATGGATCTTATGCGCATGCCTCTTACGGTTTGGTCCCTCTTTATCACTGCCATTCTTCAAGCACTTGCTCTTCCTGTTCTTACCGTTGCTTTAATGTTGCAATTGCTCGACAAACTTATTGCAACCAGCTTTTTCCTTCCACCAGGCGGGCTTAGCTTCGGTAATTGGCATACCACTCCGGGGGGCGGCCAACCTCTGCTCTGGCAACACCTTTTCTGGTTCTATTCCCATCCTGCTGTTTACATCATGATCCTTCCAGCTATGGGCGTCGTCTCTGATATTATTTCAACCTTCGCCAGAAAACCGATGTTTGGCTACAAACCCATGGTGTTCTCGATGGCTGCGATTGCATCCTTGGGATTCATCGTTTGGGGCCATCACATGTTTCAAAGTGGTATGGACCCAAGACTTGGCACCGGCTTCATGCTTGCTACCATTCTCATCGCAGTGCCCAGTGCAATTAAAACCTTCAACTGGCTTGCTACCTTATGGGGCGCTAGCATCCTTTACACTACCGCGATGCTCAACGCTCTCGCTTTTGTATCGATGTTTGTGATCGGTGGGTTGAGTGGAATATTCATGGCAGCTACTCCTGTTGATGTTTATTTCCATGACACTTATTTTATTGTTGCTCATATCCACTATGTGCTTTTCATGAGTAGCATTTTCGGTATCTTTGCAGGCATTACCTTCTGGTTCCCCAAAATGTTTGGCAGACTTATGAACGAACCTCTAGGCAAAGTCCATTTCGCACTCACCTTTATTTTCGGAAATCTGACATTCTTCCCAATGCATATTCTGGGAATCGGGGGGCACCCTAGGCGATACTATGACCCTACGATTTATCAATATCTCGAAAACCTTCAGCCCCTCAATCAATTCATGACGATTTCCGCTATGCTTCTAGGGTTGACTCAACTTCTTTTTGTAATCAACATTTTTTACTCTTTATGGTTTGGTGAAAAAGCGGGCAAGAACCCTTGGAATAGCAACACCCTTGAATGGGATGCCCCATCACCACCACCCCATGGAAACTTCGAGCAAATACCCGTGGTTCAAAGAGGCCCTTACGAATACGCAATTGATGGGCCCATCGATCATTTAACCCAATCATCGCCAAAAGTCGAAGGGGTAAAACACCATGAATAAGATCATTGCATTAGCACCATCGAAAACACCCATCATTGCAGTTTCTAGCTGGATTTCTGCAGTCTTAGTTCTTTCGCTCCTTACCTTAGGAACGCTTATCACCACTTATAGAGTTGGTATGGTTGATCCCATCTGGCCCACAGAACCTTGGTATCTGTTAAGCCAAAGCTGGTCTGAACCTTCTGCAGGATATTTCATCGAACATATTCATAGAGTTGTGGGCTACATCAGTGGGTTTGCAATTATAGGAATGATGCTGACATCTTTCCTTGCAAATAAAACTATAACCAGCAAGGTCGCTTCAGTATTTTGCATCGTGGGGGTTTCTCTGGGCGTCTTTATAGCTATGACAAGTATCGATCGATCCAAAGCCTTGGCTGATCCAATAGGCGCAGTCAACCAGATGAAAATGCGAATTGGCCTCGGCCTCGCTTTAGCTTCTGCCGTATTTCTTTTAATTCAATCAATCAACGCATTTAGAAATAACCAACAACACGCAGGCTTACAGTTGCTCGCACTTCTTTCCTACCTTGGGGTTATTAGCCAAGGTTTGCTAGGCGGACTCCGAGTTTACCTTCATGCTTTGGTCGGCCCAGAACTTGCAACCATTCATGGCGCAACCGGGCAGATGGTTTTCGCGTTGGTTGCTGGCACCGCTATCCTTGCAACTTTCCCTGGTGCTTTTCCAAAACTTGAAGACAAAGAAAAACGGCTCCTCCCATTTATCGGATGGGCACTTGTAGTTGCTCTTTTATTTCAGCTTGCATGGGCTGTAATCGTAAGGCATAGCGGGCAACCCTGGGCGCAACGATTACACATGATTGGCGCTTTCATCGTTTTTGGAATTGTAGCTTGGCTTTCGCTGAGGATGGCTGGTTCAACCTATGCCCGCGCCTTTTTCAAACCCTACACCATACTCTTGGGCTTGGTTGTTTTTGTTCAGGTAATTTTGGGTGTTGAGGCCTACATTGGCAAATTCGCAACTGGTAAACCTTTGATTCAGGAGGCTGTTTCTTTTGGACAAGCCACCATTCGCACCTTACATGCATTGACTGGCGCTTTGCTTTTAGCCATCGCCTTTGCTGCAGCGTTAAGAATAAGTCAGGTTGCAAATTACAAAGGGCTACAGAATGAAAGCTAGTGCGACTTTAGAATTGAAACTCCCTGCCCGAACTAAATCCCGGGCCATGGATTTCCTCGACCTAACCAAGCCTCGCATCTCTGCTATGGTTTTATTTTCAGTAGCTGCTGGCGGCCTTTACGCTGGTGCTAGAGGCGCAGAACTTCTTGTCGTTTTAAATACCGTCATCGGAACCACCATGGTTTCTGCAGGTGCAGGGGCTTTGAACCACCTTTGGGAACGACGCACCGACTCACTTATGCAGCGCACCCAAAATCGCCCTCTACCCGCAGGCAGATTGCAACCCCTTGAAACTTTTCTTTTCGGTATGCTTCTTGGCTTGGGTGGCACTGCTTATCTATTGGTCACCGTACCTAACATCCTTACCGCAATTCTCGCATTCTCAACCTTGGTTTCTTATGTGCTTATTTACACCCCACTTAAACAACTCACCACTTGGAATACGCTCATCGGTGCTATTCCCGGTGCTATGCCGCCACTTATTGGATGGGTTGGCGTTAGGGGCACTCTCGACCCAGAGGGCCTTGCACTTTTCATGATTCTTTTTGTTTGGCAGATTCCTCACTTCCTCGCCATCGCTTGGCTTTATAGAGATCAATATGCACAGGGCGGGCACAAAATGCTTCCCTCTTTTGATCCTTCAGGCGATGTAACATCTCTGCAAATGCGTGCTTATTGCCTAGCTCTTATCCCTGTCAGCCTTTTCCCGATATTGATCCAAGCTGCTGGTCCGCTATATCTCATGGGCGCTGTTCTCTTAGGAATATTTTTCCTAATGCCCACTTTAAAATTTCATAAAGAACGAAGCATGCAAAATGCCAGAAGTGTCATGCGAGCTTCCTTAATTTACCTCCCGGGTATCTGGGCTTTACTCCTTATTGACCACACCCTTAATCTTTTGTTCCGCCGGTAAGGATTCATCATGATTGTTAGCGAGAACACCACAACCAATCTACCCATTAGTAATGGCAAGCTAGCCATGTGGCTTTTTCTTGCAACGGAAGTCATGTTCTTTACCGGGTTACTTGCAACTTGCATGCTCTTAAAAGAAAGCGCCCCAATTCCAGGCGCAGGTATACCTTACTGGCCCAACCAAAAAACCGTTCATGTAGAACCTTGGCTTGGTGCTGTTAATACCGTTATTTTAATTTGCAGTAGTCTTGCTGTTCTTCTTTCCATCAATGCGCTAAAAGCACAAAAAGTTTCCTCTTCCCTATTTTTCCTTGGCACATCACTTATACTTGGAACTGTTTTTCTTGGCGTCAAAGCTTTTGAATACAAAGGGAAATTCGCACACGGCATCATCCCAGGTAAAATCGGGGAATGCCTGCCGGGGATGTCTGTACAAAGAGAAAAACTACTTCAGCAAAATGGCCTCGCCTATGTTCGCAAAGTACAAGCACAATTACGGATCATTTGCGTAGGAATCACCAATGACAATCTAAAAGATCAATCCGATATCATTAAAAATGCTTACGGACTTTATCTGCTTACCCTCGATGGCAAAGATTCCCAAAACGATTACATGAGGCCTTTATCCCCTGCGCAACTAGGCGAAAAAGTAAATCTTTTATTGGTGGAGTACCCCCAATTGCATCTACCCCCCGCAATCCCTAACGGGAATTTATGGGCTTCTTGCTACTTTGCACTTACAGGCGTACATGCAATCCATGTACTATTTGGGTTGGCATTCATGCTAGGAATCTTTGTAAAAGGCCTTTTTGGCAATATGCAATCAATGGAAGGCACTTTAGAAGTCACAGGCCTTTATTGGCATTTTGTCGACCTCGTGTGGCTTGTTCTTTATCCGATTATTTATTTCCTTTAGGCAACAAACATGGAACACAAAGAACATTCTGATAGCCAAACCATGCTGTTTATTACCGCGACCGTTCTTGCATTCAATGCACTACTGCTTCCTATCATCGGGGCTTATCTTGAAAACAAGACTAGGCTTTTTGCAATCCTTGGGATCGTCTGCTTTCAAGTCGTGCTTGCAGGTTTAAACTTCATGCATATCAAACGCGATGTTAAAAATGTCTGGTTTATCATCCTTCCAACGGCTTTACTTTGCTGCTTTTTGATTGCAGGCCTCCTCCCAGACACCATTTTTTATCGCCAAAGGTAACGCCCATGAAGTCTTACCTTTATTCTTATTTGATTCTCTTTTCACTCATTACTGCAATTGGATGCACCAACAAAAGCACCACCGAAAAACTTGAAGATTTTGGCACCGTAGGGGATTTCTCTTTCCTTGAACGCAATGGCGAACAAATTTCTCAAGACGACCTTAAAGGCAAGGTATGGCTCGCCTCTTTTGTTTTTACCCGCTGCACCGGCCCCTGCCCTCAAGTTTGTGCCACCCTTGCACGCCTACAAGAAAAATTAAAAGATGTCCCCGACTTGCGAATTGTCACCTTCACCGTTGACCCCGAACGCGATAACCCTAAAGAATTAAACCTCTTCGCAGAAAACTTCCGGGCAGACCCTAAACGCTGGTTCTTTCTTACAGGCAAAGAAGATGATCTACACCAATTAATCAAAGAAAAGTTTCATCTCGCAGTAGGCCACAACTCTCCTGAACAATCCAAACCAGGCAATGAGTTCATTCATAGCCCTAGAATCGTTCTCATTGACAAGGTTGGACACATCAGGGGTTATTTTGAAGGCACACCCACCACGCCTGAAGGCGCCCCTGTTGATAAATTTGAAGATAAAATCAAAGCCCTTGAATCTCATATTCTTACACTTGCAAGGGAGAAATAAGACCGTGGATTTCCTCAATCAATTCATTGGCCCAGGGTGGAATGCCAGCCTTAACGGCTTGGCAGGATGCCTCATCATCGCAGGTTTTTTAGCTATCAAAGTAGCTAAAAACAAAAAGCTTCACTCAGCAATTATGCTGACCGCTGTTGCAGTATCCGCAATCTTTCTAGCTTCCTACCTCTACTACCATTTGGTTGTCAAAGGCGGGGTTGCAACCAGTTTTCGTGACAAAAACCCTGATGCCCCTGATATCATCCGCTATCTTTATTTTACCATCCTCATCACACACACTATTCTGGCAATTGTGGTCACACCCATGATTCTAGTTACCGCCTATCATGGTATTAAAGATAATCTTTCCAAACACATGCGGCTTGCCCGCATTACCTTCCCCATCTGGCTTTATGTTTCAATAACTGGTGTTGTGGTCTATTGGATGCTCTATAGAATGTACTAAGTGAGGAAAAACTATGAACATCAACAAATCGATCATTGTAAAAACAACCCTAACGGGATTTCTTGCACTTGCATTGCACCTTAATGCAAACGCTTGCCCCAACTGCAGGGATGCAACCCAAAACTCCCCAGAAGCTAGCCAAGCCGAGCAATATAACGAAGCAAGGGCCTTCAATAAAAGCATTTACTTAATGGCTGGTATGCCCTTCGCTCTTGTTACAGGCTTTGGAATTTTCCTGAGAACTCTACTCAAAAAGCAAAACCAGCAACTGAACAAATAATTACTCCCTGCTTGATTGCTTAACAATCTTTAAAAAAAGTCGATTTAACTACGGGATTGGAACCATATCAAATTGAAATGGTACGTCTTGATATTTCATGGCTGTAACAGACTTATAAACCAAGTTCCAATCTGAAAAATCTCCCAATGCTTTATCTTTTAGCAAGAAGTGATACGTAATAGATGCAGTCCTATTCTCCATCATCTCGACGATGTAACCATCCGCTGGCCATACTTTAAGATTCTTTTTGTTAACAAGTTTTAATTGATTGAGTACTGCCCAATTCTGGCTCGTATCAAACTCCGGCCCTTGATTACCTATTTCTGTCTGAATACCAAAGGAAATTTTAGTAGTTCCTGTTATTACTTTTTTAAGACTGGAAGAAGAACCTTTATTATTTACTTTAGGTTGATCTTTCACACCTTCTGCAACTAATTTTGAAAGGCTTCCTAACTCAATTTGGTCAAAACCCACGGGGATTATCGCTTGGATTCTTCCTTGGATCGAAAAAGTTTCAGCCTTGCCCCTTTTCAAATAAGGGAGATTAATAACAAAAGGTAAACTCTTGGTCCCTTCTACCGGAGCAAATGACTTTCCTTTAGTGGATATAGGCGCAAGACCTTTCCCCTCATATTTGGATTCAATTTCATAAGCAACGGTATTAATTAAAACGGGCTCAACTTTATCCGACCACTCAAGCAAAAAATCAAGTTTAGTAACAGAATTAGAAAAATCCAAATCGATTGCTGAAGAAACACGGGTTAGTTTTGTCTTAAAAAAAGAAGAGCCTAGTGTTTTTACCTCGAATGCATAAAGACTTGCAATCAAAAACCAAATTGCAAATGCAAAAAGAAGAATAGCACTCTTTTTAAAACCTATCACGCTCATAAACCCGCCAATAAAAAAGTCATTCTTCATCCAAAGCGAAGATCCAATAGTAACAGAAACATATTGTTAATGTTATAAAACAAACCAATCAACAACATCCAACTAATCTGATTAGCAACTAAAATGCTGCATTGTACCTTGGAAGGCAATCACTATCGGACAAACAATAAAACCAACGAAAAGAAACTTTCAAGAGTTGGAGTTTTCATCCCAGAAACTTTTCCCATGTCATCAAATCGCCGAAATTCAACTCCTGATTTATAATAAAGATTCATTTCAAACTCGGCACCCTCCCTATCAGACATGGGGCCGCCTTGAATTTCAAGACTCAGACAGGATGCAGGCAATAAACTATCGATATAAGCTTTATTTTTATGACACAACTATCGCTTCGCAGCAACATGCAACCTAATGGGATCGAAGATCTCGGGGCGAAAAAAGCTTGTCAGCTTTATAAAACCCAAATCTACATGGCGCATATCTACATCATGGCTCGCAACATCTTCACCTTCATCATCTTTAAGATGCCCATAATCATGCAGAAAAGATGCAACCACAATAGCATCTGAACTATTGAACTGCATTGCAAAGGTCGCGGTTTGCAGAGCGTGTTCCAATTCAGTTACCGATTCACCAACCTGGCGATGCCCAACCTTGTTATAGACATCAAAAATCATCTGAGCGATTTGATGTGGTGTCATAAAAGCCTTTAAGTAACCTAATATAAACTCCAAATTAACAATTCAACCATAGGGAATTTAGATCCTAATAGCAAGTAAAAGAATACCGACTAAATACAAACTTGACGCGCAAGCGATGGAAGAATTCGTGATTGTAAAATGGGCAATGAAAAGAAGAATAAGAATGGAACTCCGCATACGCGAAGTTGACAAAGGCGGTGCGGCAA
>CALARU010000190.1 GCA_937888715.1 uncultured Planctomycetaceae bacterium | reverse complement strand
GGCGCCCTTACCGTCGCCTTCACAGGTTTGCCTGGCGAACCTCTTGCCTCGGCTTGTGATCTTGCTTTCAAAGCCCCAACTAAGGAAACTCCCCGTATACAGGAAGTGCACATCGCTGCTTGGCATGGCATTTGTGATATCATCGAAAGGCGCGTCCATGAACAAGAGACCGGCAATTTTTCTGGACAGAGACGGGGTGATCATCGAGGAAGTCAATTACCTCTCGCATCCTGATCAAGTCAAGCTTATCCCGGGCTCTGCCAAGGCAATCCAAACCCTGAATACTCTGGGTATTCCTGTCATCGTCGTCAGTAATCAAGCTGGGGTTGCAAAGGGATACTTCCCCATCACCCAAATACCCCTAGTGCACGCTAGGTTAAATCAATTATTGGCGCAAGAAAATGCCTATGCGGATGCAATTTATTACTGCCCTCATCATTCGGAAGGCACAATTCCAGAATACTCATTTAAATGCCAATGCAGAAAACCTGAGCCAGGAATGTTGCTCGAAGCTAAAGAAAAACTAAATCTCAACTTGACACAATCATGGCTAATTGGCGACAACATTACTGATATGGAAGCTGCAGTCAAAGTTGGTTGCAATTCCATACTTGTGCAAACAGGGCATGGCAAACAATTTGCTGCCTGCACTTTGCCCATTGGTACCGTTAGGAAAGCTGATTTACTTGAGGCTGTGAATTTTATTCTACTTTCACCCTCTGCTCTTGGTTGTTGTGCCTGATCTATTTATTAGGGAGATGCTATAAAGTGCCTGCGAAAATTCTTATCACTGGTGGCGCTGGATATATTGGTACTGTACTTGTACCCATGCTTCTAAACGATGGCCATCATGTAACGGTTCTTGATAGCTTCCTATTTAATCAACCTACGCTCCTTGATTCTTGCATCGACCCAAAACTTACTGTTGTAAGAGGCGATTGTCGTGATAAAAATATTATCACCAAACTGATGAAAGATGTTGATTACATCATTCCACTTGCCGCAATCGTTGGGGCCCCTGCTTGCAACCTCGATACCACTGCTGCAACCTCCATCAACCTAGATGCAATCAAATTAATACTTTCATTGCGATCTAAAAATCAACGCATCGTTCTGCCGAACACCAACAGCGGCTATGGCATTGGCCAAAAAGGTAGTTTCTGTACCGAAGATAGCCCATTAGAACCTATCAGCCTTTATGGCAGAACCAAAGTGGAAGCAGAGCGAGCCGTTTTGGATGCAGGCAACTCATTAACATTTAGATTGGCAACGGTATTTGGATTATCTCCAAGAATGCGAATTGATCTTTTGGTTAATGATTTTGTTTACAGAGCAATCAATGACAAAGCTGTGGTTATATTCGAAGGGCATGCTAAACGAAATTACATTCACATTCGCGATGTAGGCAGGGCATTTGTTCATGCCATCAATAATTTCGAAAAAATGCAAGGGCAGGCCTATAATGTAGGCCTTTCAGATGCAAACCTTTCTAAAATAGAGCTTTGCAAAGAAATTCAAAAGTACATTCCTAGCTTCGTATTTTTGGAAGCGCCTATTGGCGAAGATCCAGACAAACGCGACTACATTGTTTCAAACGAAAAAATTGAAAAGACCGGTTTCAAACCGAAATA
>CALARU010000189.1 GCA_937888715.1 uncultured Planctomycetaceae bacterium | reverse complement strand
TGGAAAGCCAAATGGTGGAGATAAGCCCGGGCCTGGTGGAACCGATGATCGTAAGCCCAACGATGCTGCGGGGGTGGCAAATCCTAATGCGAAAACAGAATCTGAAGCTGCAAGCGAAGAGAATAAGCGCAAAGCAGTTCAGCTCCAGTTGGATAATTACAAGAAGAGGCTAAGTCCGGATGTGTTAAAAGATGCGAAGATATCGCCTGAAGATTTGCAACGATTTTTGGATGAGAAGAAGCGCAGAATTGAAGTAGAACTTGGCGTCAAAGAAAAAGATCCTGCAGCCCAGTCTACAGGGAAGGGGCCTAGTTTGGGTGGTCGAAGGTATGAGTCTAACGGCGGCGAGAAAAACGATTCGAAGGCCCCTAATTTGGCGAAACCACCAGCACTTTATCGCGAAGCATATAAAGAATTCACCAAGAAGTTAGCTGAACCTGAATAATTGAGGTTCAAACTCTGATTTTTATTCTAGAATTGCGAGCAATGCATGGAAAAGTCTCATGTTTTGCTCTATCCTTGTAGTATGGCATTTCCACAACGATATCTGGTCCGCTTTCATCCCAAGCATACTCCGCATGTCTTTACGGACATTCTAGTTGTTGGTGGTGGGATTGCTGGTTTAAGGTCGGCGTTGTCAGTTCCTGATGACTTGCGGGTTCTTGTTATCACCAAAGATAAAATAGCTCAAAGCAACTCAAGTTATGCCCAAGGGGGGATCGCAGGAGTTCTTTCCCCTGAAGATCGATTTGAAAATCATGTGGAAGATACCATTGTTGCAGGCGCTGGGCTTTGCGATCGTTCGATTGTTGAAATGGTGATTTGCGAAGCCCCTGAACAAATCAATAACCTTGTTAGCATCGGGACTAATTTTGATTTGGATGAGGGCCATATTGCATTGGGTAAAGAAGGCGGACATAGTCATCACCGTATTGTTCATGCCTTGGGAGATTCCACCGGTCATGAGGTGATGAGGGCGATTATTGATAGGGCTCGAGAAGCCAAGAATGTTGAAATTTGGGAGAAGACTTTTACCCTTGATCTTATCACGCACGAAGGTCGGTGTGTTGGCGCATTGGTACATAGGCATCGCAGGGGTAAGCTTCTTGTCTGGGCCAAGCAGATCATTATTGCGAGTGGTGGAGTAGGGATGGTTTATCGTGAAACTACGAACCCACCGGTTGCAACGGGTGATGGAATGGCTGCTGCCTACCGGGCAGGTGCAAAGTTGCGCGACATGGAGTTTATGCAGTTTCATCCCACTGTTCTTTATGTTGCAGGTTCAAGCAGGTTTTTAATCAGTGAGGCTGTTCGTGGAGAAGGCGCTTATCTGTTGGATAAGAATGGGCATCGATTTATGCCCGATGAAGATCCTAGAGGCGAGTTGGCGCCACGCGATGTGGTTGCCCAAGCGATTGTTCGGACCATGGATAAAACCCAGCATCCCAATGTATATCTGGATCTTTCCCACATTGATCCTGAAAAAGTTATGATGCGATTTCCTGGAATTGCCAAAGTCTGCATGAACTTTGGATTGGATATCCGGACCGATCGCATTCCAGTTCGGCCTGGTGCGCATTACATGGTAGGCGGAATCGAAGTCGATGGGATGGGCAAAACCAATATTCCAGGTCTTTGGGGTGCGGGAGAAGTAACCTCAAGCGGGCTTCATGGAGCAAATAGGTTGGCATCGAACAGCCTTTTAGAGGGGTTGGTTTATGGGAAGTTATGTGCCGATGGCGCGGTTAGTGAAGCAAGAAAAATGTCGGATCGATTTGAAGTGCCTCCGATCAAGTTGAACATCAAGCCCGATAACGAAGGCGAGCTTGATATCTCGGATGTGACGAATTCTCTAAGAAGTTTGATGGTTCGGTACATGGGAATTGTTCGGAATGAAGAGGGGTTGGCGGAGGCGGAACGCACAGTGGGATTTTGGTGCAGGTATGCTCTGCGTAGGGAATTTCAGACCCGGGAGGGTTGGGAGTTGGCGAATTTGCTTACCGTAGCCCGCCTTATGATATTCTCTGCAAGGCAAAGAACTGAATCGCGAGGTACGCATTTTAGGCGGGATTATCCGAAAAAAGATGATGCAAACTGGCTAAGACACCTTGTTTGCCCGCCAACTTTTGCTGAATCCAAGCTACCTCATGGTTAGGTTTATGCAGGCAAGTCGCCCCTTTATGCAGGCAAACTTGCTTTTCCTGTAGTGGACAGACTAATACCCTCTTGGTTTAATGTCTTATTGTTGTTTTTCGGGCCCTTGTTCCCGATTCTGTTTTTCTTCTTTTGTGGGATGGCTTTACGATGACGCGCGTCTTTATTTACGACACTACTTTGCGCGATGGCAGCCAAGGTGAAGGGGTCAATTTCTCCTTACAGGATAAATTGCACATCACCAAAAAGCTAGACGAGCTGGGCGTAGACTTCATTGAAGGTGGATACCCTTTATCCAACCCCAAAGACTTTGAATACTTTAGGGAAGTGCGCAAGCTTAATCTTAAGCATGCCAAGGTTTCTGCTTTTGGAATGACGCGCAGAAAAGGCGTGCTTCCTGCCAATGATACCTGCATTAAGGCTTTGCTGGATGCTGAGACTTCGCTAATCACAATCGTTGGTAAAACCTGGGACCTGCACGTAATCGAAATTCTAGGCACCACGCTTGAAGAAAATATCGCAATGATTTCTGATTCCATCCGCTATTGCAAGGATCAGGGGCGCGAGGTCTTTTATGATGCAGAGCATTTCTTTGATGGTTTTAAAAACAACCCCGATTACGCCATCAAGACTCTTCAGGCTGCTGAAGCCGCTGGCGCAACAGTTCTAATCCTTTGCGATACCAATGGTGGAACCTTGCCCGAGGAAATTGCCTCGGGGGTTGCTGCCGTTCGTGCTGCTTTAAATCCTCAGACCCAAGTGGGGATTCATTGCCATAATGATTGTGAATTAGGCGTTGCCAACACCCTTGCTGCGGTTGCCAAGGGCGCTACGCAAGTTCAAGGCACGATCAACGGGATTGGCGAAAGATGTGGTAATGCTGATCTTATCAGCGTTTTGGGTAATCTTGCACTCAAGCAGAATTACAAGGTGTTGGCGGAAGGCAGTTTGAAGCATCTTACCGAGTTATCTAGGTATGTGTATGAAACTGCGAACATGAATTTTCGCAATGGTCAGCCCTTTGTGGGCGCCAGTGCTTTTGCCCATAAGGGTGGCATGCATACCCATGCTGTCGCCAAAGTTTCTCGTAGCTACGAACATATTGATCCATCGATCGTGGGGAATCAAAGGCGAATTCTTGTAAGCGAGCTTTCAGGAATATCCACTATTCTCAGCAAAACTTCGAAGTTTGACTTCACGAACGATCGTGCCTTGATGACTAAGATTCTTAACCAAGTTCAAGATCTTGAGAATGCTGGTTATGAATTTGAAGCAGCGGAAGCATCGTTTGAAATACTGGTGCGTAAGGCTGCGGGAATGTATGAGCCCTTGTTTGAAAGGCTTTCTTATCGCGTGAATATTGAAATGACTAAGGATGGGTTGCCCGCAACGGAGGCTACGGTGAAAATTCGCCATGGTGCTTCAGAGGCCCACACGGTGAGCGAAGGCGATGGCCCAGTTAACGCATTAGATGGCGCATTGAGGAAAGCCCTTCTTCCTTTGTTTCCCAATCTTTCGGATCTTCATCTTGCAGATTACAAAGTGCGGGTGGTGAATGCCCGTGCTGGAACTGCTGCAAGAGTGCGAGTTATTATTGAATCGCACGACAAGCGCGATGTATGGTCTACTGTTGGTGTTAGTGAAAATATTGTGGAAGCCTCGTGGCTGGCCTTGGTAGATAGTATCGAGTACAAGCTGATCAAGGATCGCGAGCAAGCCGAAGCAAAGTAGGTGTGCAGTTCTCCTGTTACTTTTTCGAAATCCATGGTTTCAAAGGGATAGTTTAAATGTCGAGTGAATTGCCCAAGCAGTATGAGCCCCAGCAGGCGAAGCAGGATTGTCTGAAGTTTTGGGAAGACAACAAGTTTTTTCATGCCAACCCCGATGCCAAGGGCGAGCCTTATTGCATTGTTATACCTCCGCCAAATGTTACCGGGGCCCTTCATCTGGGCCATGCGCTTAACAGCACCCTGCAAGATATTCTCGCCCGTTGGCGCAGAATGCAGGGATTTAACGTACTTTGGATGCCTGGAACCGATCACGCTGGAATTGCCACCCAAGCAGTGGTTGAGCGAAGGGTCAAGGAAGAGGATGGCAAGACCAGGCATGAGCTTGGCAGAGAAAAACTCGTCAATCGAATATGGGAATGGAAAGATCAATACGAGAAACGCATTCTCGGTCAGTTGCGCGAAATCGGTGCCAGTTGCGATTGGGCACGAACCCGTTTTACCCTCGATCCTATTTGCGCCCGTGCGGTTCGCTCCACCTTTTTTCAGATGTTCAAGCAAAACTTTATCTACAGAGGTAAAAGGCTTGTCAACTGGGATACGCACCTGCAGACTTCCGTTGCGGATGATGAAACTTTTACCGAGACCGTCAAAGGGGGGTTCTGGACTTTTCGTTACCCTGTGTCTGGCTCTGATGAATTTATTCGGTTTTCCACCACTCGCCCTGAAACAATGTTGGGCGATGTTGCTGTTGCTGTTCATCCTTCAGATGAACGCTACACCCACCTTGTAGGCAAAAAGGTTTTGATTCCGCTTGCTGGCCGTGAAATACCCATCATCGCAGATGGCATTCTTGTAAAGAAAGAGTTTGGTACGGGTGCTGTCAAGGTTACTACTGCTCACGATCGAAATGACTACGCTTGTGGCTTAAGACATAACCTGCCCATGATTAACATCCTCGCAAACGATGGAACCATCAAGGATGGTTTTGGCGTTTATTCTGGTCTGGATCGCTACGAAGCCAGGAAGCGTGTCACCGAAGATATGGAAAAACTAGGGTTCTTCGAAGGGCGGGAAGACCGAGATATCGAGTTGGCACATAGCGACCGTAGCAAGACTCCCATCGAGCCATTTCTTTCTGACCAATGGTTTGTAAAGATGGATCACCTTGCGCAGATTGCAATTGATGCGGTGAAAGATGATAAGGTTAAATTTACTCCCGAACGCTATGCAGATACCTACCTTGATTGGCTGGGTGAAAAGCGCGATTGGTGTATCAGTAGGCAGCTTTGGTGGGGGCATCGAATCCCAATCTGGTACGCAAAGTGCGATGAAGCCGACTTGAAGAAGGCCTTTGCCAATCGGGATGATGTTTGCTGGATTTGGGATCACGAAAACAACCAATGGCTTGTTTGCGCATTGACTGATATT
>CALARU010000188.1 GCA_937888715.1 uncultured Planctomycetaceae bacterium | reverse complement strand
CTTCTTGCTGATCAAACACCTCGGTCAAAACATCGTTTCGACCTATCATGGGTGTAATCCCAACCATGCTCCAAAGCTTAGCATCCGTAAACCCGGTGTAGATTGCTTTAAGCTGGGCTTGCAAACTTGTAGCAGCCTGGATGGAATAATCGCCCATTTTCCCATTGGGATTTGGAGCAGCACTATCCCCGTAATCCATTGCCATAATGTTCACACCACCCAACTTTACTCCAGCCTTGAAAGCACTCTGTACCGCATAGATGCCATCCAGGGTAAGCCCGGTAGGCAACACGGGAAGAGTCAGCCAGATTTCCAAGGGCTTGCCAGCTTTCAAAGCATCGGCTTGCAACTCTGCAAGCACTAAAGACCTGCGATCAATCACCGCCTTGTTGGCAAGCGCTGCTCCCTCAATATCAAAATCAATCCTTGTCAAACCATAGGCATTGATAACCTGTTGATAAGCAGCCTTGAGGGCAACTTTATCAGAGATCACTTCAGCCATCTCTTGGTTGGCAGCACCACCAAAAGAAACATTAACATCGCCACCTAGGGTACGCAGATCATTCACCTTGGCGCGCATCTGTAAATCAAACTGCTGGCCATCAATTTCATAGGTGTTGAAACCACCCCATGCTGGTTTGCCGGCAGAAGTTGCAGTGATGAAACCAAGCGAGAAATATTTAAGCCCCTGCTCACGAGCGATCTTGGTAAAATCCAAAATCGGCCAGAGCGTGGTGTCCACATAGGGTGCAAAAACATTTCCAGGCCATGCCTTGGCTCCCTCTGCTACTAGGTTTACTGATACCGATGCAGTCGAAGTAAGCCCTGCAACATCAGCAATAGTGTAGTTGAAGGAATCCGAACCCGTGAATCCCGACCCAGGGGTATAACTAACTGTACCATCTGGGTTGATCGAGACTGTTCCAAAGCTTCCCTGAGTCACAGTCTTCACCGAAATTTTATCGCCATTGGGATCGGTATCGTTAGCAAGCACAGAAATGCTTGATGGCGATGCAGATGCTATCCAAACCGAATCCGCAACCGCAACAGGCGCACTATTCACTGGAACAGGCGTTGGGCTAGGCGCAGGTGCTGGGGTTGGAGAACCAGCAAGCTGGATAGTCCCAACGCCCGAGGCATCCGCCAAGGTTGCGCCCGTAGGTGTTGAAAGCAACAGGGTGAAAGTTTTAGAAGCAGAAAGATTCTGGCTTGGAATCACGATGGAAACAGTCTTAGTGGTTTCCCCCGGAGCGAAAGTTAAAGTACCAGACGCAGCCTGATAATTTGTACCTGCAATTGCAGTACCATTAGCAGTTGCGTATTTAACAGTAACATTACCCGAGGAAGCAGCAGAAAGTTTCACTTGGAAATTCATGGTTTGTGAATTTCCAGTGGCTGTTCCAAGCATGGGAGCAAGGCTAGCTTGGATGTAACCCATCTTGGTGGTATTAACAGTGGTCCAGTCGTCATTGAGAATGCCGCCCGTGTCGCCACTGTTAGGGTTAAGGCTCCAGTAAGTCCAGCTCATGCCCTTTTGGTTGGCAGCCAAGTCCTTGACACCATCAAGGTTCAAATCGCCATCCATGTAGTCGGTAAATTTATCCAACCAGATTTGATCACTGGTTGAACCAAGTTTGGAACCAAACTCGCCGATAAACATAGGGGCAGTCTGATTTTGGAAGAGATATCCAAAATGGGCGTTCCAAACCTCATCCAAGTTATTGGGATAGTTAGGGTCGGAAAACCATTTCTGTGCATAAATACTGCTAGGGTATTCATGTGCAGAGTAAACAAGTTTGTTTGGCACCGAAAGATTGACAGGGAAGAAAGCAGCGCCCTTCAAGTTACCGCCCCACCAGGTTGTTTCATTGTTGTATTTTTCAACACCTTCAACAATGATAAGCCAATTGGGATTTGCAGCAAGAATCGCATTGCCAGCACGCTCTGCAGCTTTATTCCAATCGGTTGCTGCGGAACTATTTCCCCAAGTCGCTGATCTCTTAGGTTCGTTAAAGAGATCTGCACCAATCACCGTGGGGTTGTTGGCGTAGCGCTTTGCAAGCATTGACCAATCTTCAATCCAACGCTGCTCAGTGTAATAAGCATCATTAGGAATGTACCAAACATCTTCATTCAGGAACCCATCAGCCTTGGCTGAATGCCTGTCGAAAATGACACGCAAGCCAATCTTGCCACAGTATTCCACCATTTTGTCGAGGCACTGAATGGGAGTAAGCCCCTGCAAATCTGGATTCTGTGCAAAATTAATACTGCTGGTAACCGCATCACTCCGAAGCATTTCGTTAGAGAACGGAACACGAAGGGTATTAAAACCAAGAGTTTTTACCTGATCCAGCACAGAGGTATAACTACGGGTCCATAATCCGTGAAATACTTTATTGCCGGTTTCAAATCCAAACCAGTTGATACCCGTGATGCGCACAGCATTTCCGTTGGCATCAACAATCTGATTTCCTGATGTTGAAAGAAATCCATTAGATGCCGAGTTATCTAACATCCCAGTTACTGTTACCGCAACATCGTTAACAACCAAAGTAGGAGTTACAATTGGAGTAGGAGCAGGCGTTGGTGTTGGAGTAGGCGCTGGCGTTGGAGTAGGAGTAGGTGTTACAACCGAGCTTGAACCATTGATCACAACATTAGTAGGCAAAGTAGCAGAGACGCCACTGCCTGAAAAACCAAAGGTAACAGAAGCCCCAGGAGCAATATCCTTGTTCCAATCTGCAGCACCAATCGTGTACTTGGTACCCGTGTGGGAAACCATGGTGGCACTCCAAATGTTATCCACATTCCATGGCGCATCGAAAGAAGCAACCCAAGACTTAAGGGTTGAGGTACCTGTATTTTTAATCGTGATATCAGCGTTAAAACCACTGCCCCAATCACTTGTGACCTTGTAACTCAGCGTAGCCGAAACACCAGGTGCTGGTATAGGAGCTGGCGTTGGCGCTGGCGTTGGCGTTGGCGCTGGCGTTGGTGCTGGTGCTGGCGTTGGTGCTGGTGCTGGTGAAATTACTGAAGAAAGGCCACCGCCGGTGAAAGCAAAATCCGAAGGGTTTTGCGCATAGTTACCCCCACCAATGAATCCCACTGTAATGGATTGTCCGGGGTTTATGGTGCTGTTATAACCTGCGTTGGTGATTTTAAAATTACCTGAACTAGTTTGGGTGACGGTGCCATTCCAACTAGAACTAATGGTGTTTGCATATTTAAAAGTGGCGGCCCAATTGGTGACAGCAACATCGCCCGTGTTTTGAATGGTGATGAGCCCCTGCATACCAGAACCCCAAGAGTTATCGATAGAGAAAGAGCCCACGAGATTGCCCGCGGGAACCTCCCTAGATTCGAGTGTCTGCAGAGAAGGGATAAATCCTTTTTTACCCTTTTTAGAATTAAACATCACTTCCAAATCGTGCATACGCATGATATGTCTCCATATATTAAATGGTTCATAAAAAAATAAAACGAGATGTGTTTCGGGAAGCCATTTGGAAGTGAAGTAAATAGCAACCCACACAAAACGTAGGTCACGGTTTTGCTATTGTCAAAAAAAAATATAAAAGTATTTAAGAATTATGAAAGATAAAGTTTTTTTTGCTGAATATAGACTTCCACAGCCCTTGGTAACAAGTATCGAACGCTTTTATTATTGCTTACACGCTCTTTTAATAAAGAACTGGAAACATCTAAATAAGGGGGGCCCGCAACAAAAATCACTTTGGGAAGTACTCCTAATTCTTTGCCCAATTGTAAAATAAATTCCTGCTCTGTAGGCATGTTAACCCCAGGCCGGATGCGCACAATAATAGTTGCAAGGGATGCAATTTTAGCGGGATCTTTCCAAGTGGAAAACTCGAGGGCGCTATCGCCACCAATAATCAAAAATAATTCATCGTTGGGCTTGCGCTTCTGGATTTCTTCAAGGGTATCGCTGGTAAAGCTAGGGCCCGGGCGATCTGCTTCCATGGGTTCGACTTTGAATTTTTCATTTCCTGCAATGGCGAGCTCAAGCATTTCTTTGCGTTGATCAAAGCGTGAAAGTTTTTTTTCACCCTTATGAGGAGGCGAAGCTGCGGGCACCAACCAAACCTCGTCCAAACCTGCCACAGCAAGGCATTCTTCAGCAAGTGCCAAATGTCCAAAATGAACCGGATCGAATGTACCACCAAAAATTCCAAGACGCATGTTAACTCTCCATAGATATTTATTTCTTTTTACATGAAAATCCCAAATAATTCGACACATTCCTCGAATAAAGATTATAGAAACCATGATCAGATCCGATTATTGTTGCCTATATGGCTTATTATTTGATTATAATAAAGTTGTAAAACTGATTAATTTAGCTTGAAAGAGGTTCAACATGGGTGATTTAGCGCCGGTCTACATTGGTGGTGCAGTTCTTCTTGTAATTGGATTTTTTGTATTATTATTTTTCATAGCCATCTACAACGGATTGGTTGCCAGGCGCAATCGCTTTAAAAATGCCTATGGCCAAATCGATGTTCAACTTAAAAGGCGCTACGATCTTATACCAAACCTTGTGGAAGCTGTAAAAGGATACATGACACACGAAAAAGGTACCCTCGAAGCTGTAATTTCTGCAAGAAACCAAGCAGCGAATGCAGGGGTAAAAGCAGCTGCGAACCCAGGCGACCCCGAAGCGATGAAAACTCTGATGGCTGCAGAATCATCGTTAGGCGGAACCTTGGGGCGTTTGTTTGCGTTATCAGAAGCATACCCTGATTTAAAAGCGAACCAGAATATGATGCAACTTCAAGAAGAATTAACATCTACTGAGAACAAAGTTGGATTTTCACGCCAGGCGTTCAATGATTCAATCATGGATTACAACATCTACCGTGAAACATTTCCCAATGTGATTGTTGCAGGCATGACAGGTTTTGTAACAGCGGAACAATTCACGCTGGAAAATCCGACCGAAAGAGAAACCCCCAAGGTGAAGTTCTAAATCTAAAGAACTGAAACACTATGAGATTTTTTGAGCATCAAGAAAAGGCACGAAATCACACCTTTAGATTACTAGTTCTATTTGGACTAGGCGTATTTGCGCTGATCTTCAGTATTGACGGTATTCTTCTCCTTGGCTTGGGATACTCAGATTCACCTGGTGGTTTAGATGGTGCCAACTGGGGAAAAATACTTGCAACGTATTTTCCCGCACTCGCCTTGGTTGCAGCCTTCCTCGGATTTGTCATTGGTAGTGCAAGTTTATATCGCCTTTCCCAACTCAGTAGCGGCGGCGGGGCATCGGTTGCAGAATCGCTAGGTGGCCGTCTTCTTCAACCAGAAACCCGCAACCCCGTCGAAAGAAAAATCCTCAACATCGTAGAAGAAATGGCCATCGCATCAGG
>CALARU010000187.1 GCA_937888715.1 uncultured Planctomycetaceae bacterium | reverse complement strand
GCAACAGGTTAAGATGTCAAACTAGCAATTATGAGCAATTCATTCAAGTTAGAGTCGGGGAATATTCGCAATTTTTAGGGATATAGGTCGAATTAATGCTGAAACCGGGCAGAATATTTCAAATAGGAACCTATTTTAGCAGGTAAGGCAAAGGGCGAAGAAAGCTACTTTTTATCGTCTTTGCGCCCGCCATCTTCCCCTAAAACCTTTTCCAAGGTGCGAATTGCATCCGCAACGCCTTCCATGCGGGGATGAATTTTAAGCGTATTTCTAAACGCTTTTAGAGCAGAACGGTGCTTTTTCATTTTCATGTAGCTTTGCGCCATTCCCACCAGAGCGCCAAAATGCCAAGGGTTTAAGTCTAAAACCTTCTGACAATCAGCAATGGAATCTTCGTATTGTTTCATGCGGAAATAAACAATCGCCCTTTGATTGAGCGCTTCTGCAAATTCCGGAGCCTTTTCAATCAAAACAGTCATACTTTCCAAGGCTTTTTCGCGATCTCTCATCCGGGTCGCTTTTTGCAATGCTGTGTTATTTTCTTCGCTATCCGCCCTAAACCATAGATTCCAAAGGCTGGCGGTTGCCATATCCGCAACATCGCTATCGCCATCATGCAATAACCTAGCCATGATGGGATTAGCTTCCATAGTGCCTAAAAGGCCCAGCGCAAAAAGCGAGGCTTTTCGTGCTTCAGCAGATTTATTATCTAAAAGCCTAATTAAAGTGCCTTCAGTGTACCTTGCAAGCACGAGTTTTTTGAAACGCTTTGTTGCTTTGAAATGGCGAGCACGCCATTCAGAGAAATCCTCCCCCTCTCGGGGGCTAGGCAGATCGATAAAGTATTGAACAAGAAGGGCCGAAGGCATCGGACACCTCAATTTTTTAATTGTTGAAATATTGCCACTTTTGGCACAAACACTTCCACACTTATTAAGTAGCAGACCTTCTGATTAAAAATCAAACAGATCAACTACTTATTAGTCTATGATTACTTCCACTATTCAGCAAAGAGATTCAATCCCAAATAGTAAAAAACAAAGAATGATTTAATTAAAATCTTGCCACCGCAGTTGATTTCTATCTAACTTTCCACCCTCAAGAAAACAAAAATAATTCTCTCAGGGTTTGAGATTACGAATCTTTTCTTTCCCGGTTTTTTTTAAATCTTCCACTTGCATATCCTTGAGCATGACCTCGACAGCTTTTTGTAATTGCGCATCATGTCCTTTTTTCAAATCATCAGGCAATGGCTCAACAAAAATATCCGGTGCAACTCCCACCGTATCCATATCCACACCAAAATTGGTATAAACCCCAATCCTAGGAATCCTAAATGTTGATCCATCAATCAGCTTTGTGCTACCTGTACCGATCACCATGCCCCCGGTAGGTTGGCCAACAAGTTTGCCTAAGCCAAGTGTTTTAAAAGCATTGGGAAAAATTTCGGCATCACTATAGGATCTATTGTTAATCAGAAGAATCACGGGCTTAGTCCACTTGCGATCGTAGCTTCTTAAAACTGAGCCTTTATCTCCCTCGCGATGTAAAAACCTTGTGTGATCCTGCGCACCAAGATAATTCAAAACCTGATCATGCGTAAACCCACCACCATTAAACCGAACATCCAAAACTAACGCATCTTTATCAAAATTATCTGAATAAAGTGAGCGAACAAACTTATCAAGGCCTGCATCATCCATGCTTGGAATATGAATGTACCCAACCTTGCCATTACTCATCTCCGAAACTTTTTGAGCATTCAAATTAACCCAGCGATCGTAAAGAAGTGGCGCCATCCGATCACGAAGGATCGGGGTAATTTCCACATTTCGACGATTTTTGATCTTGGGGTCGGGTGAAGATTCCGAGCCAACCGATACAGTCACAGTTTCATCATTCTTGCCATTAAGAAGCTGGCTGACTTCAACCAAAGGGTTTAGTTCAACTCCATTGATTGCGAAAATAATTTCTCCTGCTTTAAGATCTAAGCCCCGCTTATCTGCAGGCCCACGCTTGATGACTTCTTTAATCTTAAGCCCTTTTCCTTTAAAATTTTCATCGAAGAGCAACCCCAATTCAGAGGTTTTTTCTTCAGGTAAACTTGAAGTAAATTGCAATCCAAGGTGAGAGGCATTTAATTCGCCCAGCATCAAAAACACCAGTGCTTGAAAATCCTCTTTCATAGGGGCATGACTAACCATGGGCCTGTATCGCTGGCGCACTAAATTCCAATCTGCACCATGAAACTTGGCATCGTAAAAATTATCCGCAAGCAATCGCCAGCATTGATCAAA
>CALARU010000186.1 GCA_937888715.1 uncultured Planctomycetaceae bacterium | reverse complement strand
GTAAGTGGCCTATAAAAAGCACTGATGTAAGAACCATCTGTCTGCTTGGAATAAAAGTCTTTTACGATTGGGGGGCCGTCATCTGTCTCGATGGTATGGTTGTTGGGGGCGGAATCGCCGTATTGGCTGGTGCGTTGCATCACGGTAGTAATAGTCGACCATGGTCCAAATCTTGGGATATTCGGGTCAGGATTCATAGACCCTGAAATCGAACCTGATAAAGGGTATGCTGGAATACTGTTGAAGCGCATGGAACCAGAATAATCGAGAATAATTGCTAAATCTCTGGGGCGATGCACAGCCGTTGCTGAAGCGGTTGCAGAAAAAGCAGAGTAATTAAAGAACTTTGCAAGGGAAGTTGGCTGACTAAAAGTGAGGCTTGTTTTAACTGTACTCCAGTTTTCGGTTGCTGGTTTGTTGCCTGTAAAGATAGTCTGAAACTTTCCCAAAACTGCATCGTAATTGTAATAACCAACTTGCGTTGTCAATTGGCTTGATTGTAGGGTTTGACCCATGATTGTTGAGGATTGAATTGTGCTTAATGCCAACCCATTAACTGCAGCCCTGTTGTTATCGGTGCTGGTGTCTCCAGTCAAACCACGCGAGCCTGAAAGTGCTGCTGCATCTGCAGCGCTTTGCAACTGGGATTTTGTCTGCGCCAGTATTCCTATATCCACAGCAAGGGCGATTATTCCTATCAAGGCAACCATGCTGACTGCAAGCATTGGAAGGATGGCTGCTTTTCTAGCTTTGTTTATGAAGGCTATGCTTGTCATTGTTTATATCCTCTTAGTTGCCTTCACTATTCATGATGGTTGCAGCCTCGAATGTAAACGATGAGGGCAGAAACAAAAGAAATGGCGCTGATGGTGTATAAGTGCCTGAAATCTTAACCATGATTGCACCACCAAATTGCGCATCATTCCAATTGCTGTTAGCAATAGCTACGCCTGTCGATGTGTTTACATTCTGAACGTAAACCGTGTAGCCTGAGAGCATATTTTCTGTACCATTCATTTTCGTGGTAACCACATTGCTAACCTCAGTGGAGGTTGTGCCATCGCCTGTATGAACTACTGCATATCTTACTGCTTCCCTTACAGCATTATTTGAAACTTGAACAAGATAATAATACCGCCCATACTCGAGTATCCCCATAAACATCATCAGGAAAACAACGAGGACCACAGCCATTTCTACCATGGCTGCCCCTTCTCTTTTTTCTGTGACATTTGAACTAGAAAATAACAATAGATCGCATCCTTTAATTCGTAGGTAATGTTGCATTAATGGAAAAAGGATCATCCACAAGCGAAACCATGGTTGCGGAGGATGTCATTGAACTTGGGCTGAACATATTGAAATTAATGTTGTTCACATCGGCATAAGGGATTGTAACCGTTACCTTGAAAACTTGCCCTTTTACTGCTTCGTATGGGTGCGTGATGGGGCTGCCGGTAAGAGCTGCAAATTGAACTGTGACATTGGTCGAGGGCAAACCAGCTCTTGCAATGGTGTCCTTCACAATAGAAGTTACCGAAGGGGTTCCGGAATTTAAATTGATCTGTGTGCTGGAACCAGTTGAATTAATAATCAGGCCCTGAGCGGAAAGTCGGGCGCCTTCTCTTGCTGCATTCGATAAAATTTGCTGCACTTGGGCCATGCGGGAA
>CALARU010000185.1 GCA_937888715.1 uncultured Planctomycetaceae bacterium | reverse complement strand
CTTTTGGGCTGGAAATCATATCGAATGCTTGGCCGAAGAAACGATCCATTGCGGGTGCATCGGAAGATGCAGGTGATTTTTCGATACGATCTTTGAGTTGCATTCTTGAAGAGAGGCGTTCGCCCTGGTTTTCGACGCGGGGAATTAGGGAATCGATTTTCCAGCTTGGATCGGAAAGATCTTTTCCACCTGTTTTAAACACTTTGGTGGAAGCGGGAAGAAACCCTACTCGCGTTTCTGCTGCTTGTTCGTGGTTACCTGGCACCATGATATAGGGTGGCAGGTATTTGCAACCGCTACCTAAAAGGTGTGAAACAATAGAGCCTATATCGGGCATGGATATCGCAGCGTTTGCAGGATGAGAGCCTGAAAGAGCATATTGGGTACCGTTGGGATGGGCATCTGCGCCGCCCCGGGTGTGATGCATGGAGCGAACGACGGTAAGTTTGTTGGCAATTTTTGCAGTCTTAGAGAGTAGTTCTGTGAACTGCATGCCGGGCACATTGGTGCTGACGGGTTTGAAGGGGCTGCGGTATTCGCTAATGGCTTCGGGTTTTGGATCCCAAGTATCCATATGTGAAAGGCCACCTTGCTCGTAAATCACGAGAACATTTTTAGCTTTGACATTTTTGCCTGCGGTTGCAGCAGCAGATAAGCATTGGGGAAAGGAGAGACCTAAAATCCCGAGGCCGGAAGAACCTAAAAAGCTTCGTCTGCAAATTAGATCGAGCTTTTGTTTAGAAAAACTTCTATCAGGCATTGGGGTCTTATTCCTTAAAATTTCTGGCGAGCCTGTTCAAAAAAAATCAATCAATAACAGGTAGGAAGAAATCAAATACTTGGTATAAGCTAATTTATCGGATTAAAAGCTGATTGCATACATTAAAAGGCATGAAAACTGGTGTAATTTACGAACGAGGCCCGAAATGAAAGAACTTCGAAATATGGACAGACGGTTGTTTATGGGAGCAGTTGGCACCTTGATTCCAGCGTGGGCGCTAGGCCAAACTCCGTATTCTTCTCCCCGAACCAATTCGGTTTTACCCAGCCTTAAAGGGCGCAAACCCCTAGCGGTGATTGGTTCTACTTATTACCCGCTCTCGCATTCTTATCATATTGCAGGCAGATTCTTGCATGGTTATTACCTTGATGGCGGATTTCATGTGCCCGAGCATTACATTCATTC
>CALARU010000184.1 GCA_937888715.1 uncultured Planctomycetaceae bacterium | reverse complement strand
TTGAGCGGCGGATGTCAATCCGCTGGTGCTGGCCCTCCACCTTTTTCTTTTTTTTCCCCCAACTCCCAACCCTCTTCCCTCCGGGAAAAGGGCCCTTCGCTTCGCTAGCCCGGGTTTCTATCTACCCCACTTTTACTTGCCATTAATTGATATGGGGTTTGTTTAAAGACAGAGGAGTTGCGATGGGGAAGCCCCGCTGCAACTCCTCCATTTGAACCTTTGGATCTTGTACCTAAGGGAAGTTGAACGATACTTTTTTACTTGATATAAACCGCCAGTTCGACAAGCTCACTGACCGTACCGCAGGAGAACCCCGGTCCCTGAGCTTGTCGAAGGGGGCGCACTCCTTAGTCCACAATGAGCGGCGGATGTAAATCCGCTGGTGCTGGCTCCGCGCCATTTTCTTTTACTTCCCAATAATTGATGTGGGGTTGTTTAAAGACAGAGGATTTGCGATGGGGAAGCCCCGCTGCAACTCCTCCATTTGAACCTTTGGGCATTGCACCCGTTTTAAAGTCAACTTCGCGTATGCGGAGTTCCATTCTTGGCATTTAATATCCATGGATTCCCCGCTTTCGCGGAGAATGACGGAAAAAGCACCGCATTACAATCGCAAATATTTACACCGTCGCTACTGCTTCCTGATGCTGGCAGGGGGATTAAAATAGACTCCAGGAAAGCCTTGCTCTAAAGTTAACTTGCTACCGTTTGACTTTCTCCTTGAGGTGTGAAATGAAAAGAATACTAGGATTAGCCATGGTGTTGGTGTTGGTTTTCCAGGGCTCATTATCTGTTAGGGCACAGGAAGTTAAGCTCGGGAATGTAGCTGGCCTCGCACCGCTCCCCAATATTCTTTTTATCCTGGCTGATGACCTCGGTTATGGCGATGTTGGTTGCTACAATCGTGAATCAAAAATTCCCACGCCCCATCTCGATCGATTGGCACTCGAAGGAATGCGCTTTACCGATGCGCACTCTCCTTCCACGGTTTGCACCCCTACCCGTTACAGTTTGTTAACTGGACAGATGGCGTTTCGCATTAACTATCGTAATGTGTTTAGTGGCATTGGTGGGCCTTGCCTTATCAAAAATAATCAACTTACTTTGCCGCAAATGCTTCGTGAGCATGGTTACTCTACAGCCATGACGGGAAAGTGGCACATCGGTTTATCCTTCCTTGACCAAGACGGTAAGCTTATTACCAAGCCCGATCTTGAAGGCGTCAAGCTTGTTGACTACTCTCGTGCGATTTCAGATGCACCCATTCACCGTGGATTCGACCGCTTCTTCGGCACCGCATGTTGCCCCACTACGGATTTTCTTTATGCTTATATCGATGGTGATCGTATTCCCGTTCCACCCACCAAGTTACTTGATAAAACGAAACTTCCCAACCATGCTTACTCGGTGGATAATCGTTTAGGAATGGTTGCACCCGATTTCAACCTCGAAGAAGTGGATATGGTATTCTTGAAAAAAAGCCAAGAATTCTTGGAATCCCATGTGTTGCGTTCTCCCAGGAAACCCTTCTTTCTCTTCCACTCAATGCAAGCCGTTCACCTGCCTTCTTTTCCCGCGCCCCAATTTAAAGGAATCACCAAAGCCGGGCCTCATGGTGATTTTATTCATCAGCTTGATCATGTTGTTGGCGAACTTATGAAGACTCTCGAGAAACTAGGCGTGGCAGATAACACTTTGGTTGTCTTTACCAGCGACAACGGGCCTGAAACTACCAGCGTTGTTCGCATGCGCGCTGATTACGGCCACGATGGAGCAAAACCATGGCGTGGCGTAAAGCGTGATCAGTGGGAGGGCGGGCACCGCGTACCTTTTCTTGTGCGCTGGCCTAACAATATTGCTCCTAACTCTTCTTCCTCGCAGACTATTTCACTCACCGACATCATGGCTACATTTGCTGCGCTGACAGGTGCAATGCTTCCAAACAATGCTGCTGAAGATAGTTTTAACATCCTTCCTGTTCTTCTCGGTAAAGCTGGTGGCAAACCGATTCGTGATTTTACCTTGCAGCAGACCAACAGTCTTGCGCTCTCTATTCGCCAAGGGCCATGGAAATACCTTGACCATCAAGGTTCTGGGGGAAACAGATATGAGAAAGGCGCACTTGTAGCGTTTGCTTTGCCTGATAATGCGCCAACCGCTTTGGGCCAGCTTTACAATCTGGAGACCGACCCAGGCGAAACGAAAAACCTTTACTTTGAGCAACCGTTGAAAGTGAAAGAATTAAAAGCAAAGCTTGATGAGCTTGTAAAAGCAGGCCGCAGCGCCCCGGTAATGCGTTAAATCTTTTGGGGGTTACAATCAATTGCTCATAAGTTCTAAAGCTGTTTGTGGAAGGATTGCAATATTGTATGGCCCTTTTCAAAAAAACAATCATTGTTTTTGGCTTTGCTGCTGTTGTTTGCAGGGTGGATTAAAATAGACTCCGGGAACGCCTTGCTCTAAAGTTAAGACACTACGGTTTAGCTTTAGCTATGAGGTGAGAAATGAAAAGAATACTTGGCTTAGTCTTGGTGTTGGGTTTTGCGGGTGCGTTGTTAGTAATGGCGCAGGAAGGTAAGCTCGGCAGCCCCGTGCAAAAGTTCCAACAGTTGGAATCCCTGCTACCAGCGCCTTCTCAACAGCGCCTAGCCACTGGCGCCCCTGGTGCGGGCTATTGGCAGAACCGCGCTGACTACGATATCCGCGTAGAACTCGATGACGATAAGCGCACCCTTACCGCCGATTCCACCGTTACCTACCATAATGCTTCGCCCGACACGCTCGATTATCTTTGGGTTCAGCTCGACCAAAATTATTTATCCCGTAACGCTGATTCGCGGATGGTTCCCAACGCTAAGCGTGGCGTCGACTTCAAGAAGTTTAGCTATACCGCACTCGACCGCCTTCTAGCCTACGAGACTTATGATGGCGAACTGAAGGTCACCAAGTTGACGGACGCAGAAGGCCGCGGCATCCCTCATACGATCGTCAAGACGATGATGCGTCTCGATCTTCCCAAGCCGCTTAAGCCTGGTGCAGATTTCGTCTTCAAGATCGCTTGGAACTATCCCATTAACGATGCCAAACGCATCATGGCCCGAACCGGATACGAGTTCTTCAAAGAGGATGGCAACTCTATTTACACTGTCGCACAGTGGTTCCCGCGCATGGCGGCCTACACCGATTACGCTGGCTGGATCAACAAGCAGTTTCTCGGCACTGGTGAGTTCACCCTCGAGTTCGGTGATTATAAAGTCTCGCTGACCGTGCCTGATGATCATATTGTGGCTGCAACGGGTGCCCTTAAAAATGAGGAAGAGGTACTCAGTGCGACTCAGCGTGAACGACTTCGTCAGGCGCAGAAAGAAACTAAGAAGCCGGTTTTTATCGTCACACCCGAAGAAGCCAAGGCTGCAGAAAAGGGCAAGCCCAAGGGTAAGAAGACTTGGGTCTTTCAGGCCGAGAATGTTCGCGACTTCGCCTTTGCCAGCTCACGCAAGTTTGTATGGGATGCCATGGCCGTGGCAGGCATTGAAGTGAAGGGCAAGCCGGTGATGGCGATGTCACTCTACCCTAAGGAAGGCATGCCACTTTGGGACAAATATTCGACCCACGCCATCGCCCACACGCTTGAGGTTTATTCGCGTTATACATTCGATTATCCCTATCCGGTTGCTTGGTCGGTGAATGGCCCGATCGGCGGAATGGAATACCCGATGATCTGCTTCAACGGCCCCCGCCCCGAGAAAGATGGCACCTATCCCGAACGCACGAAGTATGCCCTGATAGGCGTTGTCATCCATGAAGTCGGCCACAATTATTTCCCCATGATCATCAACAGCGATGAACGCCAGTGGACATGGATGGACGAGGGCCTCAACTCGTTCTTGGAATACCTCGCCCAAGAGGAATGGGAAGCCAACTGGAAGCCCAACCGCAACAACCGCGGGATGATCGATTACATGAAGCAGAAAGATCGCGTACCGGTGATGACCAATTCGGAATCCATCGCCGACCTTGGGCACAACGCCTACGGCCAACCGACTGTCGCCCTTAATATCCTCCGTGAGAACATCCTAGGCCGCGAGGCTTTCGATCATGCTTTTAAGACTTATGCTAAGCGATGGATGTTCAAGCGCCCAACCCCGGCCGACTTCTTTCGCACAATGGAAGATGCCAGCGGCGTGGATCTCGACTGGTTCTGGCGTAGTTGGTTTTACGGTGTAGACCATGTTGATATTGCGGTTGATGAAGTTCATTGGCTTCAGCTTGACTCTCGCAATCCTGCGATCGAGAAGCCCAAGGCCAAGGCCGAACGCGAAGCCCAGCCCAAGACCCTGATCAGGGAGCGCAATGCCGCACTACCCAAGCGTGTTGATCGCTTTCCTGAGCTGAAGGATTTCTACGATGGTTATGATGAGGCAACGGTGCTGCCAAGCGATAAGAAGAAATACGAGGCACTGATCAAGGAACTAGAGGACAACAAGATTGATCCCAAGCTGTTGCAGACGAAGCATAATATTTATGTGATCGAGCTCAGCAATGTTGGTGGCTTGGTTACACCTGTCCCCCTAAAACTTGAATACACCGATGGGACTAGCGAGGAACTGCAGATCCCTGCCGAGATTTGGCGCTTCAATACAGAGAAAGCCTCAAAGGTTCATCTTACGGTTAAGGAGATTAAGGCGATCACTTTCGATCCTCGGCAGGAGTTGATGGATACTGAAGTAGAGAACAATTTCTGGCCACGCCGTGCGGTGAAAACTAAGCTCCAGCTTTATAAGGATGAGAAGCCTGCCAACCCTATGCGCGAACTCACGAAGCCCGAGGACGATGCATCCAAGGGGAAAATTAAAAAGTAGCCCCCAGGGTTTGTTAATAGCTTCTTCAAATCAGTCCCACCCACTGCGCTGGGTGGAGTCTGCCTTTCTAACCTTCACCACTTTTTTTAATGCCCTCAAGCCCACCTTTTCTTATTGAGCGGCGGATGTTAATCTGCTGGTGCTCGCCCCGCGCCTTTGTTCTTTTCTTCTTTTTTAATGCCTTCAAGCCCACCCCACTGCGCTGGGTGGGTCTGCTTTTTAACTCTCATCATTCAAAAACAAGCGACCCATGGAGTACTGTTTATAGGCTTCAAGTCATCTAGCAAAACATTGACCATCGTTTCCTTTCAGCACCAACGGATTAACATCCACCGCTCAATCTACAGCTCTGCGACGCAGTGGACTTTCAGGGCGGGTTGGCGCCGGATTTGACCCGTGCGCTGCCATCCAATCTCCCATGTATTTGGATGACGGGCAGGAAAAAGAAGTTGTTTTCATAATCGGCGCTGCCGGTGATCACGCTGAAGCGAAGAAATTATTGTGGCGATTTCACGGGGTCAATAACGCCAAGCGAACTTTGGAAGGCGTATGGAATTACTGGAGTAAAACACTTGGTGTTATTTATTGCGAAACTCCCGACCCATCTGTCAATTTTCTTGCAAACGGATGGCTGATTTATCAGACCCTTTCATGCCGAATGTGGGGGAGAACTGGGTTTTATCAATCGGGGGGAGCTTTTGGATTCCGAGATCAATTGCAGGATGCAATGGCATTGGTGCATGCGGAACCGAGGCTTTTTCGAGACCAAATTTTACGAGCAGCTGGCCGACAATTTATCGAAGGGGATGTTCAACATTGGTGGCACCCCCCTCGTGGTCGTGGAGTGAGGACCCATTTTTCGGATGATTATTTGTGGCTTCCGTTTGCCACATGTCGGTATGTCAGCGTCACGGGCGATACGGGTATTTTGGACGAAAAAATCTCATTTTTATCAGCGAATCTTTTGAGATCTGACGAAGAAGCGATTTATGATTTACCGCAAATTACTGATAAAAAAGACACGCTTTACGAGCATTGCCTCAGAGCGCTTTGGAACGGTTTGCGCTTTGGCGAACATGGTTTGCCACTGATCGGCTGCGGTGATTGGAACGACGGGATGAATCTCGTTGGCAAAGCTGGCAAGGGAGAAAGCGTCTGGTTGGCTTTCTTTTTCTACAACGTGTTGACTCAATTTACTGAACTTGCTCGATCAAGAGGTGATCACGAAACCCTTGAGAAATGCACGCTCGAGGCCGGCCGATTACGAGGCAATATCGATGCCAATAGTTGGGACGGCGAATGGTATCGGCGTGCTTATTTTGACGACGGAACGCCTCTCGGTTCGGCTTGGAACGAGGAATGCCAAATTGATTCGATCTCTCAAAGTTGGTCCGTGCTTTCGGGTGCAGGCACTAACGACAGAATGGCCGAAGCGATGGAAAATCTCGATCGTCATTTGGTGCGACGCGATGCAGGTCTTATTCAACTTCTTGATCCGCCGTTCGATAAATCATCGTTGAACCCCGGTTACATCAAAGGATATTTGCCAGGCGTCCGTGAAAACGGCGGACAATATACGCATGCGGCGATCTGGGCAGTGATGGCTTTTGCCAAGATGGGTAATTCCGAGCGAGCTTGGGAGTTGTTTCGGATGATCAACCCAATTTTGCATGGCAACACAGCGGAAAAA
>CALARU010000183.1 GCA_937888715.1 uncultured Planctomycetaceae bacterium | reverse complement strand
ATAATAATCGCAACAGCAGCCCTTTTTGGGGCTCTCGTTATTTCTCCGGTACAAAAAGTTCTTCGCTAAATTGGCGGAATGTAAGCCCAGGATTCAATTTCGCCATGTAGGTGATGTTCCAAGAGTCCTCTGCAAGAACAACAAGTCGTCTGCGGTGGTCCTCGACGAGCCGGGAGCTGTAAGTCGTCGATAACTTTTCAAGATTAGCCCGTTCGCCTTTGATCCATGCTGCCGCCTTGAACTTAAGCGGTTCGATCTCCACCTTGACTCCATATTCTACATCGAGTCGCGATCGTACGACATCGAACTGGAGAACGCCGACTGCCGCAAGGATAGGCTCGCGTATATTGGTTGAATCCTCAAAAACTTGAATCGCCCCTTCGTCTGCGAGTTGCTCTAACCCATCAGACATTTGCTTCCTGCGGGAGGTGTCTAGGCAGCGGATAACTGCGAAGCATTCTGGGCTGAATTGTGGCAAGCCCTCGTAATTTAGCGCCTTGCCTTCGTGAACCGTGTCGCCTAGTCGCAACCCGCCTGAGATCGCCAGGCCCACGATGTCGCCTGGGTATGCTGCGCCGACTTCTTCTCGTTCACGGGCGAATACCCGGTGTGAACCTTTGATGCGCACTCGTTCTCCGGTGCGTGCATTTTTTGGCTTAGTATCTTTGGTGAATATGCCAGAACAGACTCGCACAAATGCTACTTTATCTCGGTGCATCGGATCCATGTTGGCTTGAATTTTGAAAACGATCCCTGCAAAGTCGGGACGGTCGGGCGGTATCATGCCGCTGTCGCTACGGCGAGCGCCGGGGGCTGGAGCAAGCTTCAGAAATGCTTCAAGAAATGCTTCCATGCCGAAGTTGTTCATGGCGCTGCCGAAGAAGACAGGCGTCATTTTCCCAGAGAGGAAAGCGTCTTGTTCAAAGGCTGCTGCTGCACCGTCAAGAAGATCCAGATCTTCCTGGCAACGATGCGCCAGAGCTGGATCGATGTGATGTTCGAGGTCTTCAAGTTTCACCCTACGGATAGGCACTTGCAGCGAACCACTATCGGTTGGTTCGAAAAGCAGCACCTCTTTTTGTAGGCGGTCGTACACCCCGCAGAATTCGGGGCCATTGCCGATGGGCCAGTTGACAGGCACCGCAACGATCCCAAGCACTTCTTCGATTTCGCTCAGCAAGGTAAGCGGGTTTAGGCTGGGTCTATCCATTTTGTTGATGAATGTCAGGATGGGGATTTCTCGGACTGCGCACACTTTGAATAGTTTTCGAGTCTGAGTCTCGATGCCCTTGGCTGCATCAATCACCATGACTGCGGAATCTGCGGCGGCGAGTGTGCGGTAGGTATCTTCACTAAAATCCTGATGGCCCGGGGTGTCTAGCAGGTTAATGATGTAACCTTTGTAAGCGAAACTAAGCGCAGTTGAAGAAACGGAAATGCCTCGTTGTTGTTCGAGTTCCATAAAGTCGGAGGTGACTGTTTTGCGAGTCTTTCGGCCTCGCACCGTTCCTGCGACATCGATGCAGCCAGCATAGAGCAGGAATTTTTCGGTGAGGGTTGTCTTGCCTGCATCTGGATGCGAAATAATTGCGAAAGTTCGCCTACGGATAGCCTCGCTGGCTAACTGATCTGCGTGACCGATTTCTCCTGCGTTGATGGGTGCTTCTTGTGGATCGAGATCGTTTTTCAAAGGTCAGGCTCCATAGGAGTGAGAATAAAAGGGGTCAGGTCT
>CALARU010000182.1 GCA_937888715.1 uncultured Planctomycetaceae bacterium | reverse complement strand
GAATGAATGTAATGCTCGGGCACATGAAATCCGCCATCAAGGTAATAACCATGCAGGAATCGGCCTGCAATATGATACGAATGCGAGAGCGGGTAATAAGTAGAACCAATAACCGCTAGGGGTTTGCGCCCTTTAAGGCTGGGTAAAACCGGCTTAGTTCGGGGGGAAGAATACGGAGTTTGGCCCATGGCCCAAGCTGGAATCAAGGCGCCAACGGTTCCAAGAAACAGCCTTCTACTTATATGCTTCCGATTTTCCATTTCCAGCCTCTTTCCTTAGTTTTCATGTATGCAATCATCTTTTAATCCGATAAAATAGCTTATACCAAGATTTAGATATCTTCCTACCTGTGATTAATTGATTTGTTTTGAACAGGCTCGCCAGGAATTTTAAGGAATAAGACCCCTATGCCTGATAGAAGTTTTTCTAAACAAAAGCTCGATCTACTTTGCAGACGAAGCTTTTTAGGTTCTTCCGGCCTCGGGATTTTAGGGCTCTCCTTTCCCCAATGCTTATCTGCTGCTGCAACCGCAGGCAAAAATGTCAAAGCTAAAAATGTTCTCGTGATTTACGAGCAAGGTGGCCTTTCACATATGGATACTTGGGATCCAAAACCCGAAGCCATTAGCGAATACCGCAGCCCCTTCAAACCCGTCAGCACCAATGTGCCCGGCATGCAGTTCACAGAACTACTCTCTAAGACTGCAAAAATTGCCAACAAACTTACCGTCGTTCGCTCCATGCATCACACCCGGGGCGGTGCAGATGCTCACCCCAACGGTACCCAATACGCTCTTTCCGGTTCCCACCCTGCAAACGCTGCGATCTCCATGCCCGATATAGGCTCCATCGTTTCCCACCTTTTAGGTAGCGGTTGCAAATACCTGCCACCCTATATCATGGTGCCAGGCAATCACGAACAAGCAGCAGAAACTCGAGTAGGGTTTCTACCCGCTTCCACCAAAGTGTTTAAAACCGGGGGCAAAGATCTTTCCGATCCAAGCTGGAAAATCGATTCCCTACTTCCACGCATCGAAAACCAGGGCGAACGCCTCTCTTCAAGAATGCAACTCAAAGACCGTATCGAAAAATCACCTGCATCTTCCGATGCCCCCGCAATGGATCGTTTCTTCGGCCAAGCATTCGATATGATTTCCAGCCCAAAAG
>CALARU010000181.1 GCA_937888715.1 uncultured Planctomycetaceae bacterium | reverse complement strand
ATGTTCGGTAAGGGCGATCTGCTCGCCTGTGGCTTTGAATGAAAGGCTTTCACAATCGCTTTGAGAAAGGATTTTTCCGTCATTAAAAACATCGAAATAAACAGAGTGGTTTCCTTCGCAAGCCATGGTTACAAAGTGCCCCGGAAGTCCGACGCCAAAAAGCCTAAAACCAAGTTTTTTTCCGATGCAAATTGCGAGAATTGAAAGAGAAATAGGGATGCCAACCCTGCGATCGATGACAAGGTTTAGGTAGCTGTTTTGAGGATCATAATAATCGTTTTTATTGCCATGAAAACCAAGGTCATGTGATAAATACCGGGCAAAGGCTCGAATCCGAACTTCAAGGTCGGTACCACCAGGAAGTTTACAACCATGTGAAAAAGCTGCAATTTCAGACTTGTAGGCTGAAATATCCAAGTTAGGATATTCATCCAAGGCAAGACTGAGTGCCAGGGTCTCTAAACAAATACTGGCATTTGGATTTTCTGCCAGTAATAAAAGATCGCTATCTAGATTCATGTAGATATTATAGATGCTAGAGCAGTATAAAAAGTAATTTTCGGGTTATTATGGAATTAACTGTTAATAATGTTTATGGGTTAATCTTGCGAAGCAAGCTGATGAAGCTTGATGAGGCAAAAATCGTATTGGATCGATGGAAAGAAGAGTCTAAAAATGCACAATCCGATGTAATAAAGTTTGCTAACTGGCTTGTAAGCCGAAAGTATGTGACAGAATACCAAGCTAAGCTTTTGATCAAAGGCCATGCGGATGGGTATTTCATAAATAGTTATAAGATTTCGGAAAAGCTTGGAACTGGCCGCATGGGCGGTGTTTATAAAGCAGAGCATGAAACCGGACAAATTGTTGCTCTAAAAGTGCTGCCTCCATCTAAGTCGCGGGAAAAAAATTTCCTGATGCGCTTTCACCGTGAAGCTCAGATGAATATGGAATTGATTCACCCAAATATTGTTCGAACTTTTGAAACGGGAGTTTACAACGGTGTTCACTACATGGTTATGGATTACCTTGAGGGCGAAACACTCGATCATTTTTTGAAGCGCAGTGGAAAAATTCCTCCTGATGAAGCCTGCCATATTGTTTATCAAGCGCTTCGGGGGCTCGGTTGTATTTTTCAACACGGGCTTGTGCATCGAGATTTAAAGCCTGCAAATATGATGCTTGTAGGGCCAATTCTTACTTCTAAGGTGATGGATAAAACTTTAAAAATTCTCGATATGGGGTTGGGTAAACTCACCAAGAATAAAGAGCCCTTGCATCAGGTTGTTACCGCATTGAACCTGACCGATGAGGGGGCGATTTTGGGCACACCTGATTACATGGCCCCTGAGCAAGCTCGGGATGCTAGAAATATTGATATTCGTGCAGATATTTACGGACTAGGGTGTGTTCTGTATCATTTATTGACGGGTCAACCCCCTTTCCCTGATACCAATATTATTAACCAAATTATCAGACATCAGACCGAAACGCCAAAGCTTGCTAGTCAATTAAATTCCAAGGTTCCTGAGGGATTGAATAAGATCATTAATACAATGCTTGCGAAGGAGCCATCAGATCGCTACCAGACGCCCGAGAAATGTGCTCAAGCACTTGCAATTTTCTTGAATTCGGGGCCCTTTGTTTCACCTTCAGCTCCGGATTCCGAAAACAAGCTTAAAAAATATCTCACTTGGCTTGAAACCTCGAAAACTGCTCTCAAAGAAAAGATCAAAAATAAAAAAGAAGAGGGAATACTCTATGACCCTCCCTCAGATAATAATGATGGCCAAGATTCTGAAAGCGATCCCGGTATCGAGGACGATTATTCAGTTACATTTGTATCTAGTATGCCCAAAGAATCCGATGATTTTGCTTTTGATAATCCCGAGCCCGTGTATAAAAAAGCCATCAGAAAAGCAAAGCCTGCCTCGGTTGGAGCTTTTAACTTATCTCGCTTCACTCGAAATGAATTACTATTGCTGGGAACAGGAATCGGGTTAGGAGCCCTCGCCACTTTAATCGGTTGCATCGTTGCTTTGGCCATCTTTTCATCTTCAAAAAAAGAACATGAAACTTCACCCTCACATCAAACGGGCGGAGATGGTAAAAAATGATTTTTCGTGCCAAGCATTACCAAACCGAACAGATGGTTGATGTTTGTTGTAACGATGGCAAAATTGTTTCTGTAGAAAAAGCAGGAAACTTTGTCCCAGATCACCAGGCCGCATATATTGCCCCTGCGTTTTTTGATTTGCAAATCAATGGTGCTATGGGGATTGCATTTAGTGACATCAATCTTGATGAAAGTGGAATCAAGAAGGTTCTTTCGGTTTGCAGGTTGCACGGTATATCTGCAATCTGCCCAACGATAATTACAAATGCGCACGATGTATTGCTTCATGGCTTTAGTACTCTTCGAAAAGCTTGTGAAAGTGATCCTTTGATTGCCCGTTCCATGCCCTGCTTTCATCTTGAAGGCCCCTATATAAGTAACGAAGATGGCCCTAGGGGCGCCCACCTTAAGCAACATGTTCG
>CALARU010000180.1 GCA_937888715.1 uncultured Planctomycetaceae bacterium | reverse complement strand
TCTGCAATTGGCTGGATAATGGGTTTGGGTGTGGTTAATTTATTTTTAGTTGAAGCCATTTTAGTTTATCACTCCAGCACAAAATTATTTATATTGTATCAGTCGCCTTTAATTTCAATCTTTAATTTATGTGGGGTATTATGATGCGAATATTTATTTTTCTAATTATGGGGATTCTACTAGGCTTTGCATCTGGTTGCAAAAGTAAGAAACCAAAGGCAGATACAAATGCAGATGCCAAAAAGCAAACACCTGCAACTATCACTCCCGCTGCAACATATTCAACCCCGGTTGCGCCTCCTGTTCAGAACTTAAAAAGAAATGCGGTTGCTCGAACTGGTACTGGTAGCAAGCTTCGCCAGGTTTATGATGCATTGGAGCTTTATGCAAATGATAATAACGGAAAATATCCCCCTCCCTACACCAAAAGTGCACAAGGATCTCCGTTGTTGAGTTGGCGAGTCCTAATCCTACCCTACATCGAGCAGCAAAATCTGTTCAACAAGTTTAATCAAAATGAGCCATGGGATGGCCCTACCAACAAACCCCTTTTAAGTTACATGCCAAAGATGTATCTTTCTTCAGGAAATTATGATGTAAATACTGCATTCAAAACAACTTTTCTAGCGCCTGTTGCCAAGGAAACTGTTTTTTCTCCTGCAGGAGGGGTTACAAAAAATGCAATAAGCGATGGCCTTTCGAATACTATTTTAGTTGCGGATGTGGATGATGATTTTGCAACGGAATGGACGAAGCCAGTTGATCTTAATGTTAACTCTCAAAACCCTGCACTAGGGTTAATCAACAGTAATCCTGCAGGGTTTATGGCATTATTTTGCGATGGTTCTGTAAAGGTGGCGCCTAATCGGCCACTTCCCAACGTTTGGGCTATGTTTACCATTGGTGGTGGGGAACAGATAAGCCCTTGATTTTATGAAACATTTCGTTTGCTGATTGACCAACCATGATTTTCGGCACATGATGTAGTTTCAATTGTGTTTGTTTTTTAATCTATGTTGAAAGGACTTTTTGATGAAGGCATTGAAATTGGCTCTCTTGTGTGCAGTTTTTTCTTCCCTTGTTTCTGTTGCTTCTGCTCAGGAATCCAAGAAGGAAAACTCTGCCACCAAACCTGCTCCCAGAGATAAAAACTGGGAAAAACGACATGAAACTTTTGTTGGTATTGCCAAGCGTGGCAATGTCGACCTCCTCTTCTTGGGTGATTCAATCACTGATGCTTGGGGTGGTGAAGGTCACGGTACAAATGGTGGGAATAAAATCTTTACCTCCAAGTTTGTTCCTATGAAAGCTGCAAACTTTGGGATTGGTGGCGATCGAACCCAACATGTTATTTGGCGTTTGCAAAATGGTGAACTTAATGGCATTAAGCCAAAAGTTGTGCAATTGATGATTGGTACCAATAACAGCAATGGTACAGATAACACTGCGGAAGAAATTGCTGATGGTGTTAAAGGCATTATTCAAGAAATCAAAAAGATATCACCAAGCACCAAGGTTTTATTGCTCGCTGTTTTTCCACGCAATACTGGTAAAGATGATGCTGCAAAGAAAATCCAAAAGGATAAGATCGACAAGGTTAACTCCATCATTTCCAAGCTGGACGATGGTGGCAAGTCTGTGAAGTTTTTGGATATCGGCTCAAAGTTCAAAGATGCTTCTGGTGCACTTCCTAAGGAACTCATGCCTGACCAACTTCACCTTAGCGAAAAGGGTTATGAAATTTGGGCAAATGCAGTTGAAGGCGTGATCACTTCAATGTTGAAGGGTGATTCAGCCAAGGC
>CALARU010000179.1 GCA_937888715.1 uncultured Planctomycetaceae bacterium | reverse complement strand
TATTTCATGCTACTCATGATTCGATTACCTTAATCGTAATCTAATATCATGCCTTTTTCGAGTATAACAGGTTGGGGATCGGGAAAAATGAATGTACTTTTAATTTTAATAGCTGGGTTGATGCTTTCAGGAGCGGAGACTACTTTAAAATCTGCTGATTTTAAACCTGCAAAAAACGACCAAATGATCGAGGTATTCGAGGCGGCCAAGGTAGAACTTAAGTCTGGAAGCACTTTGAAAATAGAACTGCCTTTAAGTTTGGGAACGGGCTATCAATGGGAATTAGTGGGCCCTAATCATGGCCCACTAAGTTTTCAACAAACGAAAACCTTACCTCCTGCACAGCCCAGACCTGGGGATGGAACGGTTCAACAATTTGAATTCAAGGCTAAAGCCCAACCATCAGGTTCATCTGCCCAGATAGTGTTGGTTTTCAATTTGCGTAGATCGTTTGAAGGGGTGGGCAATAAATTTTATCAGGTTCGCGTTGTTGTAGGTGAACCTTAAGCTCTTGAAATAATATTGGTTCTTTACTCGGAGATAACATGACTGATGTGATTTTTAGTGAACTTGAAGAGTTGGTAAAAACCCATGGTGTTAAAAAAGCGATTGACCATCTTGCAGAGCAAATGATTGCCCGCAAAGATTACAACAAGCTCTTTTATACCTTATTGGTGAAAAGCAGACTTGAGCTTGGATTGAATGTTGTTCCTACTGCGCCATCGAATGATATCCCAGTTGATATACAGGAAAAGTTTGAAGACAACATCAGGCTTTCTGCAAGAAATGTGGCAGAGCGTTTCCTTAAGGAAAACAATCTCGAGCAAGCGTGGAATTTTTATCGAATGATTGGCGAGACGGAACCCATCAAAGCTGCGATTGATGCGATGGAACCCAAACCTGAAGATGAAATGGAAGTTCCCATCAGGCTTGCGTTTTATGAAGGTTTGAACATGCCCCTAGGTTTTGATTGGATTCTCGAACGTTATGGTCTTTGCAATGCTATAACCACTTTGACAAGTCAGGATTTTTCGCAAATGCCAGCGGTAAGGGAATATTGCTTGCAAAAACTTATTCGTGCTTTGTACGGAGAATTAGCAATCAGGCTGAGAAATGAAATTGAAAAGCACGATGGGAATAGTTCTGCTGTTGAAAAAATTCCAGTTGGAGAAGCAGGGGAAATTAAAAAGCTGATTGAAAGCCGCCCTTGGTTGTTTGAAGAAGATAACTACCATATCGATCTTTCGCATTTGAGTTCTGCGGTACAGATGAGTATTCATTTGCCTGGGTGTAAAGAGTTAGAGATGGCGTTAGAGTTATGTGCGTACGGGAAAAACCTTTCATCAAGGTTCTTGGGAAAAAGTGAACCGCCTTTTGAAAATCTTTATGAATCTTATGGGAAGTACTTGGAAATTAACGCAGGGCGCGATGTAGAAAAAAACTTAGATTATTTCAGAAATATTGCGAAGGAAAACGAACCGGATGGCAGCAGTTATCCTGCAGAGGTTCTTTTGCAGCTGCTCGAAAAGTTGGGAAAATCGGAAGAAGCCTTGGAGCTTGCAGGAAAAACCTTAAATGCTTCGGGGCTTTATGGAATGTGCAGTAAAGCTGGGAATTTCAAGCCTATGCAGCACGCTGCTCAGGCCCAAGATGACCCTGTACATTTCCTTGCTGCCCTTATTGAGGTGGAAAAAGCAGGTAAAGCTTAACGATTAGGTTGCTCGCAAGGGGCAGTATATGACCCTGGTACTTATGAAAAAGCATGAGTTACTGGGGTTTCTATCTTGTAAAAGTCTCGAATTTGAAGCAAAATAGAGTAAGTGTCCGAGATTTTACCTGCCTTTTTTGCTTATTACTATGAATAATTATCTGCTAATAATGTTGGCTCGCTTTGGAGTATTAACTCTGGGTGTAGTAGCTTTCGCATTTCAAAACCTTAAGGCAGAAGATGCGCGGGATATAGAATTTTTTGAAAAGAAAATACGGCCTGCGTTGGTTGAGAATTGTATCAAGTGCCATAGCTCCGCAGATAAAAAAGTTAAAGGTGGCTTGGCCTTGGATAGCAAGGAAGGCGTTGCGCGGGGTGGGGAAACCGGGCCTGCGGTTGTTCCTGGAAAACCTGAATTAAGCTTATTGGTAAAAGTAATTCTATACGATGGCGATTTGAAGATGCCCCCGAAAGGTAAATTATCTGCAGAGCTAATTGCAGATTTGACCCAGTGGGTGAAAATGGGTGCGCCAGATCCTAGATCTGAAAAAAATGCGGATGTTGTTAAAAATGAGAAGAAAACCTTGAAGGGGGAAAACTGGTGGTCGTTTGCTCCCATTGCCAATGTTAAAGTTCCTGCGGTAGCAAATAATCTTAGCCGCAACGAAATTGATAATTTTATTCTTTCTCGTTTAGAGAAAGATCACCTGACCCCTTCACCCGAAGCTTCGAAAGCAATTTTGGTTCGAAGATTGTATTTTGATCTGATTGGTTTACCCCCCACCCCTGAGCAAGTGAAAGCTTTTCTTTCAGATAACAGTGCGGATGCGTATGAAAAGTTGGTGGATAATCTTCTTAAGTCGCAGCACTTTGGTGAAAAATGGGGCAGGCATTGGTTGGATATTGCACGCTTTTCAGAATCGAGCGGCGGGGGGCGTACCGCATTATTCCCAGATTCTTGGCGTTATCGTGATTATGTCATCCAAGCTTTTAACAGCGATAAATCTTTCAATCGATTTTTACTTGAGCAAATAGCAGGAGATCTTCTTCCTGCCAAGGATAATTCGGAACAGGCGGATAATTTCATTGCTACATCTTTCCTTGCATTGGGCCCCACCAACTTCGAAAGACAAGATAAAAAAAATCTGGAGATGGATGTTATTGATGAACAACTTGACACCTTGGGGAAAGCCATTTTGGGGATGACCATTGGTTGTGCACGGTGCCATGATCACAAGTTTGATCCTATTCCAACGCATGATTATTACGCTCTTGCAGGGATTTTCAAAAGTACCAAGACTCTGATTCACGATAATGTTTCGAGATGGGTTGAGCGCAAGCTTCCTGTGGATGCTGAAACCGAGAAAAAAATTAGTGAGCACGATGTCAAGGTTGCACTTCTGGATAATAAAATCAAGGAACTCAAGAAGAAGACTACCACCAAGGTGGATGCAGTAAAAAAGGTCATCGACCCGAAAGATCTTGATGGCATCGTGATTGATGATACCAAGGCCAAGAAAGTAGGCTCATGGACTGTTTCTAAGTTCAGTAATTTTTTCATTGGTACGGGTTATCTGCACGATGAAAACAAAAACAAAGGTGAACTTACTCTTAGTTTCACACCAGATTTTCCCAAGGCGGGCAAGTACGAAGTGTTGCTTGCCTATCAGGCTGGACCTACAAGGGCTAATGATGTTCCTGTTACTATTTTCCACGGAGATGGCGAAACGGTAGTGCATGTTAACATGCAGAAGAATCCGCCAATCGATGCGAGATTCGTTAGTCTTGGGCAGTTCAGATTTGAAAACTCTGGGCAAAATTTTGTTTTGATTTCCAACATGGATACCAAGGGGCATGTCACTGTTGACGCGTTGCAATTCTTACCTGTGGGGGAAACTGAAAAAGTCGTAAAAACCCCTGCGAAGGGCGAAACAGTCGATGCAAAAGAACTCAAGAAAATGGAAGTTGAGTTAAAGGAATTGAAGGCGAAAGGGCCTGTCAGGCCGGTTGCGATGTCTGTTGAAGAAGAGAAAAAACCAGCAGGCATTAACATTTGTATTCGGGGAAATGTTAATGCCCCAGGTGCCTTGGTTTCACGCGGGTTTTTATCTGCAGTAAAAGTTAAGAATTCGCCTAATATTCCTGATAATGCAAGTGGTCGCAAAGAATTTGGCCTATGGCTTGGTGATGATTCGAACCCTTTGACTGCCCGAGTTTATGCAAATAGGGTTTGGAGTTGGTTGCTTGGTTCGGGCTTGGTTCGTACTACCGATAACTTTGGTACTACTGGTGAAGCCCCTTCCCACCCTGAACTTCTCGACTTTCTCGCATCAGGATTCATCAAGGATAATTGGTCGACTAAAAAATTAGTTCGCAAGATTGTAACTTCCCATACCTACAGGCAATCCTCCGAAGAAAGCACTTTGGCCCAGCAGAAAGATCCCGAGAATAAAACCTTCAGCCATATGAATCGCAAAAGGCTGGAAGTCGAATCCATCCGAGATGCCATTTTAATGGTGTCGGGCAAGTTGGATTTGGCGATGGGTGGTTCGACGATAACCCCCGGCACCAGTAGTGAATACGGGTATAAGTTTACGGACTACAGGCGCAGCGTTTACACTCCGATTTTCCGAAACAACCTGCCCGAGATTTTTGAAGTCTTTGACTTTCCCGATCCCAATTTGGTGGTTGGAAAGCGCAATGTAAGTACCATTGCACCCCAGGCTTTGTATTTGATGAACAATCCTTTCATCATCGAAAAATCGGGTGAAGCTGCTTTGCATTTACTTAAAGAGAGCAATCTTTCTGAAACGCAAAAAATTGAGAGCGTTTATTTTCAAGTGTTGGGAAGGGCACCAAGCCCCGCAGAACAAGCTAAAGTTTTGTCGTTTTTACAGGAAAAATCCGAAAAAGAGAAAGCTCAGGCATGGCCTTTAGTCTTTCAAGCCATGTTTAGCACTCTGGATTTTCGATATTTACATTAAGATTAGTCATGCTATTACAGGGCAGACTTTACAGTATTTAGGAACTTGAACATGTTCAATCGAAGAAAATTTCTGGAAACAACCTCCTGTGGTTTTGGAAACCTAGCATTGTTGGGCCTTGCTGGTACACAAGCCAAGGCTGCTACCCAACCGAGTATGGATCCATTAGCCCCCAAGCAACCTCATCATACCCCTAAGGCAAAGCGTATTATCTTCCTGTTTATGCAGGGCGGGCCTAGTCAGGTTGATTCATTCGATTACAAACCCTTGCTTGAAAAACGCGATGGGGATATGGAAGAGTTCCGCGATGCACGGGTGCTTGCCAAAACAGGAACTGTCATCAAACATCGGGTGATGAAATCATTGTGGAAGTTTAATCAGTATGGCGAAACGGGTCGCCAAGTCTCCGATCTTTTTCCAAATATCGCAACCCATATTGATGATCTTTGCATGTTGCATGGAATGCGAACGGATGGGGTTGCTCACGGCCCTGCTACTTTATTCATGCATACAGGTTCGATTAATTTGATCCGTCCTTCGATGGGTAGTTGGGTCAATTATGGTTTAGGAAGCGAAAATAAAAACCTGCCTGGCTTTGTGACTTTGTGCCCTTCGATGGGCAATGGTGGGCCCAGAAATTTCAGCAATGCTTTTTTGCCTACGGTCTTTCAGGGCACTGCGGTGGGTCGTGCGGGCATCACCGCTAAGGATGCTACCATCAAAAATCTTTATCATCCTTCCATGAAAATTGGGGATCAAGGAAAGTACCTTGATTTCCTTCGGTCTCTTAATGCAGAGCAGTCTGTTAAAAGTCAGGCGGATAAAGATTACGAAGCCACTCTGAATTCTTTCGAGCTTGGTTGGAGAATGCAAAACTTCGCCCCAGAGGTTTTGGACCTTTCCCGCGAAACCAAGTCCACTCTCGATGATTATGGCATCGGGAATGCTACAACTGATAACTATGGCAGGCTTTGTTTGATGGCTCGAAGGCTTGCGGAAGCGGATGTCCGATACATTCAAGTTAATTACGGTGATAATACCAACAACCCAGCTTGGGACCAGCATTCTAATCTTCCCAAGCATGCTGATCATGCCAAAGCAGTTGATAAGCCGATTGCTGCTCTTTTGGGTGATCTTAAAAAACGAGGGTTGCTCGAAGATACTTTGGTTTGGTTTGGTGGCGAGTTTGGCAGAACCCCTTATTCCGAACGCAATGGCACAGGCCGTGATCATAATCCCAATGGCTTTACGGTATGGCTGGCGGGCGGCGGGGTGAAGGCTGGATACACGCATGGCAAAACCGATGACTTTGGTTTCAATGCAATTGATGGCTGTGTTCACATGCATGATCTTCATGCAACGATGCTGCATTTACTTGGATTGGATCATCAGAAACTTACATTTAAATTGGATGGGCGTGATTTCCGCCTAACCGATGTGCATGGCAATGTGGTTCACGATATCATCAGTTAAAGATTGAGAGATGTAAAAGAAAAAGGATCGAGCCGAAAGTAGGCGCGATCCTTTTTTATTGGGTGAGAGCGGATTACTCGTTTTCGAGTTCTGCCAAAACTTCTGGAGACATGTGCACATTGCAATAAACATTCTGCACATCATCATGATCATCAAGGTTTAGGAGAAGTTTGGTAACTTTCCTGGCGATCTCCGCATCCACATCGACATTCATTTTAGCGACCATAGTGATTTCAGCAGATTCAGAAACGATATTGTTTTTTGCAAGTGCTTCCTGCACTTTTTGAAAGGAAGCTGGGTCGCAAGTGACGGTGAATCTACCTCGTTCGTTTTGCATGTCATCTGCGCCCGCATCAAGCACAATCGACATCAGGCTGTCTTCATCAATTCCTTTTGCAAGGATGACAAATACACCTTTGCGATCGAAGAAATGGGCCGCGCACCCTGGCGCACCCATGTTGCCTCCGCCTTTTTCAAAAATCTTTCTGATTTCGCCATTGCTGCGGTTGCGATTGTCGGTGAGAAGATCAACCACGATGGCGGTGCCACCCGAGCCAAATCCTTCATAAACCAATTCTTCAAAGGTGATGCCTTCTGCTTCGCCTGTACCTCTGCGGATAGCCCGTTCGATGTTATCTTTGGGCATACTTATTGCGCGTGCTTTATCGATTGCGTAGCGTAATTTGAGATTTGTTATGGGATCGCCACCGCCTGCACGGGAAGCAATGATAATTAAGCGACTAAGTTTGCTCCAAACTTTGCCTCGTTTGGCGTCTGCAGCACCTTTATAATGCTTTATGTTTGCCCAATGGGAGTGGCCTGACATTGCCTCGACCTCCTTGCAAGCGCTATTTAAAGCGCAACCTTAAGTAAAACAACAAGATGTTATTCTACTTCTTAGAAGGCTCGAGTTCCAGTAATTGTATCTTTTGTTTTATATCTTTAACCCGCTCTGCATCTCTACGGGTGCGCACAACCTGGTAAAGGTTAATCGCTTTCAGGTAGGATTCGAGACTCTTTTGCTTTTCTTTGAGGCTGAAATAGACATCCCCCAGATGATCCCAGACCACAGGATCATCAGATCCTTCAGGAAGATTAGAGGCTTTTTCAAGCTCTATCCGAGCTTCCTTGAGTTTTCCCCTACGGAATATGACCCAACCCAAGCTATCGATATAAGCAGCATTCTCGGGTTCAAAGGTCAGCCTATTGCTGGTGTCGCGCAATTTCTGATCGAGGTCAAGAGCCTTGCGAATTAATTTTTCCGCTTCTTCCAAATTATGCGACCTATCCGCCCATTGGTACCCAAGATCGTTGTTTGCAGTAGCATCTGCAGGATCCGCCTCAAGAATTTGTTTCAACAACGCCTCAGATTTCTCATGGTTCTTCATGCCCGAATAAATCGAACTGAGTGTGTAACGGATATCGCGTACTTCGCTTGGTTGATCGTAATCTCGTAAGAGTGTGAGAGCTTCTTTTTCAGCCTCTTGAAGTTTCCCCATTTGTGCAAGCAAGCTGGCGCGGTAGCGCTTGGAAAATAATTTTTCTCGATCTTGAGATTCATTGATTGCGAGATCGATTGCAGCGAGGGCTTCGATATCTTTTTCGAGGTGGGTGTAAGCTCCCGCCATCTCTACATGAAAAAGCACTCTGCTTGTATTTTTGGCTTTATCGAGGCCCTCTTTGCAAATGGTGATAATTTCCTGATACTTGTGAGCCATGCGGTAGATGCGAAGCAACCCGGAATAGACTTCGGATTCCGTTGCAGAGTTAGGTGCAGATTCAGTAAGGGAAATGAGGAGGAGTTTTTCGCCTGCTTTTAATTCAGATGCCCTGGAAGCGAGTGTGCCTAATGCAACTTTGGTTTCCAACCCAATTTTGCCGCCTTTGACAAGTTGATTGTAAGCTTGATCTAAAATTTTTCGAAGCATCTCGGGATCTTTTTTTAGTGCAAGAAGCATGGCTTTGACTTGCATGCCTTGGGAAGGGTCGGGTGGAATACCACCTTTACGCGAAACGGCTTGGATGGAAGATTCAAGCCTTGCTAAAGCACGAGAAGCCCCTGATTCTTTATTTTCGCGGTAGAGATCAAACAAGGCATGATACACTTCGGTCGAAGGTGCTTGATTGGCAATTTCTTCGTAAATAGCCTCTGCGCGGGGTATCTGCCCATTGATTCGAAGTTCCCGTGCAAGGATTAGTTTCAAGGAATTGTTGTGATTATCTCTGCTAGATGCGAGTTCGATTTCCGGAACGATATCTTTACTTTTACCCATTTTCTTTTGCAGAGAGATTTTTAATTCGTAGGCCTCTGTGCCTAAAGGTTGGGTTTGTAAAAACTCATCAATACGAAGCAGAGCTTCTTCGTTTTTTCCTTCACTTGCATAAACTTGGGCGAGGTTTAATCCAAGTCTGCCCGATCTTACAATGTCGAGCTTCTGAGCTTTTAAATAATATTCGATTGCTGTTTTGGTATCTTTGCGTTTCAGCGCCATCCTACCCAGCATTTCATAGTTCTCCGCCTTCAGTTTTCGATACGAATCTTCAGTAAGTTCGAGCACGTCTTCTGCAGAGGGCATTTCAAGAATTTCTGCGACACCTTTGCTTTTCTCTTCGGACTTTTCCCAATTGCTAGCTTGCTCGTAGCGCAGCGAAAGTTCTCTCAGCACTTGAAGTCGCAATTCAGGTTTATCTTTCGATGCTGGGTTCTTTATAAGCTTTTCAAGAATCTCGGTGACTTCTTCTATTTTTCCGAGTGCTGCAAGTTGCTTGGCATAGAGTGCGAAGGTTTCCAAGCTTGAATCATCACGATCTAAAACATATCTGCACTGAACCAACGCATCTTCAATACGATCCAAGGACATGTAAATGGGGATGAGAGCTTTTCTGGGTGAAAGGGCGCCCGGGTCTAATTCCATTGCTTTTTCGAAAGACCTCAAGGCATCGAGTAGGCGATTTTCTTTTTCATAAAGCAACCCAGAGCCATAAAGCTTGATGGCTTCTTCGCGTTTGCTATCACTGGTAAGTTTAGGAAGAGGCCCGACCTTCTTGGGCGCATCTTCTAACTGAAACTGCATCGAAGTTGTCATTAATAATTGCATTAATATCAGAATGTAAGGAGATAGAATCATCATGCTTTTATTTCCCTTGCTGTTGGATCAACTATTAAAGTTTGATCCGTTGGTTTAGCAATAAGAGATTGTAAACAAAAAGGTAGGAAAAGCGCTAGCGCTCTTCGGCAGATTATAAGTTCACCAGTCAATTAAGAATTTGACTGTAACTTGGCTGCTAGTAATGTGTTATGAAGAAGCATGGTGATAGTCATGGGGCCAACGCCTCCTGGCACTGGGGTAATTGCACCACATAAAGGCAAAACCTGTTCGTAATCAACATCGCCCACCAGTTTGCCATCTTCTAGCCTGTTGATACCTACATCGATAACCACAGCACCTGGTTTCACCATGTCTGCGGTCACAAAGCAAGGCCTGCCAATCGCAGCCACAAGGATATCCGCCTGCTTGGTAATCTCTTTGAGGTTTGCAGTTTTGCTATGGCAGATGGTGACGGTTGCATCGATGCCATTTTGCAAAAGGATCAGGCCCATGGGTTTACCCACGATGGTACTTCTACCAAGAACAACAACATGTTTGCCTGCAACGGGGATATTGTAGCGCTGCAACATGACAAGAACGCCATGGGGAGTGCAGGGAAGAAGCCGTGGCCTGCCTGAAGTTAGAAGCCCAAGGTTTTCTGGGCCAAAACCATCCACATCTTTAAGCGCAGTTACTGCATCAAGGATGAGATCGGTATTTAAATGTTTGGGCAGGGGGAGTTGCACCAATATGCCATGAACTTTAGGATCGTGATTAAGTTTTGATATAAGATTAAGGAGATCTTCTTGAGTTGAATTTGAATCAAGTTTGTAGAGCCAGCTTTCAAAGCCAGCTTTCTCGCAAGCCTTTTGTTTGTTTCTAACATAAACCTGACTTGCAGGGTTGTCGCCAACGAGTACTGCAGCTAGGCCGGGTTTCGTGCCTGTTTCTTTGAGCATAGCAGAGGCATCAAGTGCGAGTTCAGCTTGGATGATAAGGCTAAGTGCTTTGCCGTCGATGATTTGGGCTGCCATGATTCTCTCACCCTAAAAATTAAAAAACATGGGCACGAAGGGTAAACTTCATGCCCATGGTAAAACCATTAAGCGCTTACTTGACCTTTTGGAAATAATCCTGGGAACCCTTGGGATCAGGCTTCATGGTGGCTTCGCCTGGTTGCCAGTTGGCAGGGCAAACTTCGCCATGCTTTTCTACAAATTGCAAGGCATCAAGAACGCGAATGGCTTCATCAACGCTACGGCCCAAAGGCAGATCGTTAACCAAAAGATGGCGAATAATGCCTTCCTTGTCGATGATGAACAAACCGCGTAAAGCAATTCCCGCATCTTCCAAAAGCACGCCATAAGATCTTGCGATGTTTTTGTTAAGGTCTGCGATAAGGGGATAGCGCACGCCACCAAGGCCGCCTTTGGTGCGTTCTAATTTGTTCCATGCAAGATGTGAGAACTGGCTGTCAACGCTGACGCCCAGCACTTCGGTGTTGCGTTTTTTGAATTCTGCGAGTTTTTCATCGAATGCGATGATTTCGGTGGGGCAGACAAAAGTAAAGTCGAGTGGGTAGAAGTAAAGAAGGACATACTTTCCCTTGTAATCGGAAAGCTTGATGTTCTTGAATTCTTCGCCTACAAGGGCGGTGGCTGCGAAATCAGGGGCAGGCATAGTTACTTTTGCTGACATGGATAATCCTCCAGTGATGTTGATTGATAAATGGGGCTTTTAGTTAGCCCTTCGTTATATTACTAGATGTTATTATGAATTGCACAAGTTTTGTTGGTCGTATTTTCGAAAAGAATGGTGTTAAAGGTAATGACACCTAGATTTTAACCACTAGCATAGAAGCATGGAACCAACTCCAACCATTTTGTTTAAGAACCATACAGGCGAAGAGCTTGCAGTTTTGCTTGCGCCTTTTGGGGTTAACCCTAAGTTGGCAGGAAAACTACAGTCTGCGGTTCTTAGGAACGCCCTTGAGGAAGTTCCCAAAGTAATGGAGCAGACTTCTTGGCGGGTGCTGAAAAAAGTTGAAAATGCCACCCGGATTCCCACACTTCAGTTAATCGATAAACAAGTTTCCCCACGCGATGGGTTTACCAAGTACCTTTTCAAAGGCGAAGGGGATGAGCCTTTTGAAACGGTTCGCATCCCTCTTTTGCATGTGAAGGGGCAGGAAAAATATGTTGTCTGCGTTAGTTCCCAAGTTGGTTGCGCCATGGGCTGTGCTTTTTGCGCCACCGCTAAGATGGGCTTTCGAAGGAACCTACAACCCTGGGAAATTGTCGATCAAGTGATTCAAATTCGTAAAGACTCCTCACATCCAGTAAGGGGCGTGGTTTTCATGGGCATGGGCGAACCCATGTTGAATTACGACAAAGTGATTCAAGCTGCATCGATTTTGCGTGAGCCATGTGGCTTGGCCATAGATGCTCGCAATATCACAATCTCCACCGTTGGGGTGGTTCCTGGCATACGAAGATTCACCCGTGAGAAACAACCTTACAGGCTTGTTGTTTCCCTCACCTCTGCTAATTCTGAAAAACGCAAGGCGCTTCTTCCTGTTGAAAACACGCACTCGCTTGAAGAACTTATGAGCGCGGTGAGGGAATATCAAGCATATTCCGGAGTGCGAATGATGCTTGCTTGGACGATGATGTCTGGAATCAACACTTCGCCTGAAGATGCTAAGGAAATCGCTCGGCTGACTGCAGGAATGCCCGTGAAAATCGATTTAATTGATGTCAACGATCCAACAGGGGTGTTTTTAAAACCGAGTGCTGAAGAGCTGAAAACCTTCCGTGATGCTCTTAATGTAGAGCTTCGTCAACCGGTGGTCAGGCGTTATAGTGGCGGGCAAGATATCAACGCAGGGTGTGGCATGCTTGCCGGCCTTCACATGGTTGAACCAGACAAAACCTCCTGCGCTTCAGGTTCTGAAAGCTAACATCGCTTGTGCAACCCGATTTGCTTCGTCTTAACAGCTAGGCCAGATAAAGTCTCAAACAAAGGCACCTTATTGGTGGCGATGTTGGTTCATGGGTGGATTATAAAGCGGTGGTTGGTGTGGGTGAAGGAAATAGTTGGTTAGCTAAGGCGGTTTAAAAGTGTTTTTAGATATAGGCTTGGTAAATTGAATCCAGAAAATAGAAGGTTTAACTTTATCCCCAAGTAGGTGAGAAATGAAAAGAATACTAGGCATAGCCATGGTGTTAGGTTTGGTGGGTGGATTGACAGTGATGGCACAGGAAGTGAAGCCAGGGAAGGTAGATGTGGTTGATCTCGGCAAAGATGTGAAACTTGAAATGGTGTTAGTACCAGCAGGGAAGTTTAAGATGGGTTCACCTGCCTCTGAAAAGGGCCGAAATGATAATGAAACGCAGCATGAGGTAACACTAACCAAGCCCTTTTACATGGGGAAGTATGAAGTGACGCAGGAGCAGTGGGAAGGATTGATGGAGAATAACCCGAGTAAAATCAAAGGGGCCAAGTACCCAGTAACGAATGTATCATGGGAAGATTGCCAAGAGTTTATTAAGAAGTTGAATGCAAAGCCGAATGGTGGTTATAGGCTTCCAACGGAAGCAGAATGGGAACATGCATGCAGGGCGGGAACAAGTACTGCTTATTCGTTTGGAGACAGCTTAACGAAGAGTGATGCAAATATTAATGGTGAAAGCACAAAAGCAGTAGGGAGTTATAAACCCAATGCATTTGGTCTATACGATTTACATGGTAATGTGTGGGAGTGGTGTGAAGATTGGAAAGCAGACTACCCAGCGGGAGCGGTAACAGATCCGAAGGGACCAGCAACTGGAACTTACCGTGTGTTGCGTGGCGGGTCGTTCTACGCCAATGGTTTGTATGCTCGTTCTTCCAACCGGAGCGCCGGCACGCCGTCCAATCGGTACTTCTACCTTGGGTTTCGTTTGGCGAGGACTCCGTAATTACTGCTTGCTGCTTCTGTATTAGAAAGTATCCCCGAAGGAAATTTTTGGCGAGGAAAGTGAAGCATGGACCCCCGCTTTGCAGCGAGGGTGACGAATGTAAGTGGGCGAGGGTGCAGGGTAAGTGCCCCATTCCGTCATTCTCTGCGAAAGCAGGGAATCCAGATAGACATTCAGCCAAGAATGGACCACCGTCGCTAACCCTTCCGGCTCTGAAAGAAAATTGTGGGTAAGAGCGAGGACTGCGTTTCATGGGTCGCTTATTTTGAATGATGGGAGTAAATGAAATACAACCCACCCACCGCAGTGGGATGGGCTTAAAACCACTTTAACTTTAAACAATCACTTCTAATTCGGTTGGCCGGGTAATTGCACCGGCGCGGGGCTGCCCTTCGATCCTTTCACTATTCCCACTAAATCGCTGCCTCCAACTGGCACTGCCATCTGAAATACTTCGCCATACTCAAAACCACAACGGCTACCCATTGCGTTATTAAGGCCCATCACAGTATGTCTGATTTTGTGAAAACGTTTTTCATCAAACTGCGATTGATAGCATTGGACTGAAGCCATTTTCTTTTCAATCGTAGAGCTTATATCAATGGTGAAGGAGCCGGGGAAGTGTCGGATTTCTGCATCAAAGGGAAAAGGGGCATAAACCAGATGGGTGATGCGATGAGGCGGGGTGTTGCCAAATTTCTCATCCCATTTGGTGAGTTGGGAAGAAAATCTGGAAGCTTCGATGAGTAATTGTGCCTGGTAATGATCAGGCGAAGCTGCGGGTGTTCTGCCACTGGTGCCTAGAAGGATATCGGGCTTAAGTTTTCGTAAAAGAGTTGCGAGTGCAAAGCGATTTTCAGGGCTATCCATGAGAATGCGGTTGGGCAAGCCTAGTTGAAATCGGGCCTGCACTCCAAGAGTTAATCTAGCTTGTTCAGCTTCTTTTGCCCTTATTTCTTCAGATCCCCTTGGGGTTGGTTCGCCAGTGGTTAGGTCTATAATTGCGACTTTGTAGCCTTGCGAGGTAAGCATTGCAAGGGTGCCCCCGCAGGTTATTTCGAGATCATCGGGGTGCGCAGCTACAGCAACAACATCCCATTTTTCATCAAGATTGACAGTCATTGCAAACTCCGGAGAAAGATTAAAATTTCTTCATAATGATGGTTTAACATAAAAAATCAGAATTTCTCTCATGATTTATTCACGAGTGATCTGTTATCGAGGATAATAGATATGAGTGTGATTAAAAAGCCGAATGGGGAAATGTCGTGAAAATTCTTCTGGTTGAAGACCACAAATTGCTGTCAAGATCTTTAAAACAAGCTCTAGAGGAAGATGGCTTTGCTGTTGACCTTGCTGTTGCAGGGGACGAGGCCGATGCTAAAGCTCGTGGCGCTATTTATGATGTTGTCATTTTGGACCTCATGCTTCCGAAGATTGATGGGCTGACCTTGTTAAAAGGTTGGCGCAAGGATGGGTTTACCTTTCATGTTCTTATTTTAACAGCGATGGGCACATTGGAAGATAAAGTGCTGGGATTAAACCTTGGAGCGGATGATTACCTTCCGAAGCCTTTTGAATTGACTGAATTTCTTGCCAGGGTTCGAGCTTTGGTTCGCAGGGGGCATCAAGCGAAGGATCCAATTCTTCGCATTCATGATTTGGAAATAGATACGGGGGCACGAAGTGTTCGCAGGGCGGGCAAAGATATCTATCTTACTCCCAGAGAATTTTCATTGCTCCGGTTTCTTTGTTACCATCGGGGTAAGGTTGTAACAAGATCTATGGTGTGGGAACATTTGTATGATGAAAATGATGATAATACCTCCAATGTAGTGGATGTATATATCAGGTATCTGCGCAATAAAATTGACAAGAACTTTACCCCGCCTTTGATTCTCACGCGCTGGGGCGAAGGATACATGATCAAGGGTGATTAACATGCGATCGATCCGGTTTTCACTAACGATATGTTTTCTTGCACTGCTGGCGTTTTCGCTGGGCGGTGCTTCGTTGATGGCGTATCGAAGTGCCTCGCGTAATCTGGAAGGCCGTCTTAGCATTCAAAAAGAACTCGCCCAAACCACTTACAAAGACCGCTGCAGAGATGAGGAAAACAGGCTTGATGATGCTCTTTTATTTCAGGCCCAGACACTCGCAAGGCTTGTGCAATTTCATGTTGATTGGGGCAAATTAAGATTCCTAGAATTACACACGCTTGGCTTGCTGACTTCTCCTGCCAATTCCAGTGCTTATGTTCAAGTCCCGGTATGGGCGCTTCAAGGTACCCGCAGTTTTGCTGTTGATTTATTTCGAAGGGCAACTCCCGCAATTCGGTTCGATCCTGCTGAACTTTTAACCCGCCTAGATGGTCAGGTTGCAGAGTTTTTCCAAATTGATACCGCTTGGAATGCCTCTTACAAATCCAATTCACTCGAAGCAATGAGCATGGAAATCAACTTTGCTTCATTTGCACCAAACGAAGTATTTCATTGGGAATATGAAGATATGCAGTTGAGTGAAAGTTTGAAAGTGCGCAGGGTTGTGTTGAAGGCATCGCGGTTTTTGCTTGGGCCTACTCCTTTAACTGCGTTTCCTCGCAATCGCAATTCCGGGCCAAACAGGGGCGTAGAACTTCCGCCTCCGCTCCGCAATAATAATGGTGCAGATGCTTCCTTCAGGCCTGCAATTTTTATCCAGTGTGCCTATGACTTAGCCAAACGCGATGCTTTGTTTGCTTCTTTCGCACAGCAAAGAGATGAAGACATTCTTAACTTTGCAAGCGAACATAAAAAAGATCTCGAGGGGTTTCGTGGCATGCTTGCTGCGATTAATCTGCTCACCTTTCTTGCAGGTGGGGGCATTTGCTTTTGGCTTGTAAGGCTTGGCTTGGCTCCGTTAAATCTTCTTACGGTTGCAGTAAGCCGTATCAATGAAAAAGATTTTAATCTTGATATCACTGATAAACAATTACCTGAAGAGTTAAAACCCATTGCAATCAGGTTGGGCCTGACGCTCGATCAATTGAAAAAAGCATTTGCCAGAGAGAAACAAGCCACCGCAGATATCTCTCATGAATTACGAACACCGCTTTCTGCAATGCTTGCAACACTGGATTTGGCACTGCGAAAAACTAGAACCGTGGAAGAATATCGGGTGATGTTGGAAGATTGCAGGGAAAGTTGCACCAACATGCACAAGGATGTTGAAAGGTTGCTTACGCTTGCGCGATTGGATGCGGGGGCAGATCCGCTCCGGCCAGAGTTATTTGATCTTTCTCATCTGGCTTCTGATTGTGTCAAGATGCTTTCTCCTCTGGCTCAATCCAAGGGGATTGAACTTCAGTTTGAGGGGGAACCAAATCTTGAGATTCAATCTGATCCGGGCAAATTAAAAGAGATTCTAGTTAATCTGCTTCATAACGCTGTTCAATATAATAAGCCTTCGGGCAATGTGTTTTTAAGATTAAGTTCGCGCCCTGGATCAATCATCATTGAAATCGAAGACAACGGCATCGGAATTGAAGCTTCCAAAAAGAATAGGATTTTTGAACGCTTTTACCGGGTGGATGCTTCCAGAAGCCATGGCGATTCCACGAACTGTGGATTGGGGTTAGCCATTGTAAAAGGTTATGCAGAGTTACTAGGTGCAGGCCTTGAGGTTACTAGTGAACTAGGTCAGGGATCAATATTTAAAATTGATTTACCTGCACCTTTAATCAAAGAAGCTTATGCTGCAATTGGAGTATAAGGCCGGGTTATTTTTTCGAGAAGTCGGGCATCTTGCCTGCGGTTACTTCTTTTTCCCATTCGTCGAGTAATGGCCAACCGATGGCGCAAGTGCCAAAATCCGCCATGTATTGGTACTCGGTCAACCGATTGATGGCCTTGGTAATGATTTTTTGATCGCGTTTGAAAACAGGGCCATGGCTTGGAAGCAGAAACTGCGAGTCATCTGCAAGGATTCGTTTCAACGATGTAATAAAGTCAGGTATGTTGGAACCATGATGCGCATCGATCACGCCCACGCAGCTATCTTTATAAATGTTATCACCACTGAAAAGCAGGTTGCCCATTTTGAAACTAAGTTGCCCTTGGGTATGGCCTGGGGTGTGCCAGACTTCCAATGTTTGATCGCCTACTTGGATTTTATCACCTTCGTTTAGAACGATATCAATCTTGCACTTGGGCATGGGGATTTCTATTCCCTGGGCCTTGATGGTGGCGTAGGTGACTATTTCATCGCCTGTTTCAATCGGTTCGACGCTTGCGGGGTGCGCTGCAATTTTGGTTTTAAGTAGTTCGCGTGCCTTTGCAGAGCCTTGGATGTGGTCTGCATCTGCATGGGTTGCAATGATCATCTTGCAGTTGGATAGATTGAAATCCATTTTTCGAAGCAGATCGACGATGGTATCCAGACTATCTTCAAAGCCGATATCGATTAGAATGAATTCAGACCCCCCATCAATGAGGTAAACATTAACACCAAGTCTTCTACCCGCTTGGTAGTTAAGTTCGATGACATTGGGGAACAGATATTTTCGTTTCAACATAATTGATTAAACCTGAGTGAGTTGTATTTCTAGCATCTTATTTGATTGTAAGGGTATTAACAAGTGTTAAGCGAAAGCTCCAAGGTTGACGCAGTTTTCTAGCCCTTCTCGAAAGGAAGGAAATTGCAGTGCATTAACCAGCTCTCTCTTCAATTTGAGGTTGGAAATACGCCTGTTGGTTCCTTCATGCGGGGGTGCGGGGTGCTCAGTACTGGGAAGGGTGAACTTAGGGGGAACTGCCTTTAACAGTAGGGCAAGATGGTTGTAAAAATCGCGCCTTAGTGCTGGTTCATCATCACTTGCATTATAGGTTTCGCAGGGTTTTCCTTCACTCAATGCTGCCAAGCATGCATTTGCGCCATCTGCTACATGCATCAGATTTAAATACCTATCTGGGGAGCAAACGATTGGTTCGCCTGCTAAAATAGCTTTGCCTCGAATTAATCTGCCCGGGCCATAGATTCCTGCAAACCTTAGTATGATCGCTTCGGGAAGTATGCTTCTTAATTTGTTTTCGGCTTCCAGCACGATTCCACCCGAGCCCTCTGCAGGAATGGTTGGCGATTTTTCATCCACCACTTCGCCCTCGTTTTGGCCATATACGCTGGTGCTGCTGACATGCACAAATCTACCTTTGAAGTTTTTAGATTGCAGGTAAGTTGCAATGCCTGCAAGGCCATCAACATAAACCTCGCGCATTGATTTTCCTGCGCTGCGATCCATGCCCACGCAATGAACCACGCCGTCTACCATAGGAAGGTTGGCATAACTATCCTGATTAGTTACATCGCAAATAACCGGGGTTATACCTTTGGATAGCAAAGCATCTGCACGGTTTCGCGTGGTTGCAAACACCTTGATCCCCTTGGCTATTGCATTAGCTGCAATGACATTTCCCAAATAACCGCATCCAATGATTAGAATTTCTTTCATACCTTTTCTACCATCCTCTCACTCCATTGTAGGCTATGCCCATAGAATTATTATTATGCTGTTAAACCAGTCGTTGATCTTTGGTACGCTTGATTCTTTAATGCTTGTGGAGATTTAATGCCCATGACCAACAACGATAGTCATTCTAGCGAAAATCAGCATTCTCCAAACTCTGTTTTTGAATCCTCTGCCACTTATCGTATGGCATTAAGCCAATTGGAATCGGTAGCTCACCTTTTGAAAATCGACCGGGGTATTCTGCAAAGGCTTTCGGTGCCGAAGCGAGCAATGATTGTCAGTGTGCCGGTTCGCATGGATGACGGGGCCACCCGGATTTTCAATGGTTACAGAGTGCAACATAGCCTTACCAGCGGCCCTTCCAAGGGCGGATTGCGCTATCATCCTTCTGTAGATTTGGGCGAAGTTGCGGCACTTTCCATGTGGATGTCGTGGAAGTGTGGCATTATGAATCTGCCTTTTGGCGGTGCCAAGGGCGGTATCACTTGTGACCCGGAGGCTCTTTCAATTGGTGAAAAAGAACGCCTTACCCGAAGGTTTACCGAAGAATTGCTTTCCATTATTGGTCCGAGAATGGATGTAATGGCGCCTGATATGGGCACCGATGAGCAAACCATGGCTTGGATCATGGATACCTACAGCATGAAGGTGGGGTATGCGTGCCCGGAGATTGTGACAGGGAAGCCCGTTGAGTTGGGGGGGTGTTTAGGGCGCAGAGAAGCTACAGGAAGAGGTGTTACCTTTTGTATTTTGGAAGCGCTGAAGGATCTCAACATTAAACCTGAGGAAGCTACTGCTGTGGTTCAGGGGTTTGGTAATGTTGGGGCGATCACCTGTGCTGAACTTTCTCAAAAAGGTATTAAGATTATTGCTGTTTCGGATAGGTATGGCGCAATTCATAATGCCCTTGGCATTGATATCTTGGAACTGCAAAATTTTGTATCAGGGGGCAACTTACTTAAGGGCTTCCCCAAAGCAAAGCAGATTGATGCGGATGAAATGCTGATACTTCCCTGCACGGTTTTGGTGCCTGCTGCACTTGAAAGAGTGATTCATTTAAAGAATGCTGCACAGCTTAAGTGCAAGATACTTGCGGAAGCTGCCAATGGCCCGACCACTCCGGAAGCAGATGCCATCATTAGCAAGACTGATATTTATGTAATCCCGGACATTTTGTGTAATGCGGGTGGTGTTACGGTTTCGTACTTTGAATGGGTGCAGGATATTCAACAATTGTTATGGAGCGAAGAGCAGGTTAATCATAAATTATATGAGTTGATGATTAATGCATTTAGGCGGGTGCGAGATTTGGCATTGAATAAGAAAATATCGATGAGGTTGGCGGCTCTATCCTTGGGGGTAGAGAAAATAGCCCGTGAAAAGATCAAACGGGGCTTGTTTCCCTAAAATACTTTTAGATCAATCTGGAGAGTTTATGCCGGTTCAAATTTCCCCTGCAACCCTTAAAGAATGGCTCGATCAGGGGCTTAGTGTTTATCTTCTTGATGTCCGAGAACCTTGGGAAAATCAGTTCGCTGCCATCCCTAATAGCGTTTTGGTATCTTTGGGCGACCTTTCCAATAGTTTGGATGAGGTAACACCACCTAAAGATGCTAAAGTCGTGGTTTATTGTCATCATGGGGTCCGAAGCTTATCGGGGGCTGCAATCCTCGAAAATGCAGGCATAACCCCTGCTTATTCACTTGCAGGCGGCATTGAGGCTTGGTCCTGTGAAATTGATCCCAATATTCCCAGATATCGCTAAATAAGGGGCACATATGGCTTCTTTAAGTCATTTTGATGATCAGGGCGCTAGCAGAATGGTGGATACTTCGAATAAAGAGGAAACCCAACGCCTGGCTAGGGCTAGTGCCATTGTTCGAATGGAAGAATCCACTGCAGAATTAATTCGGAACAAAGAGCTTTCCAAGGGCGATGTTTTAGAGGTCGCAAGGCTTGCTGGCATTCAGGCTGCCAAGAAAACTTGGGATCTCATTCCGCTATGCCATCCCTTGGCAATTACGGGGGTAAAACTTGATTTTTCGTTTTTTGAGAAAAACTTGCTTAGAATAACTGCGGTGGTAAAAGTATTTGGCAGAACCGGGGTTGAAATGGAAGCCCTAACGGCTGTTAGTGTTGCTGCCCTTACGGTTTATGATATGTGTAAATCTGTGGATAAAGTTATGACCATTACGGAAATCCGGTTAGATGAAAAGACTGGTGGAAAGAGCGGTTCCTTTGTCAGGCAATAATGACAAACCGCATTCCGATCTCCATGAAATGGGCCATAATATGAACGCCTCATTGATGTATTCCACATTTTTTACTCCTGAACGATATGACTCAATGCTCCCAATTCGTTCAGACCTTGAACAAGTCGAACATATTATCTCCCGCGAGCTTATTTCTAGGCATAAAGAATTCACCGACATCCTTGATCATGTAAGCCAATACAAAGGCAAAAGGCTTCGACCCGCACTTCTTCTTGCCTGTGCTCATGCCTGTGGTTTAGTCAATGAAAGCCATTGGGTTTTGGGCGCTGCTGTCGAACTGATTCATACAGCTTCCTTGGTTCATGATGATGTTTTGGATTCGGCCCATATGCGCAGGCATTTGCCCGCTGTTCATACCCTTTGGGGCACCAAATCTGCTGTTTTACTTGGAGATTGCCTTTTCACTAACGCCTTCCAAATGACTAGTAATTTAGAAAACAACCGGGCTTGCAAGGTTATTGGCAGAAGTGCACACCGCATTTGCGAGGGCGAACTTTTGCAAAGCTTTCATTCGGGTGATATTAACATCACTGAAGCCACTTACTTTGATATCATCGATGGCAAAACCGCAGAAATGATTTCTGCAAGTTGTGAACTTGGAGCTGCTTACGCTGGGGCGAGTGAAGCGGTGATTGAATCGATGGCTAGTTTTGGCCGTAATCTTGGCATGGCTTTTCAAATCGCTGATGATATTCTTGATCTTGTTGGCCATGAAAATCAAACAGGCAAATCTCTTGGAACCGATCTCGATCAGAAGAAGCTTACCTTACCACTTATTTGGCTTTTGCAAAATGGCCCTGATGTAGAAAAGAATAAGATAAAAAGTTTGCTTGAGAAAGATTCTTCGGCACAGAGAGTCCAGATAAAAAAGCTTCTTAGTGATTCGGGTGCAATTGATTACGCCAAGAACAAGGCGGAACAATTTATTGCTGCGGGTAAGAGGGATTTGCAGGCACTTGCTCCCTCAGCTTTTAGAAACATTCTGCATGATATTACAGATCAAATATTAAACCGTTCTTGCTAATTAAAATCTCGCAGAGTTCGCTTGAGTGAAGTGGATTCTTTGAATTCATTTATTTGAGGTTATGCCAAACATAGAGGTTTTCCACTTTCTTGCGCGCCCAATCCGTTTTACGCAGAAACTTCAGGCTCGATTTAATGCTTGGATCGTGCGTGAAGCAATTAATGGTGATACGGGTTCCAAGTTCCTGCCAGCCATAATATTCAACCAACTCGGTCAGAATTTTCTCGAGGGTGATTCCGTGCAGCGGATTATTTTCTTGATAGTTATCCATGATCTAAACCTTTTAGCTTGCGAACGAAATCTAAATTGCTGGGCCGAAGCCTTAGGCAATTGTATGGTTCGCTTTAATTTATCCAAAAGATACTGGCAAAGTAGTTCGGATTTTGCTAATTGGAAAATCAATCGATTGCTGCGAATCTCCAGGTTGGAACGCTGGGTGGGTACACGCCATTATAAAAGGCTTCGGTTCCAATAGATTCTAATACTTTCTTAAGCGCATGCCTGCGAACCGTTATGTAGTAGTACTCACATCGTGAATCCCTGATGTAATCCCAAACTTGGTAGAGTTGATCGGTTTCTTTAATAACTGCATGAAGATCTTCACCAAATGCAGGCTCGAGATGCACTCTTGCGCTAAGGTGATGCCTATAAGCCCGGTTGAACCCGAGCATTTCTTGAATGACTAAGCGATCAGGGAATCGCATGGAATCAAATACCAAAGGTGCATCATATAGCTCGTTGTAGCGTTTTTTTAGGAGCTTTACATCCGATTGAAAATCAGATGACCTTAACAGAATGTATTGGTATTCACGCGGATCTAGAATTTCGAAGTTTAAGGCGATTGCCTGTACAAATGGGGAGAGATCAGCTTCGTCTTGAATTAATTTCTCTGAGTACGAAATTTCTAATGGGGATAATAATAACATTGCTCCAAGAATGAACTCTGATAGTGCCATGACTGTTTCTCCTCATGAAAGTTACCGGAATGCAACAAAACATGAACCGAGATCAATGCTGGCCTACTTAATTATAGGTAGGCTACGGGGCGTTCTTTCACCTGCTTTACAACGAAATCTCTATTTTTGAGCCTGACTCAAACTTAATTCAGGTATCTAACTAGCAAAGTTAATGCCAAAGTCTTAATTCTTTAAAATCGAAGATTATTGGTACTGATTTGACCTTTAAACGCTTTATACCTGCTTCCAAAACTCCTTTTTGGCGCCTAGATGTTGAGCATCTGCAGCCTGCCTTTTGAGCGAACTCCTAATTCTTTGAGTAGCATGTTTATTTTGAAAATATTTAAGTCTATATTTGGTAAGGCTTTATGGTTTATTGTCTGGGTTTTTGGCGCTGCTGGCATACCGTTTGCAGAACATATCTTCAGTGTTTTCTTAATACTTTGCATCTTTTGAGGATTGTAAACATGAAAAGGGTTCTTTTTTCTTTGGTGGGATTTCTGCTTTTAAGCAACCTCTCATCTCTCCATGCACAGGCTCCTGAAAAGGAAAAACCTGTACCTACGATTGCTGAATTAGCCGAAGAGCTCAAAAAAGTTAAAGAAGAAGCTGACACAGCTATTGCTGAGGCCAAGCTCGGTGGCCATAACGCCTGGATGCTTACCTCCTCCGCATTGGTCATGCTCATGGTTCCTGGCTTGGCTTTGTTTTATGGTGGCATGGTGCAGCGAAAGAATGTTCTTGCAACCATGATGGAAAGCATGGCTTCTCTTTCCGTGGTGGGTGTTTTTTGGGTTGTATGCGGCTATGGTTTGGCCTTTGGCCCTTCCGTAATTCAATGGGGTGATGGGGGCTTAATTGGCTGGCATTCCAAGTTTTTCTTTCTGCAGGGTGTGGAAACTGGAGATATTCTTCCTGCAACTAGCACTCCTGTTTATACCCATGTGCTTTTTCAAGGAATGTTTGCAATCATCACTCCTGCGCTGATCAGCGGTGCGATTGCTGAACGCATTCGATTTATTCCTTTCACGATATTTTCAATTCTCTGGGTTACCATCGTTTATTGCCCCTTGGCTCACATGGTTTGGGCATTCGACTGGTTTTATGACAAACCACTTGATGAAGGGCTTGGCTTGGGTGGTTCCGCAATCGGCCTCTTGGGCAAATGGGGTGCTCTCGACTTTGCAGGTGGAACGGTTGTCCACATTTCAGCAGGCTTTGCTGGCTTGGCTTGTTGCTTAGCGCTTCGTAAACGCATTGGTTTCCCTTCCCATGTTGTTCGACCTAACAGTATGGTGCTTACCCTTCTTGGCGCAGGCCTTTTATGGTTTGGATGGTTTGGCTTTAACGGTGGTAGCGCAGTTGCTTCTAACTTCCTTGCTACTTCTGCTTTTGCTGCTACGCAAGCTGCAGCCGCTGCTGCTGGGTTAAGCTGGATGTTGGTGGAATACCTTCATAAAGGTAAACCTACCGCTCTTGGCCTCGCCTCCGGTATTGTTGCTGGTTTGGTCGCGGTCACCCCCGCTGCTGGATTTGTCTACATTTGGGGTGGTTTGTTTATCGGCTTAATTGCTGGAGCTGTTTGTTATGGTGCAGTTCAGGTTAAATCAATCCTGGGTTATGATGATTCGCTCGATGCATTTGGTGTGCATGGTGTGGGCGGTTTCCTAGGTGCGATATTAACTGGCGTATTTTGCTTTTACTCAGTTAACTCCATGGGTACGGATGGTTTCGTCACCCCTGAAGCAACTGTTAAGAACCAAATTGCTGAACTTGAAAAGAAGGCCGAAGCTGATCGTTCCGCTGGCGATAAAGCTAATATCGCAAAGCTCAAGGATTGGACTCCTACCGGGCAGGTGATGATTCAAATTAAAGCTAGCGTTTTTTCAGCTTTATTTGCCTTCGTACTTAGCTATGCTCTTGCAATGGGCGTTCAAGTTATGACCGGTTTTAACTTTACCACCGATCTTAATTCTGAATCCGAGGGGCTTGATGAAACGGAGCATGGAGAAACAGGTTTCGACTTCGGCACCACATTCTCATCCGCTAAATCTAGTCAACCTCGTTCCGCTCTTTCTCCTCCTAATAAGGGCAAGGGATATGTCATAGCCCTTGATGGCCCTAAGGAAGAGGATGTTCGAAAAGTTTGGTCTGAAATGTGTCAGGCTGGGAAAACCCCACCAACGGATGATTTTAAGAAGGTTTATCCTTATCTTACAACCATCGATGGGAATAAGTTCAAGTTCAGGGGAGGCGACCCGAATCACATCAAGGATTCTCTGTCGCATTTGTTCCAGAAAAAATTGAACACTCCTGTCAAGGCTACTGTGGAAGCGTAATTTCCTTGGAAGACCAGCCAGCCTTATCTAGCTGGCTGGAATTCCTCCCTAACTCTTCATCCCATATTTCTTATTAGAAGTGAGTATTTAAAAATGAAAATGATAGTTGCGATTATTCGTCCCGAAAGGCTTGAGGAAGTCCAAGCTGCTCTTAATGAACGAGATGTTTACCTCATGACTGTAACCGAAGTTCGTGGCTGCGGCAGGCAGCGGGGCTACACCGAAGTTTATCGAGGCACCGAGATTCAGATCAAGTTGCTTCCCAAACTTAAAATCGAAATTGCGGTTACCGATGCTTTTGTGGAAGCTACCATCGAAGCCATTGTTCATGCTGCAAGAACACCCGAAACCGGCAAAGTTGGAGATGGGAAAATATTTGTCCTTTCCCTCGAAGATTGTGTCCGCATCCGCACAGGGGAAAAAGGCGCCATCGCTATTGGGCCATGATTTTCTCTTCATTCTAATCAAAGAAAAGACAGGGGCACGGATGCTCCTGTCTTTTCTTTATTTCATGCCTTGCTCTGTCAGCCATTGTTTCCAATCCGATTGCGATTTCTTCACCTTCTCAGAAATTGAGAAATCATCCGGACCGAAGTCTTTTCCACCCGCTATTTTAATTAATGCCTCTCGCACCGCCTTTTGTACTCCCGCATTCGAATCTAAAAGCAAAGGCACCAAATCTTCCGCACCCTTGATTGCTTTTAGGTTACCCATGGTTTCTGAAGCTTTTTGTCTTAACAATGGGTTGGCGTCTTTTAAAAACTCTTGCAGCTCTACGGTCTTTAATTTCCCCATCTTTTCCTGCAGCAACTTTATTGATGGCTCTTTTACTTCAGGATAAAAACTTACTGCAAATAGTCCCAACCCTTGGAGCGATTCATGATCGCCACGCCTTCCTAATTCTTGTGCCATCAATTTATGCTTCTGTTGGTTTTCTTCTTCCTGCAATGATTTGATCATTTCTGCGACTGTCATGGTCAACAACCATTTGGGAACTTGTGGCTTGTTTGCAAGCACCACTTTTCTTCTTATGGTCACCCCCAGCCTCATGTCTTGCAGCAAGGGCGCATGCCTGCTTCCTTCCAAGGCGGAAGTCAACTCATCGCGTGCGTAATCAAGCAATTCATCATCCTCTGATTTCAGAAGGAAACTTTTTAACTTCTGGCTGATCATGGCGACTGGGCAGCTATGTTCTAGTTTTGCGGATATTTGCAGACCTCGGAATAATGCTGGTATGGATTCTGATCTAAGCTTCAAAAAATCGTTTTTTGCCTTTAGGCCCTCAGCGCCTGGCAATTGGCCTACATCATATTTGATGAATTGATTGACGATTTTATCATAGCGGGCCTCTTCTGCTTCGCTAAGCAGGGGAAGGCTTGGCGCAAGGGGGTGGGGCTCCCTTTTGGCTTGAATCGGCCCTGTTTGCCCCAATATCAGCAGTATTAACAGGAAATATGACATCTTTTTCACCTTTTCCTTCATTCCTTAACATCAATATCCGGTTTATTTATGACGCTGCCTACACAAATCTCTCTTTCATACTTCGCATTGTTTCCTTGACTGCATCCCGACTTACCCCATAAATTGGAGGTACGCAATCTGTCAAGGAAGCTCGGCTGCGTTGGAATTGATCTTACACTAACCCGTAGCTTCCTGAACATGCATCGTGAAATCTCTCAATCGGACAAGGCTTTTCAAAGTGAAAGTAGAACTTCACTCTATCTCCTTACAATTATACTTGGCTTCTTAATCGGGTGGGATATTCTTCCCTGGGTTTCATCCCGCATCGAACTCTGGACGGGTTTGGCCATCCCAGCTTTTCCCAATGAGGTTCGTGGTTTTCGGATTGCTCTTATTGCTGCAATCCTTGGCGGGGCCCGGGTGCTTTATGGCTCGCTCGATTCTCTTCTTCAGGGAAGAATGGGCGCAGACCTCGCACTCGCTATTGCTTGCATTGCTGCGATTCTAATTAGGGAACCCCTCGTTGCTGCAGAAGTTGTATTCATTGGCCTTGTTGGTGAATGCTTGGAAGGCATTACTTTTGATCGCACACAAAAAGCGCTGAGGGGGATGCTCGAACTTTTTCCGCGCAGATGCTGGCGGGTCGACGCCTCGGGTAATGAAGAACGCATTCTTGTTGAAGATCTTAAAGTTGGCGATACCGTCAGAGTTAAGCCGGGCGCTCGCATTCCTGCGGATGGCCTTATCCTTGATGGCACTTCCGAAGTCAACACCGCTGCCCTTACAGGTGAAAGTATTCCTCATCTGAAAACTTCGGGTGACACCATTCTTGCAGGCTGTTTGAATGGCTTGGGCGCACTCACCTTCACGGTTCTTAAAGTTGGAAATGATACCGCTGCTGGCAGGGTTTTCGACCTTACCGTAAAAGCCCTGGCTTCGAAAAATAAACTTGAGCGAACTGCAGACCGACTTGCACGATGGTTCCTTCCTGTTGTTCTTGGCCTCGCTGCAATCACTTTTCTTGCGTTCTTAATCGTAAGTCAGTTGGGTTGGTTTCGTAATCCCGAACTTCCCAAGCCTGGATTTTATACCGCCCTTCGCGCAGCACTTTATCCTGCTCTTTCCATCCTTGTTGTTGCATGCCCGTGCGCACTTATCCTTGCTACTCCTGCAGCAATGATTGCAGCAATGGGCAGGCTTGCAGGCACGGGAATTTTAATCAAAGGCGGAAACTCACTCGAACAACTTGCACAAATCAATGCCTTCGCTTTTGATAAAACCGGCACCCTTACCGAGGGCAGATTAGAACTCGGCCAAACTTGGTTTGCAGAGGATGGTTTTAATGCTGATGAGGCCTTGCGCTTGGTTGCAAGTGTTGAGCAATCTAGCGAACATCCACTAGCAAAGCTTCTCGTTCACTCTGCAAAAATAAAAGGGCTAGCTCTTTCGCAAGCAATTGATTTTAAAGCACTTCCTGGATTTGGGGTCGAAGCTTTTATTGATGGTAAAAACATTCTTGTTGGTACTCCAAGGCTTTTTCTTGAGCGTGGTATTACCATCCCCGTATCTGTAGATGATGCAATCAAGAGTTTTGAAACTACAGGCCAGACCGTGATGGTGGCGTGTATCGATGCAAAAGTTCAAGCGTTATTTGGGGCCCGCGATCGCATTCGCCCAGAAGCTGCAGGCGTTATTTCTAAACTGCGCGAAATGGGAATCGAGCGCATCGCCCTTCTCTCTGGCGATCGACCTATCGTTGCGGATCAAGTTGCAAAATATCTAGGAATTGATGAATGTCATGGCGGATTGCTTCCCGCAGATAAAGAGAAAATTATCGTAGAGATGTCTTCCACGCATCGGGTTGCAATGGTGGGCGATGGGATTAATGATGCTCCAGCATTGGCGCGTTCTAATGTGGGCCTTGCTGTGGGTGGCCCCTCCGGGATCGAGGTCGTTGCAGAATCTGGCGATGTGGTTCTTTTAGGCGATCCGCTTCGCTCTCTTCCTTTGTTGATAGGGCTTTCTCGGGCAACTTTGCAAACCATCAACCAGAACATTCTTTACTTCGCTTTTGGTGTCAACATTGTTGGTATTGTCATCACAGGCTGGCTTTGGCCTTTGTTTGCCCCCACCGATTGGATGGAACAATCACCCCTATTTGCAGTGGTTTATCATCAATTCGGTTCCTTTGCTGTGTTGTTGAACTCGATGCGGCTTTTATGGTATCAACGGGAATCCAATCTTTCAGCTTCTAATTCGTTGGCGAAGTTCACCGATAAAGTTGGCACCTTTGTAGATCGTCTGCTCGATATCGATGAGCATTTCGACTTCATCTTCCACAACTGGCAAAAAGTTCTTACAGGCACCTTTGCAACATTGCTTTTGATATGGCTTTCTTTTGGGTTTACGCAAATCCAATCCAATGAAATCGGGTTGGTGCAACGGATGGGTCGCCTCTTGGAGGATCAATTGGAACCCGGCTTGCACTGGCGCTTGCCCTTCCCCTTCGAAAAAGTCACCCGCATTCAACCTTCCAAAGTACGCACCCTCGAAATCGGGTTCCGCACTCTCTCCAACGGTAAGGTTACATCAGAGTCGGGCGCATGGAACAGCAGGCATGAAAGCGAAGGGTTTTACAGAGTCCCTGATGAATCCGTCATGATCACAGGCGATGGCAACCTCATGGAAATCCAGGGAAGCATTCGTTACGCAATCACCGATCATCGTAAGTTCCTTTTCAATTGCAATGATGTCGAAGCCATCCTTCGCGCCAATACTGAATCGATTTTGCGTGAGTTGGTAGGCTCAAAATCGTTGGGTGCTTTGTTGACAGAAGATCGGGGCAAGTTTCAATTTCAAGCTGCTAATCTCTTGGAAACTCGCATTACAAATCTTGATGCTTCAGTCATGGGCATCAGGCTTGAAGGTTTATCTCTTCACGATTTGCATCCCCCGCAAGAAGTGGTGCGATCTTATTACGCAGTTACCCAAGCCATGGAAATGCGAGATAGAAAAATCAACGATGCCCAAGGCGCAGTGTTGATCAAACTTGCAGATGAACAAGGCAGGGCACTTCTAAAAGAGAGGCTCGCGCAAGCTTTTAAGGATGAGGTTATCGATAAAACCAAAGCTCAGGCCGATGTTACTTTGGCTCTTCTTTCCAGTAGAGTTGGCCCTTCTGCCTACGATGATTTTCTTCTTATCACCAGTTCTTTGATCGAAGTTTTAGAAGGGATGAAGCCTGATGAGGCTGCCCGCATTACCTTGGAACAACTCAAGGCCCGTAGAGATTCTTGGAAGTCCCTCGCGGACTTTAGAAGGTTCTGGAACGCTATCTCTTCTGCTCTTGCTGGCAGGGATAAAATCATCCTCGATTCTGATAAACCCGTTAAAAGCAACCTTTGGCTGATGCCTTCAGACTTTTTCCGCATGCCCGGCTTTTCTTCTGCTCCTGTGGATAGGCAAAAACCTGCCCCCAAAAGCAATGACGGAGGACTTTCACCATGAAAACTTTCTTAATATCACTCGCCATACTAGTTCTTTTATCCGTAATGCCCCAGTGCATTTTTACTGTTGATCGGGCTGAGTTTGTTTACCTTACTCAATTTGGCAGACACCTCGAAACTTTTGATGGCGCTGATTCTTCGCAGGCAGGATTGCATTTCAAATTGCCCTGGCCCATTCAAGCTGTGCTTCGCCTTGATCGCAGAATACAATTCTTCGACCTTCCAAGTGTTGAACTTCTTACCCGCGATACCCAACGCAATACCATCGATAAAACTCTTAGCCTCGATGCCTACATCTGCTGGCGTATCCGCGATGCCAAGGGCGTTGATACTTTTCTTCGCACCGTGAACACCATTGAAGGCGCTAAAGCTATTTTAGCCCAGCGCATTAATTCAGAGCTTGGCGCAGCCATTGGCACCATGGAACTTGATGATCTTGTAAGTATCGAAGAGGGCAAGGTTGAAAAACAACGCGAGATTCTACGCACTAAGCTTTTGCTTGAACCAGGCAGGGCCAATGGAAAATCTCTTCAAGAATCTGCATCTGCTGATTATGGTATTGAGGTGGTTGATATCAGGTTGCGAAGAGCGAATCATCCGCCTGCGGTTAGGCAGGCTATTTTCGATCGCATTATCAGCGAGCGGGATAAAAAAGCGGCTCAGTACCAAAGCGAGGGCGAACGAAAAGCTGCAGATATACGCAGTGCGGGCGAGAAAAATGTCGCTCAACTTCGTGCCTCTAGCGAAGCAGAATCCATCCGCATGAAAGGCCAGGCAGAAGCTCAATCCGATCGCTTGCGGTCTCAGGCGCAATCTCGTGATCCCCAGTTTTATACCTTCCTCAAAAAGTTGGAAGAGTATCAACGCATCTTGGGTGATAACAAAACAGTTTTACTTCTAGGAACCCATAGAGAATTGTTCGACCTGCTTTTTTCACCCCCACAAGGCTCTATTAAAGCCCCCGAAACCAAAGGGGCTAAGCCATGAGAAAAACACTGCTGGTTTTAATTGCCCTCGTTCTAGGTTTCTATCTGCTGACTGGATTTACTCAGATTAGGCCGGGTGAAAAGGGAGTTATCAGGCGCTTTGGTAAGCCGTTGCCCCAACTTGCGGACCCTGGCCTTTTCATCGGTCTTCCTTATGGCATGGATCGCGTTGATCGAATTGCTGTTGATAAGGTGAATAATATTGCTGTTGGATTTTTTGAAGATGATGGAGGCAAACCTCTGCCCCCAGGCCAGATGCTTACAGGCGATAACAACCTCGTTAATGTTCAAGTGACTGTTTATTATAAAGTAGAGCCGGGCATGGAAGTTGATTTCGCGATCAATGCTCCCATCATTCCCGAATTTTTGAAACGCTATGTTGAATCTGAAACTGCAATGTGGATTGCAAGTAAAACCGTTGATGAAGCATTGCTAGCTGGCAAGATTTCGATGGGCCCTGCAATCCTTAATAAAACTACACAGAGAATCCAAGACTGTAATCTCGGAGTCCAACTCTTGGACGTTCGTGTTTCTCTTGTTGCGCCGCCTGATGAAGTTAAACCTTCTTTTGATTCTGTTGCTAGGGCCCAAACTTCCGTAACCACAATGCTTAATAAGGCAGAGCAGGACACCGAAAGTAAACTTAGGCAGTCAGAATCCGATAAATTCAGGCTCGAACAAGAAACCTTGGCTATTACCAACAACATGATTCTACAAGCTAGTAAAGATGCAGAACGCTTTCTCGCAAGGCTTCAGCAATATCTTGAAGGCCGAAAAACCAATCCCGATTATCTCCTTCAAATCTGGCAGGAAGAGCGGGGTAAAATCTTTGCAAAACTTCGCGATCAGGGGAACTTAGGTTTGTTGGATCAAAACTTAGGCGCGGGTGGTTTGGAAATTAATCTGATGCCTTTAGGTCAAAAAACCAAGCCTTGAGCTGTACACAGTAAGCTTTATTATTCGCTTTTGTTCTTACTCTTTGCTTTCATCTCGGTGGTTATTTTCATTACCAAATCTCCTGCTTCTGAAAACTTCTCGTGTGCTTTTTCCACCTTGCTTTTGTCTTTTGTTTTTATCCCTTCCATTAAAAGGGTCTGAGCCATCACTTGAGTGTTCAAGTACACAACAAAATCGGGATACCAACCTGACCAACGGTTTGGAACCTTTTTAAAGCCATTAAACTTTGTCGCATAGTTCGACCAAACCGGGGTTATTTCTGTTTCCAAAAGTGTTGCAAATCCATCTTCTGTCAGTTGGGTTTTTCTCAGTTGGTTTTGCCCATTAGTAAACTTCTCGAGCAGGGATTCTTCTTCTTTCCCGAATCGTTCAAAGGTTTTAATTGCTATAAATTTATCTGCAGTTTCTTTTTGCAGCGTAACCCAACTCGCCCAACATAACCCAACCCCAGCAAGCAACAAAATGCCATGCTTGAGAATCCGGGTTTTTAAAACCGAGTTCTTTTGCATCGCCCCCGCAAGAAGACCAATTAGCAATCCTGCCAGCGCTCCACCCCCATGCGCAGCCTGATCCACCCCCGCCAGAAAAAACACAAATGCGATATTTAAAACGATGAAGTTTAATGCCCAAAATCGAAGCTGGGTCATAATTGCTGCAGACATCCCCGGGGGCTTGACCAATAAATATCCCAGCAAGCTTCCGAATATCCCAAACAACGCCCCGGATGCTCCTGCACTTACTCCAAATTCGTTCCACCAAAGGCTGGCTTCACTACCCCCTATTGCGCTTACAAAATAAAAAATCAGAAAGGTGACACTTCCAAATAGCCTTTCAAGAAAGGGCCCAACTTTCCAGAGCACAAACATATTCACACCAAGGTGGACTAATCCAATGTGCAAAAATGCGCTTGAAAGAAGCCGCCAAGCTTCACCATCCATGGTTTTTGTACCTGCGTTGGCGCCCCAAGCAAGAAGTTGTTCTGTGGTAGGTTGGAATAGATCAACCCCTGCATACAACATTGCTATAAAAACAAGAATGTTAATCGCAAACAAGGTGTAGCTTATGGGGGCCCAAGGTTGTTTTTGCGCTAGTAAGGATTGAAAGGATTCTATATCTCGTATTTCGTCTGGTTCCAATTCATTTTCAATTAAATAATCCGGGCTCAGGTTGCAAGCCTTGCAGATTTGTAACGCAACAGGTTTGCTAATACCCTGAATCGCAAAGTGATATCCCCCTTCTTCCATCGTTTGATCTATCAAGCCAACTTTCTCGGGTGGGTAAATCAATTGCGGATCATAAAGCGAAAAGTACAAAGTCCCTTTGGGATCAAATGCAACATGGCTAATATTGGTGATGGGCGTGATAATTCCCAGCGGGGATTGAAAGGTCAAAGTCCCTTTGGTTACATGAAGCTTTAAGCTTTTTTTCCATTGAACCCATGAGGATAATGCAATTAGAAGCATCAGAATGCCAAAGACTATGTTTTTATGTTCTGAATCGGGCAGAGACCAAGCAACAGCGACAAGAATGGCACAGGAAAATGCAAAAGTGGTAAGAAAAGGCCAGACTTTAGGGCTAATGCGAATGCTTATTCTCGAAGAGTTCAATTGCGGGTTATTAGGTTCCAATGCCATGAAAAAAGCCCCAAGGGAAGAATACTGGTGATCCGACTCGATAAGTCCTTTAATTTACGATATAAGAAAACCTGTGGGAATCATTCCTGCACCCGTTAAGGAACCTTAGGCATGATGCAGATTCTTTTTCGTATACCTGTTTATACCAGCTTTACACCCGAAGGTATTCCGGTTTATGGCTTTGGTATGATGCTTTTTATTGCCTTCATCGTTTGCACCTGGCTTGCAGGAAAACGAGCGGTAGCAAAAGGTATTGATGCACAAATCGTGCATGATTTATCCGTGTGGATATTTGTTGCGGGCCTTCTAGGCGCTAGAACTCTTTTCCTCTACGAACAAAAACTCACCTTTACAGAATTTCTGATGAATTTCCCCCGCATCTGGGATGGTGGCATCATTCTCTATGGCTCGGTTTTGGGAGGCACTCTCGGATTTTTTGCCTATTGGTTCATGGTGCTTAGGCCAAAACGCATTGAGCCCCTTTTGGTTATCGATATCCTCGCACCCTCGGTTGCCTTGGGTATTGCAATTGGAAGAATTGGCTGCCTCATGAATGGCTGTTGTTTTGGTCAGATCGTGGAGCCCTCGCAACCAGCGATTGCGATTCATTTTCCGTTATCTGCTCCGGCCCGCTATGATCTTGTGCGCGCTGGTTTGCAAACTGCAACGGGCTTTACCTTTTCAGAGAATCAAAAAGGGCAGGGAGCTGTCGTTGGTAAAGTTGAACCCGATTCCCCTGCAAAAAAACTAGGCATCTCTGAAGGTGATATCATCATCGAAGCCGAAGGCCAGATGGTTAAGAACCCATTCGATCTCGGGATGATTCTTAACAATGATTGGCCCAGAGGCAAGAAAACTCTGCAACTCAAAATCCAAGGCAAACAAGAATTGGTTTTGCAACCCCATGGCTTGGGCCTTCATCCTGCACAACTTTACGAAACCATAAGCATGGCTTTGCTTTTGTTTTTTCTTCTTTCCTTCGAACCGTTTCAAACCAGGGTGGGTCAGTTAACTGCTATTTTGATGATGTTCTATGCAATGCATAGGTTTCTTAATGAGTTGTTACGCAGCGACCCTAGGCCGGTTTCTTTAGAAAGCAATGTTAGCCTATTTCTATTCCTTGCGGGCGCTCTGCTTCTTGCCTATCTGCAATGGAAAGGCACCCGGGTCAGTAATACTTCCCCTGTGGTTGTTTGAATATATCTTTTTCGATTTCGTTTATTGCTAATGAATTGCCTCGAAAGTGCACCCATAAGAACCTGGCGGAAGGAAAACCTGATGGCTTGTTAGAGGCATTTCTAGGTTCGCTACAAGATATGTCTGGATTTTAGTATCCCGAGTATGCATGTGTTAAGTGCACCCAACTGAATGATTAGAGTTACCTCAATTAATGGAATTTCAATTCTATCCTTTTCCTTCGGGAAATAAGATTCTGTAAAGTCCACTGTCTTCATCGCAGTCGGGGAAGGCCTTTGCCTAGGCCTCGGGTTTTCTGCTTTTGACTTTGAATCGGGTTCAGGTTTGTTGGCATTTATGCTCATCAATACTAAATGATCAAGAATTTAAAAGGCTTCAAGGCTGAATTGATGATCCTAAGTATAATGGTACCGCCATTATCTGCTAGCTTGCGCAGCAGTTTCATTATCTACGGAAGATCTTTCGAAGAAAGGCTGGAAGTGGACTTATCTAGAAACAACACTTTCAGAGGGATCGTGGCGGGGCTTTTTTCTTGTAAGCGTCAACAAATTAATCTTTAATAATGCCTTCCTGCCAATGTAGATTTAAACCTTATCTTGGGGTTGGCCACTTGGTTGAGTATTAAAAAAATTAAAAAGCGAAGGCCGTACCAAAATAAGAAATATAGGGTGGTAGATCTTTTACTAAACCAGCATTGTAACTTCCCCAAATGGCGATGGAGTTGGTTAAATAAATAATCGCTCCACCACCTACAAGAATATTGTTGGATAAGTCTGGGTTAACTGCGCCGTCATAAAGTGCTTGGGTAAAAAAGGATAATCGATGGGTGATTTTCTTGGTCAGTGCGCCAGATACCTCTAATTCAAATCCATCCCCACCACGATCTAATCCAATATTGTTACTCTGAAAACCCACGCTGGTATCTAAAATCATATCCCATGGTAATTCCTTGCCAAATAAAAGGTTCAACGAAGGTTGTACCCCAGTATTCAGAAAGCTAGAACCAAAACTACTTTGAAGAAAGACTTCCAAACCGACCGAGGGTAAATAAAGAGCCGCGTTCTCATCCCAAAAGTGGAGTTTCATCCCAAAGACAATAGGCGAAAATCCCGTTCGATTCGAATGATCGAATTCAACCGTTAATGAATTTGAAAATAATTGCAACTCAACATTATCATTCAAACCATAACGAAGCAAAGTCGGAGAATTGTAAGTTTTCGGATCAGAACTGGATTTGCCTGAGATAAAAACAGGGTTGGATTCTAGATAAACCATTCCTTTGGGTAGAGTATAAGGATTGCTTGCAAAGACTTCGGAATCAGGCAAAGGTTTTCTGATGGAGGGTGTTGTGAAACTTTTAGTTGGCTCCGGAATAAGAAACTGAGAGAGATTGTAAAAAAAAGTTGCATCTTCAAAGGAGCCTTTTTTTTCACTTTCTTTTTCTTTGAAAAATGATTCTTCCGCAACTAAATAAGTTGGCATCAATAAGCCCAAGGCAACACAGGTTAATGTTGCTATAGTGTTGTGTATATTCATGTTTAGCTGCTGATTAGTTAACTGATTTGGGAAAGATTGCAAGCTTAGATGATAACTTAAAAGTTTTAATTTTAACTTAATAATCGTGTTTGAAACGTTCTTGTTTGCGGAGAACTCTCAGTTTAACATTTGGGTTTTCCTTTAACGCTTATCGTAGTCCATTTAACCTTGGGTCAGTAAGAATTGATTGCATGGTTAAGTTGATTTTTTTGAAATGGATTATTCCCGGGTAGTTGAGAAATCAAAAAATATAGGCGGCTAAGGGTAGGCTATTTTGGGTGCAAAAGCGAAGTGCATCGCCAAGAGAAAGTGTTGTAATTATTTCTGAATGCCATTCGATTTTAATGCTTTCCCGAACCAGCAGTAAAGTTTCCAGAAGCTGGTTCCCAAAGCGACACCAAGTAAATCGATTGCAACATCAGAAAGGGAACCGGTGCGTTCCTTGACCCATTGCTGTAGAAATTCGGTTGCGAAAGCATGCACGATTAGAATAATAAAGCAGAAAAGTTTGAACGAGGGTGAGCTAGGAAGAAGAGATGCAAAGAGTGCTAACAGGGCGTAAACCCCTAGATGCAGCCCCTTTGCAATAATCCAGCCAAGAGATGGGCTGATTAGGTGGTGTTGCAATTGGATGGGTTCGGGGCGAAGTAGGCCTATTGTCCATAAAATCAGAAGTAGCCACCAGCAGGCCCACCACAATAAAACCGTCTGTTTTGACAAGGAAAAAGGCCTCATTTGGGGTTCATATCAAGGTCTGGGAATTTCCATGAGTTCGGATTATACCGTCTGGCAATAGGGGTCGAAGAATATTTAAGGTATGTATTTCTAGCCAATAGTACCTAGAATAGAAACATAACCTTTTTTTTCAGGAGATTCCCTTGGCTTTTCCTTCGGTTGCAATCGTGGGCAGGCCCAATGTAGGCAAGTCATCCTTTTTTAATTGGCTTGCGGGCAAACGCATATCTATAGTCGATCCGACAGCCGGGGTTACCCGCGATCGCATCAAATGCTTGATCGAAGCGGATGAACGCTATTTTGAACTGGTCGACACGGGTGGCATGGGCAACCATGATGTTGATAACCTCACCAATTATATCGAAGGGCAGATTGCGGAAGCTCTTAAGCAAGCGTGCATTATTCTGTTTTTAGTGGATGTACGCAGTGGATTGTTGCATGCCGACATGAAGGTGGCTGCAACCTTAAGAACCTATGGCAAGCCGGTGTTGCTATTGGTTAACAAATGTGATCACGAAGGCCTGGATATGCAGGCGAATGATTTCTTTCAGCTCGGGTTTCCCGAGATGATCTGCGTTAGTGCGATGCAGAAAAGACATAAAGAAGATGTTTTAAGGTGGGTATTAAGGTTGTTGCCCAAGGGTGGAGATACCTTTGCGCCTCCTGAGCATGAACCGTTGAAGATTGCTATCGTAGGGCGAAGGAATACGGGGAAAAGTACTTTTATTAATGCGCTTGCGCAGGAAGAGCGGGTTATCGTAAGTGAAGTTGCGGGAACCACGCGCGATAGTGTGGATGTTCGGTTTGAGCGCGATAATCAAACATTCATTGCAATTGATACTGCGGGTGTACGCAAGAAGAGATCGATCAAGGGTGATATCGAGTTTTATTCGATTGCGCGTGCAGAGCGTTCGATTCGCAGGGCGGATGTGGTGTTATTGTTCATGGATCCGCAATTTAAAATCAGCAGGGTTGATAAGCAGCTTGCAGAATACATCCTGATGTATCACAAGCCTGCGGTTTTTGTGATCAACAAATGGGATCTGGTGATCGAGAAGGGAATCGAGACGGGAAAGATGGCGGAATATGTGCGAAAAACATTCCCTAGTTTAGATTTTGTTCCCATTGCATTTGTTACCGCAAAGACTAGTAAGAATGTTTACCCCGTTTTAAATTTGGCGCAAACCCTGTTTAAACAAGCGTGCCAGCGGGTTAGCACCGCAGATATTACCAATGTTGTGGTTCAAGCATTTCAAGATATTCCCCCGCCTATCAGGCAGAATCGCACGCCTAGAATATTTTTTGCAAGCCAGGTGGATGCGAACCCGCCCACGGTGGTGTTGTTTACCAATAAGTCGGATCTTTTTGACCCACCCTACCTGCGCTATTTGCTGAAGAATATCCGAGATAAACTGGCATTTAACGATGTGCCAATCCGCTTGGTGATGCGAGGAAAAGAATCCCGCTTGGGGCCAGGCGACAAGTTTGAGGGTGATGGTGTAGAAGAAAAAGAATACGCAATCGAGCCTGTGAAAAAAGCACGATTCTCAAAATCAGCGAATGAGAATAAAGGCTTGGACGATGTATCCGAAGATGTGGTTGAAACGAGTGCGCCGCCTAGGATAGCTGGGCGTAAAGGTCCGCCTCCGAAAATAGGTGGGCCCAAAAAAGGCGTTAGTAAAAAGTCCCCACCCGAGAAACAAACAAAATCAAAGGCTCCTCCTAAAAAGAAGAAGCCCGATAATAAGTCGGCTAAAGGCAGGCTTTGGAAGAACGATTAGCCTTACTTATCCTGCAACTTGGATAAAGCAAGCGATGCTGCTTTGCGCACATCGCCATCGGGATCTTGAAGCAAATCTCGGAGTTTTGGTAATGCTTGTGCGCTGGAACTAGAGCCAATTTCAACCAAGGTTCTTATCGCAGTCCAGCGTACAAACCGATCGGAATCGTCCAGCGCTTTAATAATATTGCTGGTAAAAGCAGCGCCTTCGGGTCCTAGAAGCTCGAAGGTTTCCAGTGCAGTTCTTCGTACTCTGAAATTAGAATCGGATACTGATTTCGATAACTCTTCGATGATTTCTTTCATGGTTACAGGAAATACGGGTGCATCTTTGATATCGTAGGCAGCGGTTTGGCTCTTCCATGCTTTGCGTGCCATCGCAAGTTCTTCCATTGCACGATGGATTGAAAGACGAGTTTCCAAATCTGTATCTCTCACCATCAGCAACAAAGCGGGTCTTGTTTTTTCAAGCACAACCGCAAGATCATAAGCTGCCTTTCGATCCATGACGAATGTGGGCAATCCTGGATCGCTTGAGCCTAGAACGGTTTTCCCGAGGGGATCTGCAATCATCGAGGTAAGAACATAGCCACTAATACGGGCATGGTTGGCAGCGCGTTTACGAACTTCGGGTTCGGTGTCTTGTAATGCGTTTTGCACCAAAGGTAGGGTGCTGATACATAAAATTGCCTGGGTTCTTCTACGGGCGTTATTGCCTTGATCTTTAGATTCTTCTGCGGGCCCGCTGGTTTCGACCCAATAAGAAATGCCATCGAGTGCGGCTCTGCGAATACGCATTTCTTTTTCGCCCAGAAGGGCGGTGAACAACTGCAACCCTTGTGCGGTTTCAGGGTTCAACATGCCATAAACCCGAATTCTTGCAACTCGTTCAGCAACGGTTCCTTTAAGCGAATCCTTTGCAAAAACTGCAGCAGCAGCTTTGGAAAAGGGTCGGTAGTTGCCCCCCAGGCGTTCTTCTTTGGCAATGGTAAGAACGAGTTCTAACAGGGATTCTGTTTCCTCGGGTGGCGCAGTGGTTAGGATGGTGTCGAGTTTAGATTGGAATCGTGAGACGAGGAGATTTTTTGCCTCGCGATCAGCATTTGCAGGGGAGCCATCGGAGTGGAATTCGCGCCAATCTGCTAGGCAGGCAGCCCGCCAAATATCTGCGGGATACTGAATTTTAACGCTGGCCTCAGCAATAGCTTTATCGCGATTTCCTGAAACATCGTGAGGAAGTTGCAACGCCTTGCCCAAAACTTCGATCGGGTCGCTGGAATCCAAGATCGCTGCATTCACAGGAATTTGGGAAAACTGGAATAGCATCGCAGTGGGCAACCCCACCAAGGCACAACTTAAAATCGAATCAAAGACAAAGGGTTTTAATCTCATGGCACAACTTCTCCGGGAAACAATATTGGTCTTAAGAGAAATCGATACCTCAAACAAAGAAATCAGGAAAGATCAACTTTAAGCAAAGACGGTTAATTTGGAGTGTTTGGGTTAGTTCCAGCCCCCTGTAATGGGTAAAACCTGGCCTGTTATGTAAGAAGCTTCTTCAGAGGCAAGAAATAAAATAGCGTTTGCGACTTCTTCTGGGTGTCCAAAGCGTTTTAAGGGAATTTGTTTTTTGTATTCTTGCAAAACTTCTTCTCGCACGCCTGTTAACATCGGGGTTTCGATCATACCTGGGGCAACTGCATTCACGGTGATATTTCGCGATGCGAGTTCTTTGGAAAGTACTTTGGTGAGGGCAATAACGCCTGCCTTGGCAGAGGAATAATTGGCCTGCCCGGGAAAGCCAACGATTCCCGATATGGATGCAATGTTAACAATACGGCCTTTTTCTGCGAGGATTTCCGCTGCGTATTTACAGCAGAAAAAGACGCCATCGAGATTGGTTCGCATGACGGTAAACCAATCCTCGGAGGTCATTTTTCGGATGGTTTTGTCGCGTAAAACTCCTGCGTTATTGATCAGTACATCTAATTTTCCATGCTTTTTGCCTAGCATAGCCAGATGTTGTTGCACTTCGAGTTCTTGGCTGACATCAAAACCAGCGAGGTTGCACTTTTTACCTTGAGAGTGAAATTCTTGGAGAAGGGCGTTGGCATCTGCGAGATTTTGCTCGTTTGGGAGAAAATTGAGCAAACCATGGGCCCCTGCATTGACAAATTGCCTTAAAATCTGGGCCCCCATACCCCTGCTAGCTCCTGTTACAAGTACAACTTTGTCTTTAAAATCAAATTGAATCATCTTTCATACCCCTTTTATCAGTCTACTACCTCTATAATGCTGATATGATAATCTTAACTGGCAATGTTTGCTGGCGCATTTAAGCTTTTATTAAGAGTTATTGTATGACTGCCCAATCTTCAATTTTAAAAAAGACGAGCTTAACTTTCTGCCTATGTATTCTCATTTTGGGTTGTGGTATCGCTGAATACGAAGAGCAAGCCAATCAAACTATAGATTTTGTTGCAGAAGCAGATGAATCAGACAAATTGTTAGGCTACCCTGTGCAAGTCCCTACTGCCAAAGATGGAAATAATAAGGAGGTGACTAAGCCTATCTTCCTGCGCCTTCCTAGGGAAAATTACTCCCGCCCTTATCCAGATTTTGTTAGGGAAAAGGGGATGTTGTTGATTAAATATGGCAAGCAGAAAGGGAGCACGGTGATTCCGCGTGCTGTATTTCTGGCTTTTTCTGATGAAACTGAGGGAGGCGTTTTTAAGGATGGAGTGCTTGAGCACTTCGAAGCCAAGACTGAAAAGAAGAAGTTGCCTGGCTTAAAACTCAAGGATAATGTGAAAACGGATCAATATTACTTCACGAATTCTTCTTCAGAAACTATTCATCTTTTCTTGGCCATTGATGAAAAGGTTGCTGTAATATTCAAATACGACCTTGATAAACCCCAAGGTGCAAAACAGGAAAAGGTTTCAGAGCGATCCATGCGGACTTTTCGCTTGAATGAGTTCGCTGATGCAGCCAAGGCCCAGTGGGATTTAAAATTACAGTATGAGGGCGGAGATAAAAAACCTTGAGCTCGAGCATTATTAAGGATGATACTACTTTGGTTGACACCCCTTTATCAAGATCCTACGATGGCCAAAACAGGCCCGTATATCTGGCGCACTTAAGTGATATTCATGTTACTGCGCATAGTTCATGGACAAAAAGTGATCTATTCAGCAAGCGATTTACAGGCTGGATTAACCTCAAAATTTTTGGCAGGGGTTTTCGCTTTCGTAACACCAACGAAATTCTCAATGCCTTGATGAAAGATATCAAGTCTCAGAATTTAGACAGCATTGTTTTTTCGGGCGATGCAACTGCTTTGGGTTTCGAAGAAGAGATGGCAAAAGCTGCAGAACTTCTGGGCCTGAATGGCCCTGATAGGCACCCCGGACTTGCAGTACCAGGCAACCATGATTATCAAACCGCAAGTTGCGTGGAGCAAAACCATTTCGAAAACCATTTCTCTCCTTGGCAACAAGGTGAGCGCATTGGCACTCATACTTATCCCTTCGCCCAAAAGATTGGTAATATCTGGGTTGTTGCGGTGAATTCTTCGACGCCCAATCGTCTGCCTTGGGATGCCAGGGGTTGTGTGGGTAGTGATCAATTGCAGCGCTTGAAAATGTTGTTCGATCAACTTGATGACAGCCGTAGAATTCTTGTGACACATTACCCAGTCAAAATTGCAAGTGGCCAGAAAGAACGAAAAATCCGCGCTCTTCGCGATCTTGATTCTCTTTTGCACATTGCTACCAAGGGCAAGGTTTCACTTTGGCTCCATGGCCATCGACATGACCAGTTTTATCATCCCACAAGTTCTGATGTTCCATTTCCGGTTTTATGTGCTGGTAGTGCCACACAGAATGGTAAATGGTCTTACTCCCGCTACTCTATCCTACATGGGAAACTCGGGGTTCAATGTCGATCTTTTAATCCTGTTACTGGCCTTTTTCATAAAGCTGAAAGCTTTGAGCTCGATCTTCCCTATACCTATTAGACTTCCGTCTTCTAAATTTGTTATTTTTAATATTTTGATTATTTAGGGCATTGAAAGCTTTCAAGTTAGGGCGACGCACGTTATTATTTAGTGGAAGAACTTTACTTGCAATATTATTTTAACTTGGGTGATTTTACTTGGAACCTAATATGAACTATCCTGTTGAAATGGGCGGCGGAGTAACTCCAGGCAACATTGAATCGCCACCTGTAGTGGCACCCCAAAACGAACTTTCAGAAATCCTTAAACAGATTCTTGATATTCAAAAAGAAATGTTGAATCATCAGCGTGCTGCATTAGCTGCACATGATCACGCAGCCCGTTGGAAATCCTTCATTTCTCGCTGGCCTGATGATTTTCCGGGCCTTCCAGATATGAGCAAAAATGCTTTACCTCATTTGGAAAAAGCATATGGCAAAATGATCTATGATATTGTCGAGCGGATTTCTGATGATTCCGATTGCATCGACAATGAATTTGGCCTGCAAGAGTTTCTTGATCGGTATGGAATGCGGCTTGCCCAGATTGGTACCCTGCTTAATTTGGTTGCCCCGCTTGCAGACCTAGGCAACAATCCCGAATCGTAATCACTTATGGTTAATCCAGAAATTACCCCGGGCTTTATCACCGTGGAATTTCTTGGCATTCCGAAACTAAAAGCGGGTGTGCCTTTTTGCAAAGCACCCGCTGGCTCTTTATCTTCAGTCATTAATAATTTAAAGATTCGATTCCCAAAGCTTTCACAGGAATTCTTGCCCTCCCCTTCAGGGAAAAGCCATGTGCTTTATTCCCTCAATGGGGATTATTTTTTAAATGATCCCGATACGATTCTTACAGAGGGGCAGCAACTTTTGATTATTTCGGCAGATGCAGGCGGGTAGATTTTATCACTTCGAGCTTTTCAGCTTTTGCAATATACCTTCAAGCGATTTGGGGTTTGGGCTATAGCCTTTGGGGCTTTCGTAACCCGAGGGGTATGCAAGGTTTTCCCATAGGTTTTGCAAGATTGCTTGTTCAGGCTTTTTGGAACTGAGCATGGAAAGTGCCAAGGTTATCTGTGTGGATTCATTCCAAGTTGCAGTTTCCAGATTATGCTTGGAAAGCTGATCAAGCAAAAGGGTACGCCATTCTTTTGGAGGATTAATACCTTTGGTAACCAGTTCTTTTTGAATGTTGGCAAGTTGACTTGCCAGAGTATCCGCAGCAGCCTTAGTTTGTTTGGGGCTGGTTTTAAAATTGTTTTTAGCTTTCACAAAATCAGAGTAGAGGCTCGTAATTTGCTTATCTTGGCCAGAAATCAAAAGGGCTTCTGAAAGTAAAACTCCAGTCCAAGAGTCGTAGGGAAGTGAGCCAGGTTTTCTGCCTTCGTAATAATTCTTTTTGTTACGCCAACTGGGTTGTTGAAAATCAGCATGGCAAGAAAGGCAGGATGATTCTGCAAATTCAGGCCATATTCCTAGATTATTAAGAGCAAGCTCTGCGCGATGCGAAGACAGCTCAATGCTTGAGGATAAGCTCGCCAATTGCCCTGTTACCCATATTTCTAAATCGCGATTGGAATTGGAGTCGTATTTCTTTTGGTTCCAATGAGGGGGCATATTTGCTTGGTAGGACAATGCTTCGAAGGTTAGCCTTGGGTGGCCCGCAGCCATGATGTCATGGTTTGCATCGCGGGTGGGTATTCCGGTTATGGGGTTGGCAGGTGCTCCCACATGGCAACCCATGCAAACTTGTGCTTGCACCATGGCATTTCCCAAATAGTTCATGCCTTCGTTATCATAAAGCGCTTTCTTAGCAATGGAGGGTGTGTTTTTCCAAGCTTCCGTGGTATGAATTCCTAGCCATTTTGGTGAAGCGGAGCCATGACATGATTCGCAACCAACCCCTAGGTCTAATGGATAATCTATTTTAGATTGTTCTTGAGCAATTTGCGGGGTTGTGTGGCAAGCCAAGCAGCGAAGGTCTTTGTGGGCTTCTGGGATTCCCAGATTTTTAGCCATGGTTTTAGCACGGTCTGAAAGCAGTGATTCGTAGGCTTTTGCGTGTTTATCATGGGCCAACCAGGTTGAAAATTCATTTTGCTGAACTATTTGTCCTAAAACGGGTTCGGAACCACCATGGCAGCCGCGGCCAGAACAAGAAGAGGATGAGGCAATGGGGGGGTGTTTACCATCTGAAACGGGTGAGTTATTAGAAGAGTTGTTCTTTTCCTGAGAGAATAAGTCTTGGCTTGTGAGAAAATAAGAAAGAGCCCAAAACAGCATGCAAAAGCTGAGTGCTTTAATCAAATTTAGGGGCTTTAAATTTAAAGGGTTCATAAACGGTATTTCTTTTAATATTTCTCACTGAAAATTTACATTTTACGGTATCAACAGTTATTCTATTTTTAGTCAATATTATGATAGGGTGGTAGGAAATATTCGATATATTAAAGTTAATTCTTTTATCTGAATTTTATTGAGTGAAGGATTAAAAATCAGTGTTAATACGCAAATCAAACTTTGCAGAACATTACCCTTGGGTTCTTGCTTCCTCGGTTGTACTTGCCTTGGCTGTAGTCTGGTTTATTTTTGCTTCAGTAGGCCAAGCAGAATGGCCTAGTGGTAGTAGTTTACCTGGGTTTACTTTCGGTGTCATAGGTGGTCTGATTTGTTTGTTCGAATTTCTAATCTGGCCTCGAAAAAAATTAAGATCGTGGCGCATAGGAAAAGTCTCTACTTGGATGCGTGCCCATATCTGGCTTGGATTACTTGCGGTGCCCCTGTTGGTACTTCATACAGGCTTCCGCTGGGGTGGGCCTTTTAGCAGCACTTTGATGACTTTGTTTTTGGTGGTGATTGCGAGTGGAGTATGGGGTTTGGTATTGCAACAGTTTTTGCCTGAAAAGATGTTGAAAGAAGTCCCTGCTGAAACAATTTTTTCGCAAATTAATTATGTTTCAGAATTGATGGCTGCGGAAGCTTCTCGCCTAGTTCGATCTGTTTGCAACATCACTTCAGATTCCGATGATGCAGAAAAGTTTTCAGACGGTTCCCATATGGTGGTCGGTGCGGTTCGTAGTACAGGCGCAATCCAGGGCCGGGTGGTGGTAACTTCCAGCTTGCAGGAAAGCGTGCCTGATAGTAAGCCGTTGTATGATTTTTTCAACGAGCATATTTATGGGTTTTTGAAGAATGGCGAGATTGCAAAGTCGCCTTTGCAAAATCCTGCCCGGGCTCATTCGATGTTTAATTCTTTGCGGACAAAGTTACCTCCCGCGGCCCATGAAGTGGTTGCAGTTTTGGAAGATCTTTGCAATCAACGCAGGCAAATCATTACTCAGGCGAAAATCCACTTCTGGCTTCATAGCTGGTTATGGGTGCATCTGCCCCTTTCTGTTGCTTTGATCGTGTTGATGTTTGTTCATGTTTTTGTGGCTATGAAATACTGGTAAATCGAGGGATCCATGGCTTTCCAAGAAAGCGGAAAACAGCGCGCGACAAGAATCCAGCTCGACTATTACAAAAAGTCGACCTATTTGGATCGTACCAAGTCGACCTTGGCTCTTATCTGTTTATTGGTCGCAGTTGGTTGGATGGCGTTGGTATATGCGCAGGGTGAAAAAGGTCAGGTTGCATTTTCCAGAGGCCAGGTGACTAAGTTTCACGCTGCCTGGAATGATAATTGCACCGTCTGCCATTCCGATTTTGAACCCATCAGCAAAAATAGTTTCAGCATGAGTTGGTTGGGCCACGAAGCAGGTAAAAATCTTTCAGGCGATGCACGCTGCGAAAGTTGCCATGTCGCACCAGTGCATCATGCCAATCAAAAGCTTGAATCAACTCCTAGTTGTGGTGGTTGCCATCGTGAGCATCGTGGCTTAGATGCCAGCATTGTGCGCCTGCCCGATTCTGATTGTATTTCGTGTCATACGAATATGCAGGGCCATCTTACAGCAGGTGCCACTCCGAAATACGCTCCGAATATAACCTCTTTTGCAACAGCCTCGCAGGGGCACCCTGATTTCAGATTGTTGGCAGAGAAAATGACCGACCCAGGTACCGTTAAATTCAACCACAAGTTGCACCTGACGCCTGGTGTATCCCTTGACCCCAAGGGCAAGCCTTGGACTTACTCAGATATTCCAGAGCTTGAACGAGAGAGATTTGGATATCAGAAGGGTATGGATTTAAAGACTGCTATCGCTCTTGATTGCAAGGCTTGCCATAACCTTGAATCTGCAGATGCCAAGCCTTCGCCCGGTACATTTGCCAACATGCCTAAATCGGTTCATGCGGAAAGATCCAAGGGTGGGGTTTATCAACCGATTGTTTACGATGTGCATTGCAAAGCCTGCCATCCGCTTTCCTTTGATGATTCGAATAAAAACGAATCCGTACCCCATCGATATCAACCTGAAGAAATACGCTCTTACTTAGAAGGTTTTTACTCCAAGCAATTGGTGCTTGAAACTAAGGAGTTTTCAAAACCAAGAGAAGTATTGCCTGTACCCATTCCGGGAAAGAACCCTTTGGCGCCTGTGGTTGAATCGGTGAAAAAGCAAGTTGATGCCAAGGTTTCTGTCGCAATGAACAATCTGTTTTTGGGCAAGAAAACCTGTGGCGAATGTCATTATGAAAAAGGTGCCACGAAGAGTATCAACCCTGGTTTCACTCAGATTCCAAAGCTGATCCAAACGGGCTTAGACCCTGATAGCAAGGCCTTCCAATGGTTTAAAGATTCGAGAGCAGGCGATCCTGCTAAGATTGTTTGGCCTTCCATCCCTTCGCTTTGGATGCCTCATGCCAAGTTCGATCATTCTGCCCATCGGTTCATGGATTGTGCTTCATGCCATGGTGCTGCGAATAACTCCATTACGAAAAATGATATTTTACTTCCCGGAATTGATAACTGCAGAAGTTGCCATGCGCCTGCCAAATTTGTTGCAGGGGTGGCGCAAGCCGGGGTTAATCATGATTGTGTGGAATGCCATAACTATCATCATGGGGATCAACCATACCAGGGTGTTGGTGCTGCTGCGTGGGATCCGAAAATACTTCGCACCATCGAGCAGATGCAAAAACCAATTCCATAAAGGGATGATGTATTAAGCACACTGTAATTGTGACAGGCTTTGGGAGAAAGATATGTTAGTTCAGGCATTAAAAGAAATTCAGGATAGATGTGGCTATTTGCCCCATGATGAAATGCATTCGCTTTCCAAGCGCACGGGTGTACCCTTGCATCGCATACATGAAGTGGCAAGTTTTTATCCGCTGTACAGGTTGGAGCCAGCCAAAGGCGCAAGCATTAAAGTTTGCAGGGATATGGCGTGCCATATTCATGGTGCACCAGAAATCACCCAAGGGCTGGAGAATCTTTCGAGGGAACTTGGGCCCGGGAAAATCGAAGTTTGTGGTGTTTCCTGCCTGGGACAGTGCGATGCAACCGTCGCTGCGTTGATCAACGATCATCATGTTTATCGTGGTATGGATCTTAAGAGCTTATCCGAGTTGGCAAGAAAAGCTGCTGCGAAAGAAGAGCTTCCCCATCAGCATTTGGATAATTCTACCCTTCCTTTTCAAATCAATCCCTATCAGAATGGCGAGCCTTATGAGGCTGTGAAACAGTTTGTTGCTGGGGGCATGGATCATGCAGCGTTGCTGAAAAAGATGGAAGTTTCGGTGCTTCGAGGCATGGGAGGTGCAGGGTTCCCTACCTTTCGTAAATGGTCTGCTGTTAAGGGAGCTCCCGGAAATGTAAAATACATCGTTTGCAATGCAGATGAAAGCGAACCAGGTACTTTCAAAGATCGCGAACTCATGCGCAGAGCACCTTACCTTGTGATTGAAGGTATGGTTTTAGCTGCTCTCATCACTGGTGCTGAAAAAGGTTACCTCTACATCCGCCATGAATACATCGATGAAGTTAAAGTACTCAAAGAGGCTTTAATCACTGCAGCAGGTTTAGGTGTGATAGGTAAAAATGTATTGGGCACTGGGAAAAAGTTCATGCTCGAGCTTTTCATCAGCCCAGGGGGTTATGTGCAGGGTGAGGAAAGTGCGCTTTTAGAAGCCATCGAAGATAAGCGTGGCGAACCTAGGAACAAGCCACCTTTCCCAGTTTTTGAAGGGCTGTTTGGTAAACCTACTGTCATCAATAATGTTGAAACACTTTCTTGGATTCCGGGAATAGCACTCAATGGCGGAGAATGGTATCGCGATAAGGGCATCCGTGGAGCGACAGGGATGCGCATTGTTTCGATCAGTGGCGATGTGCAAAAGCCTGGTGTTTACGAAGTGCCTTTTGGCCAGACGGTTAAAGAGTTGATTTTTGATACAGCGGGTGGAATGTTGCAGGGGCATACGCTTAAAGCGATTGCAACCTCAGGGCCTTCGGGTGGATTTTTACCTGCGAAGGTTCCTGTCGAAAAGTTGCCCGTTAAATTCGTACAAGATAAAGTTCCTGCTGGGGTCAAGCTTTATGATATTCTTGAACTGCCTTTGGATCTTAATACGGTTGGGCAGATGGGCGGCATGTTGGGTGCTGCTTTTATCGTTTATGATGATCGCAGAGACATGCTCGACAACGCCTTGAATTGTGTTTCTTTTTACCGGAATGAATCGTGTGGAAAATGTGTTCCTTGCAGAACCGGTTCACAAAAGTTAGTCGATATCATCACGAATTTGATGGAAGGTAAGTCGGGCCGTAAAGAGCTTGGGCTTATTAATGAACTGGGTGAGACAATGGGGATAACCTCGATTTGCGGGTTGGGGCAGGTGGCATCCAATCCCATCACTAGTCTGTTGAAGTTCTTCCCTGAAGAAGTTGAAAACTATTTAAAACAAGTTTGATTTTAAAGATAGGGGCCCTTGCGGCCTTGGAGGTTGGCGATGAATGTAGCTGAAGAATTGTTCCCTATGGTGGTGGATGGCAGGGTTGTTGAACTCGACCGCATTGCCTCGGATTTATTAAAGGCGCCTCCCATCAAAATTACAATTGATGGCAAAGAGGTGGAGATCGCCCGCGCCACTCTTTCTAAGAATCCGATTACTGGCGAATTGAAACCCAAGTTGACCACCATTTTAGATGCGGCACAGAAAGCGGGGGTTTTCATCCCTATTCTTTGTCATCGCGAACATATGGAACCCGTTGCAGTATGTAGGTTTTGTGCTGTTGATATTGGTGCTCGCACCCTGGTTGCTGCTTGCCATCGACCCGTTGAAGAGGGCATGAAAGTTTCCACAGGCGCAACCAGCGACAAAGTTAAAAACTCCGTCAAGATTCTTACCGAACTTCTCCTGGTTGATAATGAAGTTCCTCGTGTAGTAAACAGGGAGTACGGCGACAATGAGCTTCGCACCATTGCCAAAAAACTTGGCATGGATCCCCATGCTTCCCGCTTTCCTAAAAACCCCAACGACCGTGGCACCGATGATAGCTCGATGATTATTTCGGTTGATCATAATGCTTGTATTCTTTGCGATCGCTGTGTCAGGGCATGCAATGAAGTTCGCCATAATGAAGTCCTTGGCAGAATGAACAAAGGTTTCAAGACTAGGATTTCATTTGATCTTAATGATCCGATGGGGAATTCTTCGTGCGTATCGTGTGGCGAATGCATGGCTTCCTGCCCTACGGGTGCGCTTACGAATAAGAAACTTGTAAGTTCTAATCTTGGTGATCAACCCGGGGCATTGCCTGTTTCGTTGGACGATCTATTCACGCATGAACTTTTTAAGGGCATCAGCAAGCCCTTTATGGAATGGAATCAAGGATCGGTCATACGAAGGAAATTCAAGCAGGGCGAAATCATCTGTAATGAAGGTGAATCTGGCTCGACCGCATTCATCATTGAAGAGGGTGTGGTTGATGTGTTTTTAAAAAGCCCTTTGAATCATATTAAGAACACGCAATCGAGTGGGTTTCTAGGTTTGATCAAAAAGTTCACCACGACGCTCTCCACCGCTTCAAGGGAGGAAGAGAAAAAAGCCCGCTACATTTCCATTGATGCGCCTGTAAGCCTTAACACCAGCAATCCCATTGCTCAGTTGACCAAGGAAGATGTTTTATTTGGCGAAATGACCTGCATGAATAATTATCCAAGGTCTGCAACGGTTCGTGCTAAAACGGATGTAAGCCTTCTTGAAATCCGCAGGAATGTGCTTTACATTCTGCAACGAAATAAAGAGAGCAAGGCCATTCTCGATGGGGTATATAACAAAAGATCCATCAGTACTCATTTGCGCAGCATCCCCTTGTTTGCTGAGCAATTTACTGATGATAAGGATTTTGAAAAGTTTGTTGATCTCGTGCGAGAGAAGGCGAATCTCGTTCGCTTGAATCCGGGTGATGTTCTTTTCAGGCAGGGTGATGCGGAAAATAATTTCTACTTGGTGCGCATTGGTTTTGTCAAAATCTGGCTCAAGCAACCAGGCGGTGATCATGTTATCAATTACACCGGCCCAGGCGGCATGGTTGGCGAAATCGCACTCATGGGACATCTTGCAGAGTTGAAAGGCAAATTGCTTACTCAAGGTAGAACTGCCAGCGCTACTGCTTTGGATCATGTGGATCTCGTCAGCATCAGTGGTCAAGATTTTAAACTCATCCTCGAGAATTTTCCAAAGATTCGTGAAAAGATGGTCGCAATTGCTTTGGAAAGAATTACCGAAATTCAAAGGCAGGTTCAAAAAGTTGAGAGCAACAACCTAAATGATTTTCTTAAACAGGGCTTGATGGAAGCTCGTAGTTTATTGGTGTTGGATCTCGAAAAATGCACTCGCTGCGATGAATGCACCAAGGCTTGCGCTGATACGCATCAAGGGGTGACCAGATTGGTTCGTGAAGGCCTTCGCTTCGAAAATTTCCTTGTTGCAAGTTCCTGCAGATCTTGCCTTGATCCTTATTGCATGGTTGGGTGCCCGGTGGATGCAATTCACCGTGGCAAAAAACGCGAGATGACCATCGAAAACTGGTGCATCGGGTGTGGGAAATGCGCTCAGAATTGCCCCTATGGTAATATCAACATGCAGCCTTTCGAAACCAATGAAAAGATTGATGATATTAACAGGCCAGGTTACAAGGTTGCGGTTGTTCAGCAAAAAGCAACCATGTGTGACCTTTGCGAATCGGTTGATGGCCAGCCTAGTTGTGTTTACGCTTGTCCTCATGATGCTGCACATCGTATGAGTGGTGCAGAGTTGATCAAAAAAGTTGAATCCGTTAAAAATTAAAGCCTTGATGGTTGGAAAAGAATAAATAATGAGCGTTGAAAAGTTTGATTTGGTAGTACTCGGCTCTGGACCTGCAGGTGAAAAGGGTGCTGCTGCTGCTGCGTACTTTGGTAAAAAAGTTGCGCTTATTGAAAAAGAAAATGTGCTCGGCGGTGCTGCTGCCAACACTGGCACCCTGCCTTCTAAAACTTTGCGGGAATCGGCCCTTTACCTCTCGGGGTTTAAGCAAAGAAAACTGTTTGGGTTTCAGGTTGATATGATGAAAACCATTCATATCAGTGATTTCATGGCGCATGAACGCTTTGTCACCGATCATGAACGCCAGCGCATTCGCGAAAATCTCGCCAGGCATGGTATCACTGTATACCGTGGGATGTCTTCTTTTGTTGATTCGGAAACTGTTGTTATAAAGCCTGATCGTTGTCCTGAGATTCAATTGAAGGCGGATCGGTTTCTCATTGCAACAGGTTCTTATCCTTTCAGGCCCAAGAATTTCCCCTTTCACGACCCGAGGATTCTTGATTCCGACACTATCTTAACTCTTGATGTTATTCCTGAAAGTATGTTGGTTATTGGTGGTGGTGTTATTGGTTGCGAATATGCATGTATGTTTGCGGCTTTAGGGGTTCGTGTTTGCGTGGTGGAAAAATCCGAGAAGATTGTTGGAGGGATGGATAGTGAAATTTCTAGCTCTTTGAAATCACGAATGGAATCCGCAGGCATCAAATTCTTCATGGGTGATTCGGTAATGAAAATTGAGTGCGGTAAAATCGTTGAGGTCGAACTCGAATCGGGCACAACCATTCAGACCCATGCGGTTTTGGTTTCTTCTGGAAGATCTGGGCAATCTGGCTCTATTGGTCTTGAAAATGTTGACATCCCCACCAATTCCCGTGGCCACATTCTTGTCAATGAAAACTTCCAAACCAAGCAACCCCATATTTATGCCGCTGGCGATGTCATCGGGAATCCTTCCCTTGCTTCTACCGCAATGGCTCAGGGGCGTATTGCTGTTTATCATGCTTTTGATCTTAAGCAATCGGTGCACTTCCCTTCTCTTCTTCCCAGTGGTTTGTACACCATCCCCGAATGTTCCTCTGCTGGGCAGTCGGAAGAGCATCTTGACGAAGCTCAAATCCCTTATGTTTCAGGCAAGGCTAGTTATGCCAACAATGCTAGGGGGCAGATCATTGGTGATACCGAAGGCTTCCTTAAATTGCTTTTTCATCGAGATACTAAAAAACTTCTTGGTGTTCATGTCATCGGGGAAGGGGCTACCGAAATTGTTCATATTGGTCTTACGGTTATGGTGATGGGTGGTGGCGTCGATGTTTTTATTGATACCTGCTATAACTATCCAACCATTAGTGAAATTTATAAATATGCTTGTTATGATGCGCTCTCAAAATTAGATAAAATCAACAAATCCTCGAAAGAACCTGCCTGATCATTAGGCTTTTGTTTGTTTAGCCTTATAATAACTCAGGACACCCAGTTTTTTACCAAGGTTCGTTACGATGAAAATTGTTCACTACCCACACCCTGCTTTGCGCTGTCAGGCAAAGCCGATTTCTTCAATCGATAAGAAGATCAAACTTCAGATAGGTGAAATGTTTGATCTCATGTATGAAGCTAAGGGGCTCGGGCTTGCTGCAACTCAGGTTGCACTTCCTTTTCAATTATTGGTGATGAATGTTTCAGGAGACCCAGATAAAAAAGAACATGAATTTGTTTACATCAACCCCACCTTGGTTGAGCGTAAGGGCACCATGGATGGTGAAGAGGGCTGCCTTAGCTTTCCTGGTTTGTTTCAAAAAGTTCGCAGGGCTAAAACCATCAAAATTCATGCTTATAACCTTCTGGGTGAAAAGGTGGAAGTGGTTGCTTCCGATCTTGCCTCCAGAGCTTGGCAGCACGAAATTGATCATCTCAATGGCGTTCTTTTTGTTGATAAGCTTGGTATTATCGGCAAACTTGCTTCTCGGGGCGCCCTTAAAGAACTTGAAGAAGAATTCAAGTATGCCCAGCAGCGCGGGGATATCCCACCAGAGACTGAAATCAAAGCTCTCATCGATTCACTTTTATCCGAATCTTAATTTACCCGGGGGGTTTGATTCATGCGAATCGTCATGATGGGCACTGGTGTTTTTTCCGAGCCCACTTTTGAATCTCTCCTGCTCAACAAAAAAAATGTTGTTGCACTTTTCACCCAACCCGATCGCGCCATTGGGGAAGAAAAAGCTTCCACCAGGCAGGTTGGCAAAGGGATGAAAAACATCGCCCTTCAGCACCATATCCCTGTCTTTCAACCTTTTAAAATCAACTCAGACGAAGGGCTTGCAATTCTTCGTGATCTTCGCCCTGATCTTTTTGTCGTTGCTGCCTATGGCCAAATTCTCTCCCCTGAAGTTCTTACTGTTCCTACTCTTGGCGGTATTAATGTTCATGCTTCTTTGCTTCCCAAATACCGAGGCGCTGCTCCTGTTCAATGGACTATTGCCAACTGCGAAAAAGAAACAGGCGTTTCCATTATCCAGATGACTCCCACACTTGATGGCGGAAATATTGTCGCAACGGTTGTCACCCCGGTTTCCCCGGAAGAAACCGCAGGGGATCTTGAGGCTAGGCTTTCTATTATGGGCGCAACTATTGCCCTTGAGGTTATTAAAAAAATGGAGCATGGCCCGGTGACCGGCGTTCCGCAGGATATTTCTCTTGCGACCAAGGCGCCCAAGCTTCGTAAAGAGCATGGCAACATCAACTGGGAACTCAATGCCTTGCAAATTAGTGCTCATATTCGGGCAATGCAGCCATGGCCCACGGCTTTTACTTTGTGGCAACGGACCGAGCAACCCCCCGTTCGGATTATGATTTTAAAAGCTACTCCTGCACTTGAAGACACAACCTCTTTGCCTCCTGGAAGTATTCTTGAACCTTCAAAAGATTTAAACATGATGCAGGTGGCTGCAGGAAACCGCACGATTTTGAATGTTCTTGAGGTTCAACCTGCGGGCAAACGTAAGATGGCGGCGGCTGAATTTATGAGGGGAAGGCACTGGTTTTCGGGCGACTCTCTTACGAGGGCTTAAACCTTGGCCCGGGGTTTAGTATACTATTCTTATACTCCTTTACTTTTCGAGCAGGTTTAAACTTATTCATGGCTAAGAAACTTTTCATCGAAACCGTCGGCTGCCAGATGAATGTTCTGGATAGCGAAATTGTTGTTGGTACTTTGAAAAAACAGGGGTACGAGCTTGCAACTGAGGCCACTGATGCTGATGTGATTCTCTTTAATACTTGTAGTGTGCGTCAGCATGCAGAAGATAAAATTTACAGTGCCCTGGGTCGGATCAGGATTCATATGGATGAAAACCCGCACAAGATCCTTGGCGTGCTGGGGTGTATGGCTCAAAAAGATCAGGAGTTGATTCTTCGCAGGGCCCCGCATGTTGATGTCGTTTGTGGTACAGGGCAGTTGGGCAGGATTGCGGAACTTATTGAAGATGCAAAATCATCAGGCAAACCTCAACTGGCTCTCAGCCTTGGTAGATCTGATGCTTCCAAGGATGAAGTCGAACGCAGTTTCGAAAGTTACGACCCATCCAGAGAAACTGCGATGCGGCCCAATTCTTTTCAAGCTTTTGTTCGCATCATGTTTGGCTGTGATAAATTCTGTACCTATTGCATTGTTCCCAGTACCAGAGGCCCAGAGCAAAGCAGATCTCCTGATCATATCCTTGCGGAAGTTCGACTTCTCGCAGATCAGGGTTGCAAAGAAATCACTTTCCTTGGCCAAACTGTTAATAGCTATTATTACAAACATGGCGATGGCAGAACCACCACACTTGCTGGGCTCTTTAATCTGATTCATGATACGCCTGGTATTGAACGGATTAAATTTGTCACTAATTATCCGAAGGATATGGATGATGAGCTTCTTGATGCGGTGCGTGAACTACCGAAGGTTTGCAAGTATCTTCATGTGCCTGTGCAATCGGGTTGCAACGAAGTGCTCAAGCGAATGAAGCGCCTTTATACGGTTGAATATTACATCGAGATGCTGCAGCGTTGCAGAGAGAAAGTTCCTGGCGTTGCTGTGTCCAGCGATTTTATCGTTGGCTTTTGTGGTGAGACCGAAGAATCTTTTAGGCGCAGTTGTGATCTGGTTGAAAAGAGCATGTTCAAAAATAGCTACATCTTTAAATACAGCACTAGGCCCGGTACTAAAGCTGACGACCTTTATCCTGATGATATTAGCGATGCCACTAAAAAACGCAGAAATAATGACCTCCTCGCTTATCAAGATGCCAACAGCCTTATCGATCATCGTGCTAAAATCGGATCTGTTGTTGATATCTTAGTTGAAGGCCCCAGTAAATTAGCCATCAAGCATCCGGATGGCCCTCGACAACTTACAGGCCATACCATGACCGATCACATCACAGTTTTTGATGGTAATGATAGGTTGATTGGCAACACCGTGAAGGTGCTTATTGAAGATGCCACCGCATTTACTCTTTTTGGCAGGATCGTAACGGATGAAGTTTCCGGGGCTGCTTTGGTTTCCCGCGAGGCTACGATTGCGAAACCCAGCGTTACTCCTGCTGCAGGCAGGAAATCGCTTGAAGTCATCTCATGAAAAAGTTTTCTTAAACTGAAACTGCAAACCCATGAATAGCCCTGTGAATCCTGAATTTGATTGGCTAAATGGTTTCAAGCAATCTGACCCTATTCGCGCCAAGAAGAATCTTTCTCTCCTTGCAAAACACCTTGATCGGGATTCTTTTCTCTTACTTCACGAGAGTATTAAAGAGTTTTTCTCTTCCCTCCCTGACCCTGATCGTTCGCTTAATAATCTTGAGCGCTTCTTTTCTCAATCGCCTTCCAAGCCTTATTGGGATTTCATTCTTCTTGATAAGTCGGGCACTCTTCTTGATCTCATGCAGATCTTCAGCACCAGCCAATCCTTCAGCGATCTTTTGATCTCTTATCCAGATTGCATTGATATGCTTGGAGTGCCCCTGCATCAAACTCCTTCCAGAGAACAACTGGTGCAAGAGCTTCAAGCAGAGGTTGATAAAAATCCTGATGATGCTTCTGTTCTTAGGACACTGCGCAGATATAAGCAAAGGCAGGTTCTTAGAATCGGGGGCAATGATATTCTTCGCAATAGGCCTCTTGAAGAAGTTACCAGGGATATCTCTCAAGTTGCGGAAGCCGCCCTTGAAGTTGCAATGAACCTAGCACGTAAAACCCTTGAACGCAGATATGGCATACCCTTCAATGCCTCTGATGTTCCCGCATCTTGCTGCATTTTAGCATTTGGAAAACTAGGCGGTGAAGAGCTTAACTATTCTTCTGATATCGATCTCATGTTTGTTTATGATGACGATGGGATTACCAAAATCTCTCGCGGGACTCCCATTGATAACTCCGAATTCTTTAGCAGGCTTGCTTCCGAAATTGTCAGGCTGCTTTCCTCGCATACCGACAGGGGTACTTGCTATAGGGTTGATCTAAGGCTTCGCCCAGAAGGGCAGCGCGGGCCGTTGGCTCGTTCTCTCGAGGGCACTCTCGCTTACTACGATACTCTTGGTAGAACTTTTGAAAGGCAGGCCCTTATCAAAGTTCGTACTGTTGCGGGCGATTTCAATCTCGGTGCGGCCTTTATTAAATCGATCGAGTCTTTTGTCTATCGCAGGTATCTTTCCTTTGCTGAAATCAACGAAATCAAAGCGCTTAAACGTAGAATCGAACTACAAACATCCAAGCAGGGCCTTGAACAAACCGAGGTTAAAACAGGCCGGGGTGGGATTCGGGATATTGAGTTCACCATTCAGTTTCTTCAGCTACTCAATGGTGGTGATCTTCCCATGGTTCGCGAACGAAACACCTTGAAGGCTCTGCTTGCACTTGAAAAAGAAGGCTGCCTGACAGATCAAGAATCTCGAGTCCTTGATGATGCCTATCGTTTCTTACGAAAAACCGAGCATCGACTTCAAGTATTGTTTGACCTGCAAACACATAAGCTTCCAGATAAAGAAGATGAACTCAACAAGCTTGCACAAAGAATGGGATACTTTTCTGAGGGTCATAAATCTCCCAGAGAGTTATTTCTTGAAGAATATAAAGATCGCACCTCGCTTACGCATAGAATTCTTGAACATCTTTTGCATCAGACTTTCTCCGGAGATGCGGATCAATCCGAGCCCGAATCAGATATCATTCTCGATCCCAACCCTGAACCCGATTTGATCCGCGCTGCTTTGGAAAAGTATCGCTTTAAAAATATCGATGTCGCCTATCAGAATCTTCTTCTTCTGGCTCAGGAATCCGCACCGTTCCTTTCAACCAGACGATGCAGACACTTCCTTGCTTCCATTGCTCCTGCACTGTTAAAAAGCCTTAGAGAGACGCCAGACCCAGACATGGCTCTTATGAATCTTGAAAAAGTTACTGCATCTCTGGGGGCTAAAACCATCCTCTGGGAACTCTTTAGCTTTAACCCTCCAAGCCTTAAACTCTATGTCGATATTTGCGCCTGGAGCCAGTTCCTCTCAGGCATCCTTACCAATAACCCAGGCATGATCGATGAGCTTCTCGATTCCTTGGTGCTTGATCAACCCAGAAAACTTTCTGAACTCAAACACGAACTGGCTGACCTTTGTAAAAATGCTACCGATCTCGATCCAATCCTTCATAGCTTTCAAGATAAGGAACTTCTTAGAATTGGGGTGCGCGATATTCTTGGCAAAGATCCTATCCGCCTAATGGTTGCTTCTCTTAGCGATTTGGCTGAAACGGTTCTTTCCACCGTGGCTGATATTGAAATGAATTCCATGGTTTTAAAGTTTGGCCCACCGCTTCTTTCTGTTGGCCCAAGGGCTGGGAAACCCTGTAGATATGCTATTGTTGGCCTCGGAAAACTGGGCGGCAGAGAAATCAATTACCATAGCGACCTTGACTTGATTATTCTTTATGAAGGCGAAGGCAAACCGCAGGGGCTTAACAATCAAAACCCTGATGAGCAGCAACTAGATAACAATTCTTTTTTTATCGAACTCACTCAAAGGATTACTAAAACCCTAAGTAATCACGGACCTTTGGGCAGGCTTTATGAACTGGACTTTAGATTGCGACCCACAGGGCGATCAGGCAGCCTTGTCATCCCCATCCAAGAGTTCCAAAAATATTATCACGATTCTGCTAATGTTCAGCTTTGGGAAAGACTCATGCTTTCGCGGGCCCGGGTAGTGCATGGCGATCCATCTTTTGCCAACGATGTTTCTGCGGTTGTTAATAATGCTGTTTGTATGGTTCCCTGGCAAAGCGCTTTCATTGACGAAATGAAAACCATGCGCAATCGCCTTATAGCTAGTCGAAATCCTGGGGATTTGAAACGGGGAATTGGAGGCACGGCAGATGTTGAATTCCTCGTCGAATTATTACAAATTCGATTTGGCCCAAGTCATTCCTCCATCAGGCATTCCAATGTTTGGTCTGCACTTGAAGCAATGAAGTTATGTGGTTTGGTTTCAGCTACCGAACATTTCGAGCTAACCAGTGCTTATGATTTTCTCTTTCGAGTTCAGGCGAGGTTACGAATTGTCAAAAATCTTGCGATTGATACCATCCCTGAAAAAACTGATGAAGTAACCAAGCTAGCCCGAAGATTGGGTTTCGAGCTTGTTGCTTTTCAAGAAACCCTTTCAAGACATCAGAAAATTGTCAGGCAACATTATTTGCAAATTCTTGAAGGGTGCAGATAGGCACTACGATTGCAAATGCTCATGCAGTAATTTATACAACTTCTCAGGTTTATCCTCATTGGGCCTCAGCCTGCAGTAAATATTTTCAGAATCCACCACCCTAAGACGGCCTTTGCTTTTGTTTGCAACGGTTTGGGCCCTCTTGGCATTTCTGTAGGTGAAAACCAGATCAATAGGCCCTGTTATTCCCGCTGCTGGCCTTTCAATATGGATCTGGCTTATTTGCCATTTGGCAGCAAGAATTCGTACTTCAGCAAGCCTTACAAGCCATTCTGAAACTGCAGGAATCTTCCCGAACCGGTCTTTTAATTCGGTGCGGAAATCTGTCAGCTTTTCCAACTGCCTGATGCGGGCCAACCTTCGATACACCTCGATCCGATTCTTCTGCCCTGTTACATAATCCCTTGGAAGGAATGCGGGCCATTCCAAATCGATGTTCACTTCCAACGGGGTTCGCAATGGCTGATTCTTCATTTCCCTCACTGCGTTTTCCAACAGTTGGCAATACATTTCATACCCTACAGAAGCGATATGCCCGCTTTGTTGGGTTCCTAAAATGTTTCCTGCGCCTCGGATTTCCAGATCTCTCAATGCGATTTTAAACCCTGAACCTAACTCGGTGAATTCTTCAATTGCTTTTAATCTTCTGCCTGAATCCGGGCTTAGTACCCTATCCGTAGGTAATAGCATGTAGGCATATGCCCTGCGTTGCTGCCTACCTACCCGGCCCCTTAACTGGTGCAAATCTGCTAGACCATAGATATCTGCTTCATCGATGAAAATAGTGTTCGCATTGGGTATATCCAAACCGCTTTCGATGATGGTTGTCGCAATCAAAACATCTGCCTTACGAGTCAGGAATTTTACCATGTTTTCTTCGAGTTCAGATTCCTTCATCTGCCCATGCACTATGGCAAAGGCTGCTTCAGGAACCAGCTTTTTAAGCTTATCCGCAACTTTGTGGATATCATGTACCCGATTATGCACGAAGTATACCTGCCCTTCACGGTTCATCTCTCTTAGTATCCCGTGTCTTACTAACTCTGGGTCCCAGCGGATAATTCGCGTTTCGATGGCATGACGATCTACAGGTGGAGTTTCAAGATTGCTTATATCTTTTATTCCTAGAAGCGATAGATGCAGGGTTCTGGGTATGGGTGTTGCTGTCATGGTGAGAATATCGATTTTCTCACGTAGCCTTTTCAGTTTCTCTTTGTGTTCCACCCCAAACCGTTGCTCCTCATCGATGATTACTAATCCAAGATCCTTGAATTTCACATCTTCACTTAGCAACCGATGCGTACCTATTACGATATCTACGCTGCCTGTTCCAAGCCTTGCGATGATATCTCGCTGTTCGGAAGGTGTTCTGAACCTGCTAAGGCATTCAACAACAAAGGGGTAGCCTGCAATTCGCTGTGTAAAGGTGCGAAGATGTTGCTCCGCAAGTATTGTGGTAGGCACCAATACCGCAACCTGCTTCCCATTATCAATTGATTTGAATGTTGCTCTGATTGCAAGTTCAGTTTTTCCATACCCTACATCGCCACAAATAAGCCGATCCATAGGCTTGGCGCGTTCTAAATCTGCTTTGATTTCTGTAAGCGATGCGAGTTGATCGGGTGTTTCTTGATAGGGGAATGCCGCTTCGAATTCTTTTTGCCATTCGGTGTCAGCCGGGAATGCATTGCCCGTTTGCGATTCTCGAACCGCTTGCATTTGAATCATTTCGCAGGCCAGATCGATTACTGCGGCTTGTACTTTAGATTTACGACTGTTCCAACCAGTGCCACCAAACTTTGACAACTCCGGTTCTTGTTTCCCACCACCAACATACTTCTGCACCAGATCTATCTTCGATACAGGAACATAAACTTTTACTTTGTCTCGAAACTCCAACACCAGATGTTCTTCCACTACCATGTTCGCAGGATTGGTTGAATCACTCGTTGGATTCTTTTTCTTTTCCAGAAGCTCCATGCCCAAATATCTGGCGATACCATGGCTGATATGCACCACTAAATCCGAAGGCGAAAGGTCTAGAAAGCTATCGATTGCCCGTGATTCAAGTTTTCTTGCGGAAGTGTGCGGCCTGACAACTTCATCTCTGCGAAATAATGTTTGAGCGCCAAGCACCAGAATATGCCTGTCTTTTTTTACCCCTACAAGCCTGAAGCCTTTTCGTATCAGCCCCACATCTAAAGAAAGCCTGCCTTGCTGCGCCACTTGCGATGTAGCTAGCACTTCATGCAATCGATGGGCCTCTGCCTCAGTTGCACAAACCAGAACCACATCATCACTGCTTGCAGCATGATCCAATTCGGTTTTAACTTTTGCTACTTCCCCTGTAAAGCGCTCGACGGATTCAACTTTCATTGAGTAGGAAATTTCCGCACTATGGCGGGGCATAGCAGCTACTAATAAGCTGGGCTTGGTTGCCAAGATTTTAAATGCACCCTGCATCGTAAACAAGCCACGGATGTTCCCCATGCGATCTAGGTAATGCTTGCCTTGATCTGTTATCTCTTCCGGTTCAACCATGATTACCGTTGCGGTACCTAGATAATCAACCAGATGACCATTGGGCAGCGTGCCTTTTTCTTCAAAGGTCATTGCCATGATTTCAGAGGACTGCACCACATCGAGACTGCGTTGGGTTTCTGGTGCGAAGTTTCTAAGTGATTCGATTTCATCGCCAAAGAATTCAAGGCGAAGAGGCAATTCGCTTCCTGGTGAATAAATATCAACAATGCCTCCCCGTTTGCAAAACTGTCCTGGTTGAACCACGGCTTCTGTTGGATCATACCCATGCTTTACAAGCCATTTGGTCAAATCTTCTGGGGGAATGGTGGTGCCATTTTTCAGAGGGAAGCTAGATTTGGCAAGTTGTTCTATACTGGGCAATGGTTGTAACAGTGAGGGTATTGATGCAAGCACAATAGAGGGTTTGGTTGGGATGTTAAGTGATAAAGCGAGCCTAAGCCTTGCGCATGCTGCTTCGGATTTGTTGCTGAACTTTCCTTCGAAATCATCATCTGCGGGAAAAATCTTTGTTTCTAAGCCGCTGAAAGTATCAATCTCTGATGCCCAGAATTCTAAATCTGAGGGGTGTGATAACACGATAAGGATATTGTGCTTGATCCTGCTTGCGCAAGCTGCAACCACCATGGAAGCAGAAGACCCCCAACACCCATCAACGGTGGCACTTTGGCCCTTCGCTAGGGCTTCAGCAACCTTGTGCATTTCCTTTACTTCGAGCAATTTTGTGATAAGTGCACGGATTTCCCCTTTACCTGGAAGAGGTTGTTTATTTTCGGATATTGTGGAAGGCTCGTTCATATACATTTCTGAGAAAACCGATTACATCACACTAGATTAGTGTAGTGAAAAAACAGTGCTTTTTACCACTTTATCTCACTTTCATTGACGAATTTGAAACATTACTTTGAATCAAGAGTGGCAGTGTGATTTGAGTATTAAACTTCTAATCAATAAAAAGGTAATAACACGGTTCTCGTTTTTACTTGTGTTTAAGTTCTCAGTTGAGGTTTGGAAGTGCTACTTCTTTTTATTTTTTGAATTATCGACGGGTGGTTTGGATGTAGCATCTTTGCCTATGACCATGATCATGGTAGCAAAAACCTTATCGTCATCTTTCTTATCATCTTTATTTCCGGGGGATCTATTTAAGGTGACTTCAACAGTTTGCCCACGATAGGGTAGTTAATCAGTTTTTCTTGACGAAACATAATGCATGGATATTTTTTACCAGATGCGCACAACTCCATAGTTATCGAAAGTTGCGTCTTTGCTAAGGAGTGGTATTCCTTCGACAACCGCTTGGGAAGCCAAAATGCGGTCAAACGGATCCCGATGGTGATGAAGCAGGCCAATCTGTTTGTCTATATATTCCACGGTGATTGGCAGAATTACTATTCCAAGATCCGCAATTGCTTTGTTCATCCATTGCTTAAATGGCATCGATAGAGGTAATTTTTGCAAACCAACTTTGATCCCTATTTCCCAAATAGTTGCAGCACTTAAAACCAAATCGTTGGTTGAGTTTGACATTATCGCATGCGCATTGGGGCTTAGCAGATGATCCTGATCAACGAACCATATCAGGGCGTGGGCATCCAATAAATACCTCACTCCATGTACTCCTTGAAGTCTTCAAGCGGGGCGTCAAAGTCAGGCGCCATATGCAGCACGGTTCCTCGAAGAGTTCCAGCCAGGCGGGGTTTCTTTAAAGGTAAAACCGATTCCGGAACAAGCCTCGCTATGGGTAGGTTGTTTTCAGTTATCACCACTTCTTCACCAAGGGTGGCCCTATGGATAAGATCTGAAAGTGTAGATTGTGCTTCTAAAATTGTAACGGTAGCCATTGTTAGATTTCCTTTCAGTTTTATTATACAACTTTTTTATCAAAAGATGGGTAGATGTTTTTGGGGGCCTTTCCATCTCCAGCATTAATATTTTTCCCATGATTTCGTTGTTTTATTTCTCTTATCACCTTAATCTCTAGCCCCTCAGAAAGGCAAGCGAGTACGGTTGTATGCCCTTCTTTTACGTGTGTTTAAGTTCTCAGTTGAGGTTTGGAAGGTGGCTACTTCTTTTTGGTTTTCGAATTATCGACGGGTGGTTTAAATGTAGCATCTTTGCCTATGACCATGATCATGGTAGCAAAAACCTTATCGTCATC
>CALARU010000178.1 GCA_937888715.1 uncultured Planctomycetaceae bacterium | reverse complement strand
CATTGAGAAGAGGTTTGGGAGTTGGGGGAAGAAAAAGAAAAAAAGAAAGTAAAAGGCAAAGAGCCAGCACCAGCGGATTGACATTCGCCGCTCATTGTGGACAAAGGAGCGTGGGCCCCTTCGGCTAGCTCAGAGCCTAAGTTTTCTTCGCAAAAGTACCAATCTAGTTCAACTGGGTAATTCCTAACACCTTAAGTTAGTGGCATATTGTGCCGATACTTCCTTTGGTTTCTTGAATGGAATCATGAAACTAAGGAGAGATATTGTTTATGGTTGGCCTGAAAAACGATACCTCAGGCAGATTTTTCCCCACCACCCCAAATGCTTCGTGCTATTACCCATCAACGGGTCACGAGGTAGCGTTGGCGGGGCTTGTTAAAGCATTGGAATTTGGCGAACCATTTGCTCTTTTAATTGGGCAGCCCGGATTGGGCAAAACATTATTAGCTCAGGTATTACTTCAAAGGCTTGAAAACCCTAAAGCAGTGGCTTTTCTTCCGCATGCCAGATTTGATAACACTCTTGGTTTGCTGCAGGGGATTCTTTTTGATCTTGGGTTTACCAGCCTTAAACAAACTGCACAAGAGTTGCGCATGGATCTCACCGAAAAGCTCTATGAATCTTTTGCAGAGAATGGCCCAGCGTTGATCATTCAGGATGAAGCGCACCTTTTACATCCGGAATTGCTCGAAGAATATCGAATGATTGGAAACCTTGAAACGGGGGCGGGCAGGGCGGCCCAAGTGGTTCTTTTGGCCCAGCCAGGTATCCTTGAAACGCTCAAAAAGCCTTACTTCGAATCTTTTAAACAACGCATTACGGTTTGCCCTTCTCTAGAACCTTTGGGCAAATATGAAGCCGCTGATTATTTAATTCATCATGCCAGATTTGCGCAAAAGTTGCCTAGCTACTTTACTGAAAGCGCCCTTGAAAAGCTGGTTTCATTTAGTTGTGGTATTCCGCGCATTTTAAATCAAGTAGGGGAAATCTCACACCAGCAAGTAACCCAAGCAGGGAAGAATAGGCTGGATCTGGAGCATGTACAGGCTGCTATTGAATTGCTGAAACGCCCTTGGCTTCAATTTCGAGAAAACAAAGAATTTGATCTTTTACAAAACATTGATCGAGTGCAGGGCCCAGAAGTCCGATTATTAAATCATGGCGAATTAGGCAGGACTGCCTAGGATTAGGCTGCATTGCCTAAACGGAGGTTTTTCAAGGATGGCAAGAATGTTCGATGCGCTAGGTTCAGGGGCAAAACCCAAAACTGGTCGCAAAACCAAAAAAGTTGAAGTAGCACCTATCCCTGTTCAGGAAACTGCGCCCGTTCAGGAATCCGCAGTAGAGCAGATCCAAGATAATAATCTCAGCAATGGCTTTTCGTTTATTGAGGTTGGACCCAAAGGTTATCTCGTCGGTTCGCCCGATGTTGTGGTAGTTGCCCCTGTACTTGAAAGCCCCAAATTAAAATTAAGTACGATCGAACCAGAGATTGCGCCCGCCATTGCTGCAGTCTTGCCCATAGTTAATACCCAAGTTTCAGAAGATGAAGGTGGTTGTTACGCAGACTTGATGAAAAGCTTGATTGCGGAATTTCCAACCAAACAAGAAGGAACCTTGTTGTTTGTAACCCCTCCTGCAGTGCAAATTGCGGATGCGGTGCTTAAATTGGCAAAAGAAGCCGCATTGTTGGGCGAAGTGGTTTTGGTGGAAGCAAAAGAGCATTCTGGAAATTTGCAGCGTTGGCTAGGCTTGCAGGAATCTCCAGGTTGGCAAGATGTTGTATCGGGTAAAGCTGAACTTGAAGATTGCTTGCAAGATACAAATATAGCTGGATTAAAAGTGGTGACTGCAGGAAGTCGAAATGGTGGAGCTAAAAATGGCCCACGACTGATCGCCCGTTCACCTAGGGGGTTGATTCGAACTTTAAGAAAGCAGCACCGTCTTATTCTTATTGATGGTGGTATCTGGTCTGAAGAGTCAGGCTCACTGGGTTTGGCCCGAGAATGTGATGGAATTTGTCTTTTAGTACCCGCAAGCAAATCAGGTTCTGCAACCGTAGAAGAAATACTTGGAAGAATTGAAGATTCAGGCAGCAGACTTGCTGGCGTGCTAGTATTACCCAATCAAGATCGATCAAGAAGCCTCAAAAAAGCTGCATAAATTCTTGTTAAATTGAGGTTTTTTTCTTCAGCCTATTGCTCCTTGCCCTTCTGTTTACGATAATATCTTATCTGCATTGAGACACTCAAGAGAACTACCCAGTAGGGGTTGGTTCCTTTATTTTTTTTTCAGGTATAAATGTCATGGTTCAAGTTGTAAAAGTTAAAGCATCAAGTCGCACAGAACACGGATCAAAAGCTGCTAAAAAGCTTAGAAAAACAGGCATGGTGCCTTGTGTTATCTATGGCCATAAAGAAAGCGCTGTAAGCCTTTCTGCTAGCCATGATGAACTTATGAAGATCGTAAAGCATGGCGTTCGCCTAGTCGATCTTGAAACTGATGGCAAGATTGAAAAGGCGCTTATCCGCGATGTGCAATGGGATTATCTTGGAAATGATGTGATTCATGTCGATTTTTCTCGCGTTAGCGCAGATGAGAAAATCCATATCACCGTTTCTCTTGAATTGAAGGGCACTGCACCCGGCCTGTTGGCAGGTGGTGTTCTTGATATGCCCATGCATTCTATTCACATTGAGTGCTTGGTCATAAATATTCCTGATGTGATTCGTATTAATGTTAGCGAATTGCAAGTAGGTGGCGTAATTCATGTGAAACAACTGGTTGCTCCTGAAGGGGTTGTATTCCTTGCAGATGAAGATGCAGTTGTTGTTCAAATCGTGTCTGCTAAAGCTGAAGTAGCATCTACGATGCCTCCAGAACTTGGCGCCGCTGCTACCGAACCTGAGGTTATTAAGAAACCCAAGCCAGTAGCTGATGACGAAGAATAATTATTAGCCTTTTGGGTTTAACAAAAGGGCAGACGCATGAAGGTGGTTGTGGGTTTGGGAAACCCTGGTGTTGATTATGATGGTACCCGCCATAACATAGGGTTTGATGTTCTTGACAAAATAGCGAAGACAGATGGTGATGGTAAGTACGCGTTAAAGTTTCATGGTGCAGTTTGTCAGGTAGTTAAGGGCGAGCAAAAGATTTTACTTGTAAAGCCCATGACATTCATGAATCTTAGTGGGTCGTGCGTTTCAGAGATATTGGGTTTTTACAGGGTTGAGTTTGCGGATTTGATAGTACTTTGCGACGATGTGAATTTGCCTTTGGGCAAAATTCGGATTCGGGCGGAAGGTGGTCACGGTGGGCATAACGGCCTGCGAGACATACAAAATAAATTGGGGAGTACGAATTACCCCAGAATTCGACTTGGTGTTGGCGGTCCGAGTGAAGCGAATTTGTCAGGTTATGTGTTGGGTAAATTCAGGCCTCACGAAATGACCGAAGCGAAAATGATGGTAGATGATGCGGTAGATGCGGTTTGGAGCTGGGTTAAGGATGGGATTCATGTTTGTATGAATCGATTCAATGGCCCGGTAAAGTAACAAAATTTTTGTAGTTTTCTTATCAAGGATAGGGTGTAAATCATGACTGCGAATGCGAATATTGAGAGTGTGAGTACTGCGAGTGTGAATGTTTATGAATGCATGTTTTTGCTCGACACCAATAAGGTCGCAGGAAATACCACCGAGTTATCCAATCAGGTTCATGCGATCCTTGAAAAGCACAAGGCTGAAATTTTAATCTCCCGCCCATGGGATGATCGTAAATTGGCGTATACCGTGAAGGGCCAAAAGAAGGCTCTTTATTATCTAATTTACATCAAAATTGAAGGGCCAAATTTGGCGGCTGTTGAACATGACTGCCTCCTTAATGAAAACGTCCTTCGTTTTCTTTTCCTCAAAATTGACCCCAAACTTATTGATGTTATGCTTTCTTTGGCTCGTGAAGACAGGCCTGTTGCATTGCAGACTGTTCAACAAGATCCTACGGGCGAAGATTATTTCCAAGAAGATGATCGTGGTTCCCGTCGTGGTGGCGGTGGTGGCGGTGGTCGTCGCTATGATAGCAAGGATTAACGAGTATTTTCAGCGTACCTTTGTTGCTGCTAGGCTTGATTTTTCAGATTTCTATTTTAACTTGTGACAAGCTTTCAGTTGGCAAAAAGTACCGTTAATTTCACAGGAGCAGTGACACCATGGCGAACCTCAACAAAGTAATGCTTATTGGCAGATTGACTAGGGATCCTGAGATTCGAACTTTTAGTAATGGTGGCAAAGTTGCCAAGTTTGGTTTTGCGGTTAATAATCGCACCAAAAAAGGCGGCGAGTGGGTTGATGAGCCGGTTTTTCTTGATTGTCAGGCTTTTAATCGTGGTGATTACGGCAAACTTGCTGACCGTGTTGAACAAATGATGACCAAAGGTAAGCAATGTTACCTCGAAGGTCATATAATCTTAGAACAGTGGACTTCTCAGGCTGGCGAGAAAAGGCAAGCTCTTAAAATTGTAGTCGATAGCTTGCAAATGCTCGATGGCCGAGGTAATTCAGAAGATGGCGGCGGACAGTCCAAAGGTGCACCCCGTAAAGGTGGAGCATCCTCTGGCGGTGATGCTTATGATTTTGGTGCTGAGGATTTTGCAGAAGAAGGCGGCAATCGCCCTGCTCCTCGTGAAGATGAAGAACTTCCCTTCTAAATGAAGGGCTAAGGGAGTTTAAAAGTGAATACTACCATGGAACATAATAAACGAAAACGCGCTCAGGTAATTAAAGGTAAAACCGGCGGTATGCTGCTGGTTCTTACTCAGGATGTCCTTCATGTTGGCAAACAAGGCGAAGTCGTCGAAGTTCGCCATGGTTATGGCAGAAATTTTCTTTTGCCAAGAGGCCTTGCAACTGCGCCTTCCCAACATAACTTGCGACTTCTTGACCGATTCAAAGTCAAGCTTCAACAAGCCCGAGATGCCCGTCACGCCGACCTTAAAGCCTTGGCTGAGCAAATTGTTCGCCTTGGTGGTGTGAATATTGAATCCCGAGTTAATGAAGAAGGTCATCTTTACGGTTCTGTTGGTGCAGCGGAAATTTTGAAGGCTCTCAAAGCGAAGAATCTTATGATCGAAGAAGAGATGATTCGTCTCGAGGGTGCCATCAAGGAAACCGGCATCTATGCTGTTAAACTGAATCTTGGTTACGAAATCGAAACAGAACTTACTGTTGCTGTAATTCCCGGAAAGTAATTTATATTAGCCCTCATTCAACCGGGGCGCATATCTTCCCGGGAAGTCACTTGCCGGGAGGATTCCCATGGCTTCTGCCAGTTATGAAAGTTCGGGCTCGGGGCGACTTTTGCCCCAAAGCCTTGATTCTGAACGATCTGTTCTAGGTAGTATGTTCAGAAGTAACGATGTCATAGGCGATGTCGTTCAAATCCTTAATGTTGATAACTTCTATTCTGATGCCCATCAAAAAATCTATAAAGCCATGATCGTTCTTTACGAGGCAGGCAAACCAGTAGATTTAGTGGTTCTCACCGAAGCTCTTAAACTAGCCAATCAAATAGATGATGTTGGAGGCTATGGCGCCTTGGCCGAGCTTTGGGATGCCGCCCCCACCGCTGCTAATGCTGTGCACTACGCTCATATTGTTCGCGACCGCTCGATTGTGCGTTCCCTCATAAATGTTGGTAATGAAATCCTTCGGGATGCTTATGACCAAGTTGGGCCAGCTGATGAATTGCTGCATCAGGCCACAGGAAAAATGCTTGATGTTGCAGAACGCGGTGTAACAGGCCGTGTCTATGGCATGGATAAAATGCTGGAAGAAACCTTTGATCGTATTGACCAGCGTCAGACCCGCGGTGGCTCATCAATAAGTGGTATAAGCAGTGGTTATCCAGATTTGGATGAAGTAACTGCAGGGTTTCAGAATAGCGAAATGATAATCATCGCAGCGAGGCCATCGGTTGGTAAAACCGCATTTGCATTGAACTTGATTCGCAATATTTCTGTAGATGAGAAATCGACGGTTCTGTTTTGCTCGTTGGAACAATCGCGGGTGGAAATCGTGGAGAGGCTTTTGTGTTCCCATGCGCGAGTTGATGCCCAGAAATTGCGAAAAGGTTTGATGAATGCAGAAGATATGGAAAGGCTGATTGCAGCCAGTGGTGTGATGAGAAACGCCAAGATTTTTATTGATGACTCGCCTGGTCAGGGTATGCTTCGAATAGCAGCAAATGCTAGGCGATTGAAATTAAGAAATGATCTTAAAATGGTGGTGATCGACTATTTACAGTTGATCGAGCCAGAAAATCGTAGAGACCCCAGGCAGGAGCAAGTGGCTCAAATTAGCCGCAGGTTAAAGGGCTTGGCTCGCGAACTTTCTATCCCCGTTATCGCATTGGCTCAGGTGAATCGTTCTTCTGAAGATAGGCAAGATCATAAGCCGAGACTTTCGGATTTGCGTGAATCGGGTAGTATCGAGCAAGATGCAGATACCGTGATACTTTTGCACCGACCTGAAAGGTTTGAGCCCGGGCAGCATGAAGGCCTCACCGAAGTGATCATAGGAAAACAGCGTAATGGGCCCGTGGGTGAAATCACTCTAACCTTTAACAAAAACATGATGCGCTTTGAGAACTTTGCGGTAGGCGTGCCTTTTGACAACTAACAAGGATGGAGCCCCGGGATGAATCGGGTTGGAATCGGCCACGATACACATAGGCTTGAAGCAGGAAGAAAGCTAATTCTAGGTGGGATATTAGTTGAATACCCGCGTGGATTAGCTGGCCATAGCGATGCCGATATTGTGTTGCACGCCCTTACTGATGCGATACTTGGGGCTGCTGGGCTTGGGGATATAGGCGATGCCTTCCCCGATACCGATGCTGCCAATAAAGATGTGGATTCTTCAATCTTTCTACAACATTCACTGGTTCAAATTGCAACTCTGGGCTGGCATCTTATCAATGTAGATGTCATTATTTTTGCTCAGGAGCCAAAATTGGGAATGGTGAAATCTCGTATCAGAGATAACCTAGCCCGATTGCTTTCTTTGGATGGCTCGTGTGTGAATGTTAAGGCGAAGACTGGTGAAAAAGTTGGGTTTATTGGAAGGGTAGAGGCAATGAGTTGCCAGGCTGTGGTTCTTTTGGGTCGTTCCTAGAATGGAACAGGTCGTTTAGTAAAGGATTATGCATGCAGATTAAAGTTTACAATACGCTAACACGCCAAAAAGAAGATTTTCAAACATTGCAGCCCGGTAAGGTTGGCATGTATGTTTGTGGCCCCACGGTTTACAAGCCTAGCCATGTTGGGCATATGGTTGGCCCCGTAATCTTTGATACCATCAAACGCTATCTTTCTTATCTTGATTATCAGGTCAACTTTGTTGTTAACATCACCGATATTGATGACAAGCTGATCGTCGAATCAAAAAAGCAGAATACTACTGTCACTGAACTCGCTGAAAGGGTGACTGCTGATTATCTTGCCAACCTCAAGAAGCTTCAAGTTACGGGCATTGATCACTTTCCCAGAGCGACGCATTATATTGGCGAAATTCAATCGATGATTGGCGGCTTGATCGAAAAAGGATTTGCTTACGCATCGATGGGCGATGTCTATTTTGATGTTTCCAAAGATGAAGATTATGGAAAACTTTGCAACCGAGATCCTGAACAACTTGAGGCGGGTGCCCGGATTGAAATTAACGAACGAAAAAGGAACCCCGGTGACTTTGCGCTGTGGAAAGGTGCTAAGCCAGGCGAACCGATGTGGGATAGCCCCTGGGGATCTGGAAGGCCAGGCTGGCATATCGAATGCTCTGCAATGAGCATGAAATTATTGGGCGAATCATTTGATATGCATGGGGGAGGGCTAGATTTGCAGTTCCCTCATCATGAAAATGAACTAGCGCAATCTGAATCATTCACAGGGAAAACCTTTGCCCGATACTGGCTTCATAATGGGTTGATGAAGACGGGCGATAAGAAAATGTCGAAGAGCGAAGGTAATGAAATCGTAGTTACCGAGTTGTTGAAAAAGCATCAGCCAGAAACCCTTAGGTATTTGCTTTTAACATCGCATTATCGCAGCCCTATTGAATATAGCGAAGATCGCTTACTGGAACTGCGTAGATCGCTTGAATCTTTTTATCGTTTCTTTGATCGAGTTAAACGCATCAGTGGCAATAGCTTTTATCAGGTTATTGGTAAGTTAAAGCACCAGCCTACGCCTAAGGGGCTTTCAGCTTTTCTTGGTGAAATTTACAAGCTTCGAGATGCTTTCCTGGATGCATTCTCAGACGATTTTAACTCGGGCGGTGCGCTGGGCACCTTGCATGAATTTCTGAATGCTTTAAATCGCTTTGCAGATCAATCGAAGATTGAAACCCCAGAGGCCAATCCCGAAGCCAAGGTTGAATTCCTTGCTGCAGTTAGTGTTTTCAGGGAAATCACTCAGATTCTTGGACTGTTTCTTGAACCACAAGAAGCTGCAACCGCTCAAGGTAATAATCAGTTGATGGATGGGGTGATGACTCTCCTGATCGAAATTCGGTCTGAGGCCAGGAAGGCAAAGAATTTTGCCTTGGCTGATCTGGTTCGTAAAAGGCTGACCGAGTTAAACATCACTTTGGAAGATCGGCCCGGAGAAACCGGCTGGCGCGTTGGGCCTTAAACAGCCTTTCATTGGCTTTTCATGGAAGAACTCATGGCGATTGCCTCTTCAAATATCCGTGAATTACAGCCTCAGACCTTTACAAGAGTTCTGGGGATTGATCCCGGGTTGCAGGTTACTGGGTATTCAGTTTTGGAGAAAATTGGGCAGGGCGCCAAGCTTCTTGAAGCTGGTATTATTTCCACCAAAGATTCGGGAAGCAAATTACTTCATGTTCGGATAGCTTCCCTTTACGAAAGTTTGATGGAAATTATCGAACAATTTAAACCTCAATCCATGGCTGTTGAACAACTGTTTTCCCATTATAAACATCCTCGCACTGCTATTTTAATGGCTCACGCCAGGGGGGTAATCCTCCTTGCTGCTGCACAATATAAATTGTCTGTCACCAGTTATAATCCTACCCGGGTTAAGAAATCGTTGACTGGTAGTGGCAGGGCAGGGAAGCTGCAAGTGCAATGGGCCATCCAAAGGGAATTAGGGCTGGTAGATTTGCCTGAACCTTCCGATGTTGCAGATGCCATGGCTATCGGCCTTACTCATATTCATGCAATTTCCATAGAGAAGCCGGAGCTTTTATGATTAGCAAGATCACCGGCATATTGAACAAGGCCGAAGAAGAAGACGCCCGAATTCAAGTTGGGGCCTTCGAATATCAAGTCCTAGTTACGGAATTGGTCCGCAGGCAGATACAAGATCGTATAGGGCAGGAAATATCTCTTCATACCCTTCATTTTTTTGAGGGTAATCCCGTTCAGCAAGGTCGCATGATCCCAAGATTGTTGGGCTTTCTTCATGAATCTGACATGAGCTTTTTTGAGCTTATTTGTACCGTGGATGGCATTGGAGTCCGTAAAGCAATTCGGGTTATTGCTATGCCGGTCGACCAGATTGCGGACGCCATCCAGCGTTCAGATACCAAATGGTTAACGACATTACCTGGGATAGGGCCAGCGATGGCGGAAAAAATTGTTGCGGGGCTGCGGAAAAAAGTTGCTACCTTTGCTTTGGCCCATGGAGGGTTAAAAGCCATTTCTGGTGGCCCAGAAACAGGCAATGACAAGATTTTTGCAGATGTGTTTAACGCATTAATGGCGCTTGGTTTGGGACCTTCCGAGGCCAGACTACGCATCGATAAATTAATTGCATCGGGCAAGGTGCCTGCCTCTGTTGAAGAGGCGATCAATGCTGTTTTCAAAGGTTCCTGATTTGGAATTGAAAGATTAAATTATGGCTCGACAACCGATACTTCAGCCCGATGCATCAAAGGATCCGAAAGAGCACGACTCGGCGTTACGTCCTCGTTGGTTGCGAGAGGTGATTGGTCAAAAGGCGGTAGTGCAAAGATTACAGATAGTATTAAAGGCATGTAAGAAACTAAAGGAACCGCTTTCACACATGCTTTTTGATGGTCCGCCGGGTTTGGGGAAAACAACCTTTGCCACCGTTTTACCAAATGAAATGGGTACGGCATTGCAGCTAACCTCTGGGCCGGCTTTGACGAAACCAGCGGACCTTCTTCCTTTCTTAACCAACTTGGAAGAGGGCTCGATTCTTTTCATTGATGAAATTCATCGCCTTCCCAGAACGGTTGAGGAGTTTATTTATCCTGCAATGGAAGATTTTCGTGTTGATATCGTTTTGGGCGAGGGCATGAATGCCAGAACGATCAGCCTAAAGTTAAAGCGCTTTACCTTGATTGGAGCAACCACTCGCAGTGGGATGCTTTCAAGTCCATTGCGTGACCGCTTTAAAATGCATGAGCATTTAGAGTTTTATTCGCCTGCGGAACTTGCAGAAATTCTGATGATCAATGCCAAGAAATTAAACACACCCATTACTGAAGAGGCAGCTCAAGAGATCGCTATTCGAAGTCGTGGTACCCCAAGAATTGCTAATTCCAGATTGTGGTGGACTAGGCATTTTGCTGCAAGTGAAGGGGATGGGAGCATTGATTTGGCGATTGCTAAAACAGCGTTAGCGATGGCAGAAGTTGATCGAGCAGGATTAGATAAACAAGATCGCAGGTACTTGGAAACACTTATCGGAGTTTTTGCAGGCGGACCCGTTGGTATCGAAGCTTTAAGCGCTACCATGAATCTTCCGGTCGATACACTCAGTGATGAAATCGAACCCTATCTGCTTAGAGAGCAATTCACCATTCGAACTCCCCGCGGTCGCATCGCTACTAGTAAGGCATACAGCCTTCTAGGAAAGGAAGAGCCCGCCAAAGAATTGAAGGATGACGACACAACTTCTCAGCCTTCTCTGTTTTAACCATAGTGTACAAATGATCAAAAGTTGTGGTATTTAAAATGGATTTTACTAGCCATTTCAATTATTCATCATAAAATTTCCATATCTTGTTATGCTATTTGATTTAATGTAAAGAAATTATTTACATGCATTACGTTTTTGTTATAGTTGAGCTAGCAAGATTTAGTTTGGAGATGGTTCTAAACTGACACTTAATGTCTAAGTTGAGAGATGTGGATGGCGAGAACGCTAACCCTAATGTTTCGCAGAGACCCTTCCAAAGATCGTTTGGAAGAGAAGATTCCTTTTGAAGGCTATAATATTTTATGGCCCGATGGAACTGCTGCTGAACTCGCAATTGACGCACTTTGTAAGCACGGTCAGCGTTTGCTTGGTTTGGGTAAGTACTTACAGGGTTGCAATGAAAAAATGATTGATATGAAGTTCTTTCCTTTAAAAGGTAAGGACGATTCTCTTACGCGAATCCCTGGCCATAGGGTTCGTCGTTTTTATCTCCATAAGCAAGATAACTCGGGTAGGGTTCATTTCTTTGATGGTACACCAACTTCTGTGGTTACCGTAATCGGACGAGATGAAATTGAAGTTGTTGATTGGTTGGGTTTGGGAACTATGACGGAAAACGAGATTCAATGGTTTGATCTCGCCGCAACACCTTCCGAAGCCGACTTCAGAGTTGAACTTAACGAAGTTAAGGAAGCAACTCCATTGGTCGATGTAAAGTCTTATGTCGAAACAACATGGGATAAAACTCTTGCAGAATCATCTTGGCAGAGGCGCTAGATTTAGCCGCCAATTGCATGCATGGTTCTTGAGGGCTTGATAAATTCTTTTGTATTAAACTGATGGCCAGCCCATTTAGAAATAACACTCGTTTCTAACATACTTAAAATGCTCTTTTCATCCACCTCTGGTCTAAGAAATGGCCTTATGTCTATTTCTTCCAAGGCAAAGAGGCAGTTTCGCAGCTTTCCTTCGGCAGTTATTCGAATCCGATTACAGCTTTGGCAGAAGGGTTTGGATACCGAGGCTATTATGCCCACTTTTCCTTTACCATCTTCATAAACAAATTCCATGGCGGGCGCCATTGGGTCATAATTGGTTGCAGGCACCAATGGGCCAACTTCTTTATCGATTTTTTCGAGGATTTCGTGGGCAAGCATTACTTTTGCCTTTTCCCAAGGGTTGGCCCCTATGGGCATATACTCAATGAATCGAATTTCTATTTGCTTCTCGCGGGCAAATTTCGCCAAGCTAACTACTTCGTCGTCGTTGATCCCCTTGATGCAAACGGCGTTTAATTTGATACTTTGAAATCCGGCATTTATGCCTGCATCGATGCCTTCAAGTGTTTGCTCCAAGCCATCTCTTTTACAAAGATCCTTAAATCGATCTGGGATCAAGGTGTCGAGGCTAATAGTGATGCGGTTTAAACCTGCCTGTTTTAAAGCCACAGCTTGGCTCTTTAGCAACATTCCGTTGGTGGTAAGGCTTAGATCCTTAATTTCATTTATCTTTGATAGGAACCCCACCAAGGTCGAAAGATCTCTGCGTAGGAGTGGCTCGCCACCGGTAAGCCTTACTTTGTTGACTCCTCGGGATACTGCGATTTTTACAAAGGCAGTGATTTCTTCAAAGGAAAGCAGTTCCTTGCTATCGAGAAATTGAACATCCTCAGGCATGCAATAGACGCAGCGTAAATTACAGCGGTCGGTAACACTAATACGAAGATTATTGTGGATCCGCCCAAAAGTATCTACGAGATTGCCAGAGCTTGCAATTTGAGCAAGGTCTTTATTAATGAGGGGGTCGTGTATTGGTAGGGGATTCATTGGTTTCCAAGGCTCATGGATCATTTGGGTTAATTTTTAGGATGAATCCAGTTAGACACACCTTTGGGGCTGGTTTCCTTTTTCCAAATCGGAACCACTTCTTTTATCTTATTCATTATTTGCTGACATGCTGCAAAGGCATCGGCCCGATGGGGGCAACTTACGCAAACAGCAATACTTGTTTCACCAGGATAAAGAATGCCCAAGCGGTGAATTATTTCGATTTTTTGAATACCCCACTTGGAAGTAGCCTCTTCAGCTATTTCAAGTAAAGTTTTTTCAGCAACTGGCGCAAAGGCTTCATATTCCAGAAATAAAGTCTGCTCAGTTCCGGTAATTTCTCTGACAGTTCCCAGGAAAAGTACGATCGCCCCGGCCGACTTGGTTCGACAATTTTCAACCATTTCTTCGTGTGCAATAGGCTCATTCGTTAATTTGATTCGCATGCTCATTAAACCTTATCCACCACTAACTGCTGGTAAAAATGCTACTTCATCGTTTTCGACAAGAAGAGTATCCGTAAGTACTAATATTTCGTTTACCGCAAAGGCAGCTCTGGTAGCTAGGCTTTCAAGCTGCGGAAATTTTTCTATTAATAGCGCTCTTAGTTTTGCAATACTAGTAAGGGCGGGTATTTGCATTTCCAAGCGGTTTTGGCCCACAATATCTCGCGCTCCTGCAAAGAATACAACGGAAATTTTAATCATGGTAACCTTTTTTCCGCCAGCTTGGGCACCATTTTCGATAATCCAGGCATTAAGCCGTAAGCAAGTGCCAGCAATTGTGCAGGGTGCAGGGTTTGTTTGTTTCCAACATCCTCCATTTGGATTCTACAGGCACTGCATTCGGTGGTTCCCAATACCAAATTTGATTGTTCAAGATGGCTAAGCATGGGCTGCCCAATGCTCTTTGAAAGGCTCAGATTCGCAGCCTTAAGCCCAAAAGTTCCTGCCATTCCTGAACAAGAATCGGTTAAAGCTTCGAGATGGAGTTGGGGAATCAACCCAAGAAGTTGTGAAGTTACCAGAGGTTGGCCCAAAGCCTTGAGATGGCAAGGCACATGTTGCCCGACTCTTAAGTCGATGGGGGCGAAATCAGTTTTTAGCAATCCTTGCATATGAAGATTCCAAAGGAAGCTTGTAAATTCTTCCACCTTGCTAGCAACCAAATCCACATCGGGATCCTCTAAAAGTCGCCCGGCATCCTGCTTGAAAAAAAGCGCAGCGGTGGGTTCCGAACAAATGATGGGGTAACCTTCACGAGCTAAATCAGCAAAAATTCGGACATTTTGCTTTAGGGCGGTCCTTGCATAATCAATATCCCCTTGGGCTAGTGGCGCCATACCACACCCCATTTGACCTTCAGGAACATGAACTTCGATACCGTTGTGATGCAGGATAGCAACAATGGCTTCGCCAATGGAAGGGTCATGGTAATTGGCAAAGATATCGACAAAATAGGCGACTTTTGGTTTTGCAGGAGAGGGTTTTTTTGTCCAACCTTTTTTCTTGGCCCTTTTAATGAAGTTTGATCGGGCAAAAGGAGGAATCTTTCTTAATCGCGAAATTCCAAACAGTTTTTCGATCAGCCATCTTGAAAAGATATTTCCCAATATCAAGTTTGAAAGTGGCGCAAGCATACTGCCTAAGGATGAAAAAAGTTCGGTACGGGATAAAACCCAATCCGATCTCTCGATGGAATGCATTTCAACATTGGCAACTTTTGCTTCCAGCATTAAGCCTGGAATATCAACATGGGAAGGGCATTCGATTGCACACATTCTGCAGTTGATACATAAATCGGAAATATCCCGCATCTCTTCAGAGCTGAATAACTGTTGATCTTTAGGGGAACCCAAGAGCATTCGGGCGAGGTTTGCCTTGGCTCTGGGGGTGGCGTGTTCATTTTTAATCACCCGGTTGGTGGGGCACATTCTTTTTGCACTACTTTGAGTTCTGCAAAGTCCACATCCATTGCAATGCGAGGCCTCAATTAACGGCGAGTTATCTTTCCATTTTAGTATTGGTTGTAAGTTGATTACAGAATCAATGTTTTGTTCTGATTGGTTTTCAAGGTTGCCCAGGCTGCGAAATGGCCAAATTGGGATTTCAGAAGAAGTACCCACAACCTTTCCTGGATTGAATTGGTTGTATGGATCAAATAAATCTTTGATTTTTCGAAGGGAGGGCAGCACTTCCGCAGAGATTTTCGTTTGCCAGGGTAAACGTGATAAACCTAGTGCTTCCTGACAGGATAAAGCTCCACCAAAATCTTGCACCAAACTATAAACTTTATCTGCTAATGACCAAAGCCTTGCGCTCTCTTTTCTTTTTTGTGGTGTGCCCAGCACCCTAAGTTGTACCTGGCCTGTGCCGGGGCAAATGGCATATATCGCAGTTGATTCATGATCTTTTAAAACGGTGGTAAGTTGCTCAAGAAACTGTCCGAGATTTTCTCTTGGCAAAACCAAATCATCGATGAACTGCAGAAATGTTTCAGGGCCCTTAACTCGGGCTAGTGCTTTTAATGCGACTTCCCTCAGCCTCCAAGGGTTGGGCGTTAAAGCATCTAGGCAATGATAAGTTCGGATGGGTATAACGCCTGTTGCGGAGATTGATTTTTCAAATGCAGTAAGTGACGTGTTTTGATTGACCCCTGAAAAGCACACAAGTAAAACAGCGTTGGTGTCTGGATGAATCCACTCTGCACAAAGGTTATCGTTAGCTTTGGCAAGGCTGAAAAAACGGTGTTCAAGAATATCGCAAAGATCGGGCGAATGCTGTAAAGCGTAGTGGGAAGCCTCCAGGCATTCTTGAAGCGTGCTAAAGCAATAAAGGCCCCATTGAGGGTTTTGGCTTTTTTCGATCACCCGGATTTTGGCAGCAAGAATAATACCCAGAGTTCCTTCCGCCCCCAAAAAAACTTGGTGCATATCATTATTCTTGGATTTGATTATTTCGCATAGGTTGTAGCTTCCATGTGGGAAAGGCAATGTGGAAAAAGCTGCGAGTAGTTCTTCTTTTTGTTCTTCTAGAATAAAGGAAAAACCCTCTTGTAGGATTTCCATGCGGGATACTTTTTCCTTCGCAGGTTCACTTCCTAGGGTTGGTGATTCAAACCAACTGATCGAGCCATCATCTAAAACGACTTTTAATGCAGTGACATAATGCCTTGGATGTTTGTCCGCAAGAAGGAAAGGGCCGGCAGCATCCGAAGATAACCAGCCTCCTAGCGAGCGTTCTTCATTCCAAGGCGCAGAGGGAATTCTGAATTGGGTGTGTGTAATAAAATCAGAAAGCTGTTTGATTGTTACACCGCATTCAGCATGAAGAACCCCATCCTCAAGACTGATGATATTTTTGAAATTTTGGGATAGATCGATGACGATACCATTTCCCAGTGCTGCGCCACTAGTTCCCGTTCCGGAACCTCTGGGAATCAGAGGGATTTTTTTCTCAAATGCATACTTTACCACTGCGCTTACATCTTCTTGATTATTAGGAATAACAACTGCAATAGGAGTAACTTCAAATGGCGAAGCGTCACAGGAATATAATTTTATCGACAGTGCATCGATCAGGATTTTTCCCGTGATGATGCCTTTGAGGTCATCGAAAATCATTTCCTGTATGGCTGGATCCTGAACCAATGCTTTTTACCCCTGATTAAATGCTGGAATTTAGGCGGCTATTACTTTTATAAAAATTCCCACTTAAATGATGAGAAAGCGCAATATATTATTAACTGTACTCCTCGGTTTTTTCATTAAAATTATCTAGAGATTAAAATCGCTCGATTCGTTTGCAATTCAGCCTCTTTTGATTCAAACCTTTCAGTTTGCTTTTAACTAAACTGTGCGAAAGCCATTATAATTGTAATTGTATGTTTTGATTGGTGTTACAATTAACTTTTTTTCATCTGGTTATTAACGATTATTATGAAAGCCTTCATTATTGTTTTAAAAGGGGCTAATACAGCTTTTCTGCCTTGTTATGGCAATAATTGGACTCAAATGCCAAATATGAATGTCATTGCAGCACAAAGTCTGGTTTTGGATCATTATTATTGCAGTAGTTACGATGAGGGTGAAATACGAAAGGTATGGCTTGGTGGGGATTTTCAAATGCCACATCATTTACCAACCAATTTGCCAAGTTGGGCTGAAACTTTAAAAAATAATGGTTGGATCACCGACTTTATAGGCGCAGATAAGGATACTTTAAGCTTAAGCTTCTCCTCCAATTTTACCGGTAAAACGCTGCTAAGATCCAATTCTTCGAGCCCGCTTGCTTATCATCAGGCAATGATTGAATCAGCCAGTTTTAAAAAACAGGAGCAAAACTCTCTAGTTTGGATTGAGGTGCCTTCATTGCTTCCACCGTGGGACGCTGGGAAAGAATTTTTAGGACCCGTTCAGGAAGAGTTGCAGGACTATTTTCTTAATCGCGAAGAGGTTGCGGAAGATGAGGAGTTTCCTGAACCAATACTAAACCCTGGAGAAGATTTTAAGCCAAGCGATGATAAAACATATCTGGCGTTGGCAGCAGGATGTGCCGCCGCTTGGGCCGCGGTCGATGATATGCTAGGTGCGATGGTGGCTTCAATTCAAGAGAAGTATGGCGAGGAAGATTTTAGCATCATAATAACATCAAATAGAGGAAGTGCGACTTCGCAGCATGGGATTTTTGGCACCAAGCCAGAATGGCTTTACAGTGAATTTGCACACTTACCATTTTTGATTTACCAGCCTAAGTCTGGTAAGGGTGGGCAAAGGCGAATGGGATATTTTCAGGATGTTGATTTAGCGCCAACCTTGGCGGATATCTGCGGTATTTCCTTTGAGGGATACAAAGGGAAATCAATCATGCAAACAAAGTTTGTGGAAGAGAGTGGCAGGAAATTTGCCTACACTCATGATTCGAAAACGGGTTCAAAAGTTATGAGGACACATTCTAGGGCTTATTTTCTTAAGCCCTCCGAACTTGATAAATCAGACCCTTTGATTAAGTATTTTGTTTTGCCCGATGATATTTTAGAGATTAATGACATTTCTAAAACAGAACTTGAGTATCAGGAAAAAATTGGTGAATCAGTTTTGCTATTGGAGAAGGATGGCCTTTTAGCACAGGAAAAAATCGAAGCTTTATTGGCGAATTAACCTGGTGGCCAACTTAGATTTCTGCCACCTAGCAAATGCATATGAATGTGGGGCACAGTCTGCCCGCCGGTTTCTTTGCAATTAATGACCAACCTATAGCCTTTTTCCAGCCCAAGATCTTTTGCAATCTTGGTTGCAACCAGATGAAGATGCCCCATGAGGTGGGCGTCTTCTGGCATTAAATCAGCGTGCGTTTTTATTTCTTTTTTTGGAATTATAAGAATATGAACAGGCGCCTGCGGATTTATATCGTTAAATGCAAGGCATTCACTATCTTCATGAATTATGGTTACTGGAATTGCTTTCGAGATGATTTTTAAGAATATGTTTTCACTAAGCATTGTTGGTCTCCTTGTGTTATTAAATAAACTACAAAATTTTAGAAAGACTTCGAGAACTTTATGAGCCAATTTCAGGGTGCGATGCCAACATGGGTGGTAGGAATGGATGAGGCCGGCTATGGCCCAAACCTAGGACCATTTGTAATGGCAGGAGTAATGGCGAAGTGGAAGGGAGAGGGCGATTGGGTTGAATGTTTTAAAACCCTTTCCCGGTCTGCCAAGAAAAAACCGGACTCTAAGCCCTTGGTGGATGATTCGAAAAAAGCCTATGCAAAAGAAGGCCTCGAAGGGCTGGAAAGAACTGTTGCTTCATTCTTTAATACCAAGGAAACACTTGGGGCTTGGCTTAATGAAAAGTCTGTTTATGGGATAACTGATCTAGCCCAAGAATCTTGGTTTAAACCCGAAGAAAATACCTTCCTTCCAGGCATCGATTTGGATGCCCTTCATTCCATGAACAGTTTGAATTTTGCTGAGGCCGGGTTCGAATCCTTTGATTGTAGATTTTTTATCCTGCCCTCACTGGCATTCAATGAGGTTGTTGAAAAAGAAGACAACAAAGGTGCGGTTCTTTCCAAAGGGATGATAAATATCTTCCAGCATTTTGAATCAAACTTTTCGCAAAATGATTCTATTTACGGATATGTTGACAAGCATGGCGGGAAAAACAATTATTCAGCCACATTGCAAAACATTTTGAACAAAGGTTTGATTCTTGCGGGGCAGGAGGGCTTAAGTGAAAGTAATTACAAATCGTTGGGTGCGGATCAAAACTGGAATTTCAAGATTCTTCCTAAGGCGGATGTTAATTACCCCATGGTGGGTCTTGCGAGTATGCTCGCAAAATGGATGCGTGAAAGATTGATGAAACAATTTAATTCTTACTGGGCAGAACAGGTTCCAGGAATTGAACCAACCGCAGGTTACCCCGGTGATGCTCCACGATTCTACGAATTAATCAAAGATAAAGTTGCTGCGTTGGGCCTTAGCAAAGAAAAAGTCTGGCGCAGTAGATAACACTAAATCTTTTCGATGGTAGTATGGTCATCCACGGTGAAACTACTTAGTTCGCCGTTGTCTTTGGTGAAATGAACACACACAACGACGATATCGTCTTCAGGAATACGATCGGTTGCTATTCCAGTTGAGAGAAAATTGAAATGCCTAAAGATGCCTTCAACAGGTGCCATCCAAGTTGCAGTGCTCCCAACTCGAAGTTTGAGAGTAACTCTGATTCTTTGCCCTTTGGTGAGGGTGTTTAAAGTATTAGAAATTTCGGGATTAAGGGTCCGTGTGGAAGATTGAATCAGTTCTTGATTGCTCATTAATTTCGAACCTCTTTGCTGCCTTTGCCACGAACCAGAGCAATTCTGCCTGTTCGGGCTAGTTCAATAATGCCATAGGGTCGCATGAGATCAATGAAAGCAACAACTTTAGTTTCTTGTCCGCTGATTTCAATAACCAGAGTTTCGGTGCCTATATCAACAACTTTACCCCGAAACATTTCAACGAGCAAAGATATTTCAACTCTTTGCGTTGGCATAGCCTGAACTTTAATAAGCATTAGGTCGCGTTCGATGAAATTTTCAGAACTGATATCATCCACACGAACAGCAGTAACGACTTTATCTAATTGCTTTCGAACTTGTTCAAGCTCAGCATTAGTACCATGAACGACAAAAGTCATTCTGGAAAGATTTTTGTCTTCGGTCTCGCCTACAGCGAGGCTTTCGATGTTAAAACCACGGGAAGCAAGCATGCCAGAGATATGTGCAAGCACGCCGGGTTGATTTTGAACTAAAGCCGAAAGTACATGACGCATAAAATATCTCCCAAAGTAATAGGGTAGGTATATTGGGAATTTGAGAATTTAGCAATAAGTCTAAGTATTTTTATTGTGAAATAATGGTTTAAATGTTGTAACATCTAAAATTGTCTATTAAACAACAAAGCATTAATAAATAAGATTTGGATGCAGAAATGAATGTTGACCAAGTAATTCAAACAATTATAGAAAAGAAGTTGCTTTCCTCCCGCGATATTGAGAGTGCCAAGCAACGGTGGTTTGTAGCGAATCGGACTGATTCTGCTGATGTCAAAATGTTTCTGAAATGGATGGTTTTGAACAAGTTTTTAAGTGAATTTCAAGCATTGGTGTTGGTGTCTGGGAAAGTATCTGCTCTTAAAATTGCAAATTATAAAGTGATCGAAATAATAAAAACCGGAGCCTATGCAGGTGGGGTGAAAGTACAAAATCCGCTAGGTGAACAGTTTGCCTTGCAGTTTGTCAAAGATGAAGTGATAAAAAACCAAGCCTTGAATAAGAAGTTTCAGGGTCAATTGCAAATAGGTCTGGAAATAAAGCACCCGCATCTTGCAGGTTTGGTCGATAATGGTGAATCAAACGGTCACAGTTTTATCGTCCGAGAATTTTTGGAGGGCGAAAGCCTGGAAATGATTCTCTCCCGTAGGGGTAAAATACCGCACCAAAATGCTGCGAAAATCATGGCGATTGTGATGGTTGCTGTGGCCCATGCCCAGGAAAAATCCGTACCTTGTGGCAACCTTTCGAATTCGGATGTATTCCTTGCAACGAACAAGACCGAGCCCAAGGGGCCAAAAACAGTCAAGGTTGCCAACGCCTTTATTTCTCCTGGTATGATTGCCACCGAAGTTAAGGTTTCGCCGGAGGGGAATATAGTTCCTTTAAGTAATGGAGCAAACTTTACTGGTGTAAAAGATTTGACCTTGGCAGAAGAGAATTTTCGGGTTGGTAAATTACTTTATAGAGCTTTAGCAGGGAAATTGTCTGCTGAAGTGGAAGGATCAGGGGTTTTTCCTGCGCTTAGTTCGATTACGCCTGAAGCCCCTGAAGAGTTAGCAGCATTAGCCGATCAGATGGTTTCTCCAACTATTTCAGAAAGGCCCGCAAAAATTGCTCATGCTGCAAAAGCTCTTCGCGTTTCTTTGGCAGCTGAGGAAGAAGCTGTTGCTGGCCGTAACGAAGAATACATTGCTGTTCCTTATGTGCCTACCATGCCTAATATTGAAACGCCCCAACCAGAAACCTCGAAAGTTAAAAAAGTTCCAACCGTGCGCCCTGATGTTTCTGAAGATGATGAAGAATTTTCAATCAAGAAGCTTATTGCAGAATTCAATCCTGATACAAGAGATTTGACATTTTTAGGATTGGGATCGGTACTTAGCCTGTTAATTGTCGCTTTTTTGCATCTAATCACTGGTTGGCATTTTATGAGCTTGGTTTGTCTTATTATGGGCGGCGTAATTTCTTATAGTGTTGAATCTTTTTGCAATTGGCGCAATTCTCAGAATAATGATGCCCAATCGGCAGAGGATTATTAATCAATCGTTTCAATGCGCAGAACATCAAGCCATTGATCACCTGTGATTGCTATATTTCGGACTAGGTTTGGCTCATCAGCAAAAAAGGCGATGCCTAGATATATTTTATCTCGCCCCATTTTCACTGCGCCGTTGGCTAATATCCAATTCGATTTGGTGCCCTTTGGCTCAGGCACCCTGATATTTTGATTGAAGATTTGGGTGAATCCTTCTGGGCTGTATTGCGGTTCCCATATCTTTACTCGTGGATAATCTCTGCTCGAAACTTCACCTAGCCCTGATAATACATAATCAAGTATGGCTTCGGATTGGCTTTCGCTTAAATCAGGCCCCGCACCGCCTGCCTTTGCAATAATAACAAGGTATATTCTTGCAGGTATTCCTTTCACGGTCACACGATCTTTACCTGGTCTGTTGATCGGGGCAGTCATTTTAGATAAATCTTCGAATAGTTCTCCTGCTGCCCATTTTTCAGATGATAGTAGTAGTCTTTTCTTGTTGGCGTTACCTTTCCTGAATGATCGTTTGATCTTGTACCAAAGCGATCTTGCCCAAAAGAAAAAGATCACACTTAACAACCCAATTACCAACCACCAACCTCCGGATTCCAAAAAATGATTTACAGATTCGGGTAACCTATCGGTTATTGGCTTAAGGTTTTCTTTGAATTCCTTGAGTATCGGGTCCGCTCTTTCATGTACGGCATGAAGGCCAGTTTTTACGGTTTCATTTGTTTCTTTTGCTGCCTCTTTTGCCTTATCATTGGAAACCACTGATTCGTATTTGTCATGAATGGTTTGCATATCAATATGCAGTCCGGAAGAATGGCCCATAAGCCCTGAGGAAAAATGCAATACATTACTGATGATAAAGTAAGCAAATAAGTTGGCGGTCCATTGAGCTGCAAAGATGAATAACGCTTTTCGAAATGGAATCGTTAGAAAGAAAACTTGTAATATTCCCGCAATCGCTATCACGATAAATACAAGGGTGTATCGAATCAGCGGAATGAAAGAAACCACGGCCCATTTAATCGGTAGAGCAGTAAATATCCATTGTGAAAAGCCGAACCCCGATTGCCCATAGGGCGTGCGCTGAATCACTCTGCTATCTCTGATAGCTAACAAAACGAGGTAAGAAAGTACATCAAATGCAAGATAAGCTCCCAAGGCGACAGCAGGAACAATGAACATCGCTCTTCGGTAGGAAGGCATTTCTTCATTAAATAGGCTCAGGCATGTTCTTAAAATATATGCAGCAACAGGAAGGCCGATTACCAAAAGGGTAATAAATGAAACCCATTGTGTCTGGGTCAGATTGTGATGCAAAAGACTATCCATGGCGATTCCTAGATGAGTAACCAACAATGTGGTTGACCATTAACTTAGACCAAGATTAGCTTACCAAATTGTAATGGATTAAAAAATGAATTATTCGTCCCGGTTGACTGATTCTGGGGTGAAAGCAGGAAGGCAGATTGCGATATATTCTGCCCCATCTTTTTCCGGGGTGCTGTAGCGAATCCATTCTCCTGCAAAAGTTTGGATTGCCTGCCCTGCCTTAATAATGTTTAGGCCAGTTTTTGTTTCAACATGCATACAGCCTTTTAACACAAGGGTGTATTCATCGAATTCAGGAGTTTGGCCCGGTTCAGACCATCCTTCAGGGCTTATCATTCTGGCAATACTAATGTTGGAATCTGAAGAGGTAATTTTGCCAAAGAATTCTTGAATGATTTTATTGCCTGTACCAGCAGCTTCGATTTGAATCGGATTTAAGATGATTTTTGGCATTTTACCCTGCTTTACTTTGGAGGTCAGCACTCAGGTCCTTGGCATCAAGAGCCGTTTTTTTTTGGGCAGCATAGCGGCTGACAACAAATTCGTAGACCAATGGTAAAATTGAAATAAAGATGACGCCAAGAATTACCACTTCAAAATTCTTTTTAACCCATGGTATTTGCCCAAACAAGACGCCTGCACCCATGCAAAGTCCTACCCATGCAATGGCTCCGACTACATTGTATGCTAAAAAAGTTGGGTAATTCATTTTGCCTATGCCTGCGACAAAAGGTGCAAAGGTGCGAATAATTGGGACAAATCTTGCTAGAATAATCATTTTCTTTCCATACTTTTCGTAGAATCCCTGAGCTTTTAAAAGGTGGTCTTTGTTTAATAACAAGGACTTTTCAGATTTGAATACCCGTGGCCCCGTCCAATATCCCAAAGAATAATTTACAGCGTCGCCTAAAACTGCGGCGACCAAAAGAGTGAGGCCCATTGCGGGAAGATTTAATTCGCTATTGCTCGACATGCACATTGCGCCCAAGGTGAAAAGCAAAGAGTCGCCCGGAAGAAATGGGGTTACCACCAAGCCTGTTTCACAGAAAATGATAGCAAACATCGCAAGATAAAACCACGGGCCCATGGTTCCTACTAGGTCGTTAAGATGCACATCCAAATGCCTGATCAAATCAACGAAATACAAAATCCAATCCATGAAAACCCGCCTTTTGCCTGGAACTAAAGTTTCAGCTTAAGGCAGTAGCGTAACGCTTTTGTAAATCTGGGCAAGGCCAATCAGAATCTTGGCTAATCCTTAGGCTTTTTTGCTAATCCCATCGAGATCCAAGATCGGCCATTCTTAGCAAGTAATGAGTCTGCCCCTGCGGTACCCATGGTGCCGATGTGGTAGTCTTCGGGGATTTTTGCATGGGAATCTTCAGTTGCGAGCAAAAAAGGTTCGATTAATTCCCAAGATCTTTCAATTTCATCGCTCCGCATAAATAGCGAGGCATCGCCATTTAGGGCGTCTTGCAGCAACCTTTCGTATGCCTCGGGGATTTTGACATTGGCATAAGCGTTTCGATAGTGAAATTCCATATCAGAGGGCACTAGAACGGTTCCATCACGATCGGGTTCTTTGGTGATGAAGTTTAGATGAATGCCCTCATCAGGTTGAATACAAATTGCCAGTCTGTTGCATTGGATCGAGCTTCCCGGGGGCATCGGGAACATTAGGTGTGGGGGGCAACGAAATTGGATAACCACTTCGCTAGAGCGTAAAGCCATGCCTTTACCAGAGCGAAGGTAGAAGGGCACACCTCTCCAGCGCCAGTTATCGATTGAAAATTCTACTGCAGCAAAGGTCGGTGTTTGGGAATTGGGTTTAACACCTCGTTCATTCAAATATCCTTGATACCTACCCGTTGCAATTCGCTGCCTTGCTTCTTCGACAGAAAAAACAGGCATGGCATCAAGCACCTTGGTTTTTTCGTTTCGAAGTGGATCTGCTGCATATCGTGCTGGGGCTTCCATTGCCACCAGGCAAAGTAATTGCAAAAGATGATTTTGAAACATGTCGCGTAAAATGCCAGCGTTATCGTAGTAGTCTGCGCGGTTGCCTATCGTCACTGTTTCAGCAACGGTGATTTGCACATGATCGATGTAGTTACTGTTCCACAGTGGTTCAAAAAGAGTGTTTGCAAAACGGAAAACCAAAAGGTTTTGCACAGTTTCTTTGCCGAGATAATGGTCGATTCGGTAGATTTGGTCTTCGTGAAAATGAGTTCGGATAACCCTGTTGAGGCTTTTTGCGGTAGAAAGGTCATGACCAAAGGGTTTTTCGATGATAAGTCTGCGCCAACCTGGGTTGGAAGCGCTTCCATCGACGGAGCTTGCCATGCCAAGTTTGCCAAGGTTTTTTGTGATTTCTGGGTATAGCTGTGGTGCAACGGAAAGATAATAAAGCCTGTTACCAGGTAATCCATTTTCGATGGTTTCAAGTTGGTTTTGGAGATTTTCTAAGCCGCCATCCGTTGAGGCATCGCCTCGGGCATATCCCAAACGGGGGGCAAATTTATTCCAAGCTTCTTCATTCCAGTCGTCTGCGGATAAGGATTTGATTGCATCTGCCATTTTTAAGCGAAACGAGTCGTCATCAAAGGGTGACCTTGCCACGCCAATTATCCTGATGTTTTCAGGGAGCCTTCCTTTGCGATCCATTCGATAAAGCGAAGGGATAAGCTTTCGTGAGGTTAAATCACCGGAAGCACCAAAAATAACAATTGTAGTCGGGCTGATAGCCATAAAAAACCTTATTGAAACTAGATAATGAGATATCTTGGAAAGAACGCTACAATACTCCCGAAGGTCTTTCCAAATAATCCTTGAATATAATTTATGAATTATGACAGACATTTGAAATTTTAGGAAGGTAAAATAAATGTTGTAGCTGGTAGCACTAAATACTTTTTTTTACTGGAATGAGGAATCTCTTGCGCAAGGTGTATTGGTTTAGTTTTGTATTGGTGTTGTTTCTGCTTTTTTTGTGGAACCCTTACCTGTTCAGACAGAAAGAAGAGGAATTAGAACCCAATCAAAAAGAGATCGCTTGGGTTTATCCTGCAAGTTACTCATCCGCATGGGAAAGGCTTGTATCTTCGGGCAAATTGTTGGCAAATCATCCGGATCCTTTTCTTGCCAAGGTTAAGTTTGAATTAGGAAGTCAGACTTTTCCCGAACTTACCGCTAGCGTTCCTTTTTTCAAAATATCGCACCCCAATTCGAAACTGACAATTGTTGTGAAGTGGTACAAGATTTCCAGTGGCATGAAGTATGAAGACTGGGTGGAAAAATTATTCTCCCGAAGCATAATTCCCTCAGCAATTGTTGCGGGGCCAACTACAGACGACGCAATGGCGATAGTTCAAGCCGTTTCTAAGGTTGCTGCAAAAGTAAATGTTGGAAAAGCGCCTCCGCTTATTCTTACCACTGCTTCGTCTAATACACTTGCAAAAGATTTTAACGGAACTTTTGGACCCAACTCTGCAGATGACATTGGATTAATGGGGATTTACCCTGAAAAAACTTTTCGATTTGGTTTTGATAATCGAATCATGTCTGATGCCATAATTCGTTTGCTTTGGTCTAACCCGGATTTGAAACCCGATTCAGACCCGGTTCATATTGTGTTATGGGAGGACGATTCTTATGCACGGGATTTTGTCGCAACTTTTTGGGCCTCTCTCAATAAACAAACGGTCGCAGATGGATTGGCAGCGTATGGTTGGGTTTGTTCCACCGTGTTAGCCCAGCAAAATACAAACTTCGCATTTCTTTTGGCCCCGCCTTTGCAAATGCTAGGGAAAAAAGCATCTTCTTTTTCTATGAATACGCATCCTATTCCACAGATTATTGACTCTAGCATCGGGGTTCGTTATGCCTCAAATCGTTTTGAGAAAGAAGCGTTGAGATTTTTGCTTTTAGATATCAAACTGAAACCGGAACAAACGCAACCTTTGATGGTTGTCGGTTCGCAGGCATTGCAAGCAAGAAGATTTTTACGCGAACTTTCTCTTTCAGACCCAAAACTTGCACAAAAAATGGTGGTGGTAACAGGCGATACTCTTTCCTTGAATACCGTTTACCGTGATCGTGAAGTTGCATGGCCGGTTTCTGAACTGCCTTCCAAGATTGTTTTTTTTAGCCATGCAAATCCTGTTTCCCATGAAGCGGGATTCAGGCCCATTAATGATTGGGCTGATACGGGGCATTTGGCAAAAGCCACGAGTACGGAAGAACTTATTTTTTCGAGTCAGATTCTCGAGGGGCTTCTTCCAGGGCTTTTTATTGATACCGGCGATTTATCTTTATACCTTAAAAAACTTACTTGGGATGGAGATCGGGTTACGGTAGAAAAAGGAACGCCCTTGTTTGATGCAGCAGGAAATCGCAATGCAGGTACAGGCGAGTTCATTGGTGTGCTTAAACCCTTGTTGGATCCAAGCGATCGTACTTCAGCAAAACTGGAAATATGGTCATTACTTTCGCAAGGTAAAAATCAACTTCCTTTGCCTACCCTCCGTTCAAAATTATTGTTTTCTTCGGGGGCGAACAGGTGAATAACCCCAGCTTTTTAAACCCAGAAAAAAGCAATACACCACGACTTGGTTTGTATCTATTCCTTTTGCCTTTGTTCTTTTGGGCCATTGCCTTGTTTGCTATTTCTGATGCATTATTGTTTTGGATCAAGGGTGAGGCGAAGTATGAACAAAACATCTTGAAAGAATGGCTTGAAGAAGCCAGGGTTTTTAGGAAATCATTACCAGAGTTGATTGATAATTATCGGAAACTCGCAAATACTGAAAACACCAAGGTGGAACCATTGCAGGATGGGTTAAATCAATTGGTGTTGGTTCGCAGGGAAGAGATATATCAACATCTTCGCGCTCTTGGAGAGCCCCCGACAAAAATTCACCCTGGTATTCTTCCTTTGTTTCCTACTTTTTATGAAATCGAAATTACAATTTCAGAAGAGGCTGACCGCCCGATTCGTTGGGCTTCAGGGTTTCCTTTTCAGCCTGAACAATCCCAGATTCTTGAATACTCCATTGCAGATAATGCCAAGGTAAAGCTCTACTACCAACTTCATGCTTACGATCGCAGAAGATCTATCGAGCAGGAAAAACTTTCCCGCGGGCGCTGGCTTTTTCTTGTCGGTGCTGGCCTTGCTCTAGCGGTTACAATCCAGTCTTTTTATAGCTATTTTCGGGAGCGAGCCCGATTCCTTCAGTCTCAAAAGGTGGCGCAAGCTGCAGCGGTGGCAGAAAAAGAACTGCTAGCACAACAACTCGTTGCAAAGGCCGCAGAAAAAGATTCGGTGGAACTTAGGTCTCAAATGTATGCAGGTGTCGGAATCATGGCGGGTTCTTATGCCCACAATATTAAAAACCTTTTGGTTCGGCCTCTTGATCTACTTCGAAGATGCACCTCAAACAAAGCGCTTGATCTAAATACTTCGTTCATGCTGGGGGAAGTGGAAAATACCCTTGGTGCAGTTGCGGATAGGTTGGAACAAATCCTCCGTGCGGTTCGCAGGCAGGATGATAAATTTGAACCCGTGCGGTTTGATTTGAATGAGTTGGTTAATCGAACTGTTTCTAATTGGAAAGCTCTTGCTAATGATAAGTGGAAAATAGATCTTGAAATTATTGGGCAAACCGAAGAGGAAATCTTTATTAAAGCTGACCCCTCTCATTTGCAACAGATCCTTGAAAATCTTGTTTTTAACGCTCGTGATGCCATTTTTGAACAGCGTCTTGCCTTGCGAGAACAAGCTAGAAGCCAGCAGATTGATGATATTCAAAAATCAAAAGCAACGATCATCGAGGCTGCGGCATGGCGTGGAAGAATTTCATTCAGCCTTTCTTCCCTTTCAAATAATGTTTTTTTGGAAGTGCAAGATAATGGTGCAGGAATGAATCCTGAGGTTGTTGCAAGGTGTACCGAAGCTTATTTTTCCACGCGCAGGGATAGTGCAATCTTTGAAGGTCTTGGTTCGGGCATGGGCTTGGGGCTTTCTTTTGTGCAATCGGTGCTGGATAAGTCGGGCGGGAAAATGACTGTTTCTTCGCAAAAAGGTTTTGGTGCAACTTTTAAAATTCAGTACGGGGTGGCTTTGTGAGGTGCTTTTATGCCAGTTAAAATACAAAGTGTGAGCGTTTTTTGTGGCTCTCGATCCGGAATTAATCCCATCTTTGCCAGCGCTGCTTCCCATTTGGGATCTTTGCTCGCAAAAGAAAAAATTAAGCTCATCTATGGCGCAGGCAATATTGGCCTCATGGGCGTTATTGCTGATGCTTGTCTCGCTGCAAATGGCCATGTAATAGGGGTTATCCCCACTAAATTAGTTGAAAAAGAAATTGCCCACAAAGGCCTTTCCGAATTGTTTGTTGTTGATTCCATGCATGAAAGAAAAGCTTTGATGGCTTCGAAATCGGAAGCTTTTATTGCATTGCCTGGCGGTTTTGGAACCTGTGACGAATTGTTCGAAATACTAACCTGGGCGCAACTTGGTATTCATCATAATCCAATCGGAATTCTAAATACCGCAGGTTTTTTTGATCCTTTGCTGGCGTGGATAGATCAAATGATTGAGCAAGGCTTTGTAAAGCCAAAGTTTAGACAACTCTTATTGGTTGCAACAAAACCGGATGAACTGTTGGAATTGATTTTACAGGGCGCTAAACTCCGAGAGCTTGATATCGACCTAGCTCCTTAGGGGAATATAGGCGCTTGAACACATTGTTGGACACTGGGCTAAACCCTCTAGGTTTCCTTGTTTACCCTAATTGATAATGCAGGTTTCTACTCCAAAGCTTTACATCTTAGGTTCCTTTGTGATCTTGCCTTTCTTATTAATAAAAAGTTATGCTACGAACTGATTATGGCCTGAAAGTGTTACTTCATGGAAGAAGTGAATAATTGGCTAGCGATTTAAAGACCCAAGGAGGGGGCATGGCGGATCAACAAATCATCATATTGCATGCCTTAAGCTTTGCCTTGGAATCTGCAGGCGTTTGCTCTTTGTTTAACAAAAAGGGTGTGCAGGGGTTGTTTCCGCTATCTGCATCTGGAAAGCTTGCAGCGAAATATTGTTTTGAGATGCGGTTATTAAAGGTGGTTGAACAATCCACCAAGCCCTTTACCGAAATGGTCAAGATTACTCGTCTGGGTATTCGTGCAGTGTTGGAAGGAATTAAGATTGATAGGTTGTTGGAAAATGCATCCGCAATTATCGAATCTCCTGCTGAAAAGAGCGTTATTAATCCGGCAAGTGATGATATGGCTTTCTATCAAGCTTTGGAGAAAGTTGCGGGTTCTATCGCCCTGAAATTAGGCGCACCTTTGAAATTAGGCGCACCTTTATTAGAAGATTTTAGTTCGCCTGCCAAACATATTTTCATTCTTTTGAAGGAATGGAGTGATTCGGGCAGAGCAGGGGATTGCCAGCTTTATTATCTTTATCAACAATTATCGCCTTTATGCCCCGGGATTACAACGGGGGCTTTTCATGATGCTCTGCGTAATTTAAGGCAGAAGAAACTCATTGAGTTGCATCCTTGGACCGGCCCACTTTATGAAATTCCCAAGCCTGAGTTAGCCTTGATGGCTGGCCATGAAATTGCCTGTTATGCAAGTTTAGGGCCCGCTGCTGCTGTATTTAATCCGGATGACAGTTCATTTGCCTTGTGCAGTGCTGGCTGATTTACCAAATGGAGTTACTATGTCCCAGCTTTTAATTAACGAACCGAATCATCAGAATGCAATCGATTGGCTCAAGCGCCAGGGTAACCCATTCCGGAATTATTTTGCCCGCAATCCGGATGATGAAGTTTGTTCGATTTATCATGTTCCCGAGCTTTATTCACGCGAACGTGAACAACTACTTCGGGTTGTTGATCAATACCGATACACCCCTAATACGCATTCTGAAGTGGTTCCAATTCTTGGAAATAAGGGCGCAGGTAAAACCCACCTTTTGCATTCCATTAAACATGGCATGGAAGGTAATTGGCAATTACTTGTCACCCCCGGTTCTTATCAACGCGATACCGATTTTTTAGAGTACCTTTTGTTTCAGTTGCTTGACACCTTGCTTGGGGGCGGTAAACAACGAAACAGCAGGCCCCTCGAATACGTGGGCGAGCAGTTGATTCGTATGCTTTTAACCCGCACTCTTGCAGATCTTTCCTCCGAGGAAAGGCTCGATCTTTTCCCACCGCCTGGCTTGGGGTGGATTGCGAAAACTTTTGGCTTAGGTAGTACTCAAGCCCTTGAACGAACCCAATGGCTCATCGATGCTTTGTCTCGACCAAGCCAGGATGCTAAGTCGCCTGGTATGGTGCGTAAGCTTTGTGATGAAGCTGGATTAACCTGCTATCGGGCTTTTGAACTTGTTTGCGAATATGTAGATCGTACTTCCGGTCACGATGCTGCAGCCATGATGCGACATGCTATTTTGCAGGGGTTTGCTAGATCGGTTTTGCTTCAGGATGAAACCGAGTTGGCAAGCTTTCTGACGTATGGCTTTGCAGAACTCGATTTTAAAATGCATCCAGGCAGGCAGGATCTTGTGCTTGCGCTTTTCAAGGCCATGATGGGTGTAATGCAGGAACTCCGCATTCCTGTGGTTATCGCATTTGATCAATTGGAAGATCTTTTGCTTGCCAGACGAAATGATGACGCCCATAAAACTGCTGAAACCTTTTTTGCAGGTATTGTTAAAGCGATGCACCAGCTTGATGGCATCAGCTTTCTCGTTTTTGCAGAACGCGGATTGTGGAACAGATTCATTCCCTCGCTTGATGGTTATATTCAAGACAGGCTTAATAATCCGGTTCATGTTCCTGGGTATGGCACAATCAAATGCATGAAGCTTGATGCGCCCCCATTTGAATTGGTGCGGAAAGTTGTGTTGGCCAGGCTCGAACCTGCACTTCGTGGTTTGCCGAATTTCAAAAGCCTTCCAGAGTTTTACCCTTTTACCTTGGAACAAATCGATCGTATCGCAAGAACCGAACCGACTCTTCGAGATATGCTTCAACAATTCAGGCATTTCTTTGACAAAATTGTTTATGGGGCTGAAAGCGAATCAATCAACGAGATTGCTCCTTCATCTTCTGGCCAAACTTCATCCGTGGGCTATCATGTTGATTCGGTCGAGTTGGAAGTTCCGCAGGACCAATTGCCCGCTGGTGTCCGATCAATGGTTATTCTGGATACGACCCCCGAAGGGCATATGGGAAAAGAGGCGCAGATTGAAAAAGCCGAACAGAGAAACAGCTTGGCAAGCAGTGGTGAGTTTAAAAACGAATCTGCCGCAGAACTGAAAGAAGAAAAAAGAATACAGGAACTTCAGCCTGAAGCATTGAGCCAGCTATGGGCCCAAGAATTTTCTCTTGCCAAGGAACAGTTGACTCCCGAGGGCGCCCTTGCTGGTGCGACCAAAGAATTGCAGGCTGGTTTGGGTTGTCTACTGCATCTTTGCCATGATCAAGGAATTAAGGTTGGGCCATGGCGCTTACAGCATGTGGTATCGGAATGGACATTCGGTGATCACCCCACTTATGGCGCGATTACACTTGCGCATTGGGTTTGCAGAGATGGTCAGCCATGGAAAGTAGGGATTGGGCTATTCTTGGCTAATGGTCAGGGGAAATCTCGAGATCTCTCAGTTAAACTTTCTGCTTGGGATTTGGAGCCTGCAGTAATCGATCATTTGATTCTTCTTAGGCCCGAGGCCGACATGATGCTTGTTGGTAAGGGAAAACAGGCCTGGCAAGATATGGAGAAAAAAGGCAGACATAGCAGAATGGAACCCCTTACCCTTGATGGTTGTGCTTCTCTTTATGCGTTTCCAAGGATTTTAGCAAGCTTGGCGGAGGGGTTGGTTGAAGGCCAACCACTGCCTAATCTTGCCAACTTAGTTCAAGAAAAATGTGAAAAGTTGCTCGAGCAGATTTGCATGCCTGTCCAAGGTGAATAAGCTATAGGTAGGCGTTTTGCCTGTGTTGAACCTTAGCCATCTTGGGATGGGCCGGTATTTATGCTTTCTTCGAAACACCTTGATGATTCACCCCGGGGGTTCTGGTACGGTTTGATTAATTTTGAGCATCGCCTTCCCACACCGGATGATTTTAAAATCGATCGCATGCGCAAGGTTTTAGACCTTCTCGGTAACCCAGAAAAAAAAATCAAATTTGTTCATGTGGCGGGGAGCAAGGGCAAGGGCTCAACTTCTGCAATGCTTGCTGCAATTCTTTCGCAGCAGGGATTTCGCACAGGGCTTTATACTTCCCCCCATTTGTTTTTTGTGGAAGAGCGGTTCAGTATCAATGGACAAAACATTTCTGCGGATTCGCTCGATTTAATTCTTACGAAGATCAAAACAACCATTGGATTTCCGCAGTGCGAGCCACTTGGGTTTGTCCCCACTTTTTTTGAAGTTGCAACCGTTGTTGCGTTCATTCATTTTTTGGAAAACAAAGTAGATTTGGCAATTCTTGAAGTTGGGTTGGGAGGCCGGTTGGATTCCACCAATGTTTGCAATCCATTGCTTTCTATCATTACCACCATTAGCTTGGATCATGAAAAGCAGCTTGGGCCCACACTTCTACATATTGCTAGGGAAAAAGCTGGAATCATTAAACCTAGCGTTCCCGTTGTTAGCGGGGTTTGTAACTCAGGGCCTAGGCAGGTCATTGAAGATATTGCATCCACGATGGGTTCTAAGTTGATTCAAGCTGATGCGGATTTTAGTTGGGATTATCGGCCTGGGATCTTTAAAGATAATTTGATTGTTGCACCCTCAGTGCAGATTAAAACTCAAAAAAAACAATGGCCATGGATGGAAATGATTTTGCTGGGTGAGCATCAGGCCGCAAATGCTGCGATAGTTGTAAGCGTGGTAGAAGAATTGCGTTTATTGGGGCTTGTGATTTCGGATGAAGCGGTGCAATGGGGGTTGGGCAATACAAAATGGCCTGCCCGTATGCAGGTTATGTGTCAAAGACCATGGGTTGTGGTTGATTGCGCCCATAATCGTGCATCAGCAGCGGCGTTGGTGCGAACCATCAAAGAAAGTTTTCCAGAAGTTCCAAGGGTACTACTCTTTGGCGCTAGTTCCGACAAAGACATTTCTGGCATGTTTCAAGAATTCTCAGGAATATTTACCAAGGTTATCTTTGCGCAATCGATAAACAGCCCAAGAGCAGCAAAGACGGAAGAATTGTTAGACATTTGGGCCCAAAACAGCACTGGTGAAACTTTTCTTGGTGAAACTTTAGAAGAAGCTGCGAGAAAAGCTTTTTTTGCAACACCCAACCCCGGTATTCTGTGCATCACCGGATCGGTCTTTCTCGCTGGAGAAATCTCCCCGATCCTTTCAAAGCTAATATCTGGCGATTGATCTGCGTAAAGCCAATTCGATTTTTTAAAGTTTTTGTTTCGAGATACCATTACTCACAAATTAATTATTGGTTTTAGTTTTATGGTCTTTTTTGGTAGTATAATGATGTTAGTAATTTAACAACCAGTTTTTTTGGTTCGGGAGGATTTCGGACATGTTAATAGCATACCGTAAAAATCTACTTACAATCGCAGTCACTTTCATGGTGATAGTTTCAATCAATAACTCGACTGCTATTGCAGAAGATGAGTTATTGGCGCGTGCTCGCCAACTCCGGGAAGTTGCAATACAAAAAAAAGAGAACGAAGCAAAGCAGGCTTTGACTGAAGCTTTAAGATTGTCTAAATTTTCTCTCACAAGAGCTGCTGAATATTTAAAACCAATTCTCGAAAGCATCGAAAGCGACGAACTGCTTCCTGCAGAAAAGCGTGATTCTCTTGCTCGTGGTATCCGATCCCAAATCAAGGTTTATGAAAAGAATATTGGCGTATCCACTTCCAAAAATCTGGATGCAATTCAATCGCAAGCTCAAGCTAATCAGCGTATTGCTGATATCGACCGCATTTCACGAGAAAATGAAAAGCTTTCAAGAAATATCGACTCAATTAAAAATCTTCGTAAAGATGGCCAAACTTCTGAGGCTAACCGTAGCTTTGATGAACTTGCAAAAAAGTATCCAAATAATCTCGAGGTTCAAGCTCTTGGAAGACTTAGTAAGTTTCAGGATAACATCAGTGCTGAATCCAAGCTTCGTGCCACCCGCTCCGATATGATGCTTGCTCTTCAAAGAGATATTCTTAAAGCATCAATTCCCGTTACTGGCGATATATCATTCCCTGATGATTGGGTTGAGAAGTCTAAACGCCGTACTGCGGGCGCTAAAGTTAGTGAAGAAGATCGCAAAATTATGAATACGATGTCTTCCCCTTTAACCTTTAGCCTTAAGAATGAGCCCTTCCAATCATTCCTTGATATCATGGAAAAACAATTTGGCAGCCCCTTGGTGATTGATCAACAAGCATTGCAATTAATGAATATCACCACCGAAACGCCGATTACTGTCAACTCCCGGGGTTGGAGTACTCGTACGATCCTACGGAAAGTGCTTTCCGATCTTGGGCTATCATATGTGATCAAAGAGAAAACAATCCATATCACAAGCCCTGATCGGGCTAAAGAAACCATGACCACCAGGGCCTACCCGATTGGTGATATCATTGGCAATATGAACATGAATATGCCCGGGAATTATAATCAAGCTGTGTTCATTCAGAATGTTCAAAACATCATGAATAGCATCATGGCGCTTGATCCAAAAAGCTGGCAACCTGATGGTGCTGGATCGATTGTTTTCGAACCAAGCACCATGTCACTCATCATTAGGCAAACAGCAGAGTTTCATTTTTTGGTTGGATCCAAGTAACCGTTTAATTTATTCGGACAAAATTACTATGAGTGAGTTTTTTCCTCTTCCTAACGAATTGGCAAAGCACAATATCTTTCCAGGGGTTAGTATCACCACCTGTGCTGCTTCCCAGATGATGATGTCGCTGGTTAGGATGGAGCCTAATTCGGAAGTTAAAAGCCACTCCCACCCCCATGAGCAAATTGGAATTGTGCTCAAGGGTAGGGCGGTTTTTAAAATAGGCAATGAAAAGAAAGAACTTGCTGTAGGCGACTTTTATCGTATTCCTTCAAATGTGGTTCATCAGGTTTGGTCGTTTGAAGAGGGCGCTGAAGCCCTTGATATTTTTAGTCCCATTCGTGAAGATTATCTCTAAGCTGCCAGTCTGATTTGCTCTGTCTTCATCAATGGTTTATTATCCATGTAAAGCTCTATTCGCCTTAAGGCTTCGATTGATCTTCCTTCATCAACCCCAAAACTTACTCTGGCATAGCCTGCTCCGGATGGACCAAAGAAAGTGCCTGGCTTAATCAAAACCTTGTAATTTAATTCCAGTTCTTGGCAGAAGTGAACTGAACTGATTTCTTTGCGCCAAATGGGAATCCAAATATATGGCCCCCCGGCAGGCCAAAAAGGATCCAATCCCATCCCTGCAAGTTTTTGAAAATTGTGCTTTCTGTTTTCCGTAAGACGATGCAGAAACTCATACCATTCGTTTGATTGTGCTTTTTGGATTGCATCAACAAGTATTTGCTGACTTAATACGCTTGTACTTGCATTGCGCATTTTTAACAATAATTTGCATGGGGCAATTAAATTCTCGTTACCGGTTAACCATCCCACATTAGCGGCAGATATGCCGTGGCTTATACTTAAACTTCCTGCATTAAGTGATAATTTTCGAGTCTCATTTGAGTTGCCTGGGTGGAAAGGGCTTCCATCCAGTTGTAATCCCATCAAAGAATGATCCCAAATCAACAGGCAATTGTTTTTTGAAGCACAGTCGCCTATTCTTAGAAAATCTTCCTCATGGAAAACTCCCCCTGTAGGAATTGATGGATTTGATAAAATTGCGACCTTGCTTTTTCGCATCTGTCTCTTTAATTCTGTTTCGGAAAAATGCAATCTACCATCTTCATGTCGTAAAGTAATCCAGATTGGATTAGAGCCATGATTGCGAACAAGTTGTTCATGATTCGCTGGGCATGGATCTGGTAAAAGGACATTATCTCCAGGGTTTACAAAGGTTTCTAGTGCGGTTTGAATTGCGTGAGTTATCCCATTTGTAATTAACACTTCATTAACTGGATTAAAAGGAACACCGTATTCCAAGTCGAGGTAATTTGAAACTGCATCCCGGGTTTCAGAAAATCCTTCTTGTGGAGATAAATCTTTAGTAGCCAAGGTTCGAGGAAGAACCTGGACAGGAATTCCCAACCCTTGAATGTGATCGCAAGAAAGGTCAAGATAATCAGGGGAGGGGGTGTTTATGAAAGTATCGGCGTTTGCAAATGATTCAAAATCGCCCTGCAAAATTGTATCACTACAGCTTGCAAGGATATTGCTAGGTGCGGAAAATAATTTTTTTGCACCGGGAATCCAGTTGCCTAAGCCTGCTTCTGCCAGTGTTTTTTTAAGCCAGAAAGGGTATTTCACAGTTGTATCTTCCAAAAAATTAAGGGAACTATCTGCCTTTATCCTCAATATTAATTTGTGGAAAGACCAGTTTTATCAGGTGATGCAGATTTTCTTTTTAATAGCGAAATGCTGGTAAAATAGGCGAAATTGATGAGGTGTTGTAATTAAGCTGAAGGCTCGTCTTTTTTCTCGTCAGCAGGCCAATCTTGAAATCGGATTGCCATTCTTCTTGATATGCCCGATTCCTGCATCGTAATTCCATAAAGAACATCAGCACACGCCATCGTTCGTTTGGAATGGGTAATAAGGATAAACTGGCTCTTATCCATGAAATCGCGCAATACATTAGTAAATCGATTTACATTGGCCTCATCAAGTGCAGCGTCAACTTCATCGAGTAGGCAAAAAGGGCTTGGCTTGTTACGGAAAATTGCCAGAAGTAATGCTACCGCAGTCATGGTTTTTTCCCCACCACTCATCAAAGAGATGCTGCGTAATTCTTTCCCAGGTGGCTTTGCTTTAATCTCAATACCGCATTCCAAAACATCCTGTTCATCTTCAAGTATTACATCAGCCATACCGCCACCGAATAGTTTGCGGAATAAATCTTGGAAGTGAATCCTTACATTCTGGAAGGTTTCGATGAACAGTGATCTGCTATCTGCATTGATTTTACTGATAATCTCTTCGAGGGCTTTTTTTCCTGAAACAAGGTCATCATATTGTATTTTAAGGCTTGAATGTCTGAATTCCAAGTTTGTCAATTCTTCGAGCGATTCGATATTAACATTGCCTAGTCTATGAATCTTATTGCGGAGTTCTGTGATTTCATCAGCAATTACAGTCGTTTCTATTGGAGGCATTGAATTAATTTGGTCAGTGCCTTCTGCTGGGACCTGCCTTTGCAAATAAAGTTCGTCAAGATTAATTTCGTAATCATCTTTCATTCGACTACATAAAGAGTCGCGTCGGATTTGGAGGTCGTTGACTGCCAATTCGCGACCATGCACCAACTCTTGTTTATTTCTCCACGCTGATCTGTCGGAATAAGCCTTCGATGCAAATGTTTCTTTTTCTTTAACTGCTTTGGCTTTTTCCAATAAAAGAAATCGGGCCTTTTCTTCGGCTTGATCTTTTTTCAGAAACCATATTGCAAGTTGTGAGGTAACATTGAGGATTGAAAGATTCAGAGTGTCTGATCGTGATTTAATTTCTAGAATTTGTGTAAGGGTACGGTTTTGTTCAGTTTTTCTGTCTGTTTGCTCGTCGTTTGCAGAATTGAATCTGGTTTTAAAAGCTTCAGCTCGTTCTTCGGCTTGGGCAAAAGCAACTCTTGCTGCAGTGGTTTTTTCGGTTCTCGCCCGTCTTTGGAGTTCGATGTCCCGTAGTCTTTCTTCCCCAACCTTTACGAGTTCTTCCATCTTTAGGCAAACTACTTCAAGTTCTTCAGCCTGCTTTTTAAAAGCTTCCAGTTCCTTGGTTTCTTTTTCTGTGTCATCATCAAGGTTCCTCAGTTCGTTGCCACTGACTTTTAATTCTTCATCCATTCCGTCCTTGCGCTGTTTTTGTCGTTCGATTCTGGCCCTAAGATCGCTCAACTGTTCCGAAAGGATATCAATATCGCGTCTCTGATTTTCAATTCGAATATCTGCAAGTGAGATTGCGCTTTTTGTTTCATCCAAACTGGATTGAGCCAAAACAATGGAATCTTCAATTTGAATAAGAGTGTTTTTTAATTCTCTTAGTTCCGCTTTACGGGAAAGAAGGCCTGTTTCCGCATGATGGGTTCCCATGGTTAGGGTGCCATCAGGTTCGAGGATTTCGCCAAAAAGGGTTAAAAATCTAATCGAAGGATGAGATGCGGAAAGCGTTCTTGCAAAATCCAAGGATTTAACAATCAGTGTTTTTCCCAAAAGCCATAGAGGCAGATTCGGGAAATCTGGATTGTTACATTTAACAAACTCATGGGCCCAACCAACGATATCGGGTTGATTCTCTACTAGAATCGATGTTTCAGATGAGGAATTAGTAACTTGAATATTGTTTTGTAAAAAACCTTGGAAAGAAATCCTGCTTGAAAAAGCCTCTGAGTTCAATGCCAGGGCTTTGATCAGAGATTCTTGATCCTGCACAAGAATGCGTTGTGATTTTTCACCAAGAGCAAGATCGATGAGCACTGCAAATTCCGTTGATACTTCGAGGAAATCAGCAACAACGCCCAGAATGGTGTTCCATAAAAGTGAAGATGGGTCTTTGCTAAGTTCAAGAATTTCTTTAAGCCCAACGCCAAAGCCTTCCAAACTTTTTTCTAATCCTTCAAGAACTTCAAGGCGGCTGACGGTGCCACTTCGATTCGCCTGAAATTCCGAAACTTCTTTGGCGAATTGGTCTCGTGCCAACTCCAATGCTTCTTTTTCTTTTCCCAAATCAAGAAGTGTTGTCTTTGATGCTGCCAACCTTATTTGTAAAATTTCGTCAGCGATTGTCAATTCACCAAGTTCTGCGTCTAGAACTGCAAGGCTTCCTACGGTGTTTTCGTTACGTTGCCGAAGCCTTTCTGCTTCCCGATGATAAGATTCCAGTTTGGCTCTGGAGCCTGTAAGGGCGTTTTGCAGTTGCGCAAGCATGCGCATATTCTCAAGGTGTTCTTCCTTAGATTTTAAGACTGAAATACGGAGGGCAGAATCTTCTTCGGACGCTTCTTTTTCTGCTTTTTCGAGAGTTTCGACGATTAGTTTTGAGTCAGCGCAATTCGATTCTGCAAGTTCGGCTTCCTGCCTGAGAGAATCAAGTTGAGATTCCAAGAGGGATAATCTTTTGTTGTGATCCATCAGAGATTTGCGTGCCTGAAGGAGGTCTCGTTCAGAATTTTCGAGAGAGTCGCGGTCGCTTTTTTTCGAAGAGTCGCCCGCAGCTATATTTTGCCTGGCTTCAGAAATCAATAGATCTCCGCTTCGTATTTGTTCATCCAGTTGGGCTACCAGAGATTCTTTTTCCCGAGCCTTTTTCTCGAGTTCATCGGTTTCCGAAAAACCTTGTTCCAATTCGTTTTTAAGAGAGGAAAGCTTGGCATATTCCGATTCGAGGTTTTCTGTGAGCTGAGAGTATTCCTGAAGCCCAAGGTTTAGTCGTAATTCTTTTAGCCTTTCAGAATATTCCTGCCATTTCTGTGCCTTCGTTGCTTGCAACCGTACTGTTTTTAATTGCCTTTCTACTTCTTCCAAAATATCCTTGAGGCGTTCAACATTTTGATCAACTCGTTCCAACCTTCGAAGCGATTCAAGTTTTTTTACTTTAAAACGGCTGATGCCTGCAGCTTCATCAAATATGATTCTTCGGTCTTTAGGGGAAGATTGCAAAAGACCGTCAACTTTGCCCTGTTCGATAATACAGTAAGCATCTGAACCAGCCCCGCTACCCATGAATAAATCTTTTATATCTTTGAGCCTGCATGTTTTGCGGTTAATCAGGTATTCACTATCGCCATTTCTGTAAACTCTGCGAGTTACTTGGACTTCGGCACTTTCTGTTTGGAATATTTTTTTTGTGTTGTCAAAGAGGAGAGAAACTTCAGCAAGGCCATTGCCTTTTCGCGATGCAGAACCGTTGAAGATAACATCAGTCATCTCGCCACCGCGAAGGCTGCGGGCGCTTTGTTCGCCTAGTACCCAGCGGATCGCATCGACAATATTGCTTTTGCCCGAACCATTGGGCCCAACAATGGCAGTGATGCCAAGCGGGAAATTAAAGTCTGTTTTATCGGCAAAGGATTTGAAGCCGATTAATTCCAAACTTTTTAGCATGCAGAATTCCGTTTAAGGTATAGCCCAGGGCAAGATGCCCTGGCGCCCCCAGTAATAAATTATTTGTCCTGCCCATTTTTTAATCGCTCTGCAGTTGCTTTATCATTGGTAGTTGTTTTTTTGTTTAGCAGAGCTTCCTGATCTTCAGCGTTTGAAAAACTCAAAGGTTTAACAGGGGCATATAAATTCGGGGTTGCAGAAGGATCGGGTCTGGCGTCCATTGCAAGTCCGATTTCGTCGGTTTTTCCTTTTTTCATTTTACCAGCCTTAACCAAATCATACACCGAAACAGCCTGGGGAAGTGCATCATTTCTTACCCTGCAAGTAAGGGCTTGAGTCGTATCAGCTTGGCGAAGCAGTTCAGTGACATCTGGGTAAAGGGCCCCCATATCTGCCAAAGTTTGAAGTATCTCACTGACGGTTAAGCCCGTTGATTTCCTAATGGTTTTACCGCTCCGTAGAGGAATGCGCGAGATATTACATTTTTCATCATCTTTGCCGGAGGTAAGGGTGAATTCACCTGCAAGCAACGCGAAAGGAGGCCTAAAGGCTGGTTCTTTGCCAAACAAAACGATCTCTGGGCGCTTACTTGTGGAGATATGAACCATGCCAGGCGTGTCAGGTGAAACCCGATGCAGCCAGAATGATTCGTTCAAAAATTCGCCTTGAATTGTTTCATTCTTTTCGTCAAGTGCCCGTAAGGCACGGAATGCCCCATAGCGGGTTTCATCATCTGAGCATGAGTATAGAATTTCGCGTAATTTTACCTGGCAAATCGCTTCATCAAGTGAGGCCATAGCGGTAAGGGAAAAAGCCCTGAGCATGGGTTGATCAATAACGGATCGGGCCAATTCTTCACCACAAGAAGGGCTGCCCAAATAAGCCAGCGATTCTGCAGAACTAAATCGAATCAATGGATGTTCGTTCTTAAGGCCATTTTTTAAAGTGTTAATGGTTTCTTGCCCTAATGCTTCAAGTCTAAGTGCTGCTGTTACGCAACGACTAGGGTCCATAAGGTCTTCATTAAGTTTTTTGATGTAGTTGGCGCGTCCTTGTCCGCCTTTACCTGCATCGTTTTCTCTGGTGGGGATGAGCCTTACCACTCTAAGAAATCGTGGATGATTTAATTTGTACTGTGTGGGAACCCTTAATGAAACGGAGATATTGTTTTTAGTGCTGGCAATAACAGCGCCTGGATCGCCTTTGCTGATTTGGAAAGTTTCATTTACCTGATCAGAAATCATGCCAGATACACGGGCAAATTGCTGGTCCTGATTCAGAATAAGAGTAAAGGGCCAGTCAATTTGTGTTTTTCCACCTCCCCAAATTCTGCCCGATTTTACCCTGCCTTCATCATCTTCACCTGCCTTGCTAAATCCCACTAAAAGTGGACCTTCAGCCCTTGCAACAGGGTGGCCTCGCAAAGTGCCTTTGGGGCCCGTGTATGTCGGAGAAAGATTCTTTGCAAAATCGTAGTTATATAAAATGCACTCTTTTAGATATCCACCTTGTATGCTTGTAGCCTTGCTGCGAGGCGGTAGAGTTACTTCGATATCCAAGGCATCGCCCTTGCGGGTTCCCGGTGGTATAGATGCAGAAATCATTACCAAAGCTACTGTATTGCTTGCAAGCATTGTTTTAATATTTCGAACGCCTTGTTTGCGAAGATCGTCTTCCAGCATGGTTCGATTGGCATCACTGGTGGGGGCAGCTCCTGTTCCATCTAGCCCTACCACTAATCCAATCCCGCCTAAAGGAAGAGGGTCTGCATTTCCGACCGTACAAAATTCGCCCAGTGTGCGAACTCCGTAGCGATCGCGCTCCGTTTCTTCTTCCGCAACTAACCTTGGGGTTTGATGCATGCATCCGGGCAGAACTGATAGGAAAGCAAGCACTAATGCCATGCTCCAGTGAATAGCCTTGGGTGATTTCTTTTTCATATATGATTTACTTCGCATGAATACACCTTCCGTCTCGAACCAAAGGACCAGTAAGAAAACCTACCGGCGGAAAAATCTTTACACCATCTCATGAAGTTGGGAACAATACCTATTTGAAGAATCAAGTCAAGTCGAGAAGGGTTGGTAAAAGCGAGAGATATTCATGGAAATAGATAAAGGAGGAAAGCGGGGCAAGAGGATTGCCGCTTTTCCTCCCTTAAAATAGTAAGGACTTTATTAGTAGCGAGTTAACTTAAACTTTTTTGCACGACCTCTTTCATTTTCTCGAGCCCGGTTTTTGCAACCAAGTTCGCATCCTGCATCCAATAGTCTCGATTGAATAGCTCTAACGAAAGAAAACCATTAAACCCATTGTCGCATAAAGTTTTCAGCATGGTTGTTAAAGGTGCAATACCATCGCCGGGATAAACCCGATCCTTATCTTGAATCTCGGTCGAGTTTAAATTCTTGGGGTAATCATTCATGTGGAAAACCTGAAGCGCACCCTGCCCAAGTTGTTTAAGGCCTTCGAAATCAGACCCGCCTTTAAACAAATGGTAAACATCCGCTAGGATGCAGGCATCTTTGTGCTTGGCCTCGATTGCAACCAAAGCTACTTCCCCAAGTTTGCTCAGGTTTTTTGAAAAGCCCCAAAGCTCAACCTGCGGGATCACTCCCGTAGAACTCGCTGCTATAAGCAATGCCCGGTATCGCTGGGCTGCAGCATATAGATCAATCCCAGGCTTGTTGGTAGCACCAACAGGGGGCGCAGCAAGCCTTTTTCCACCTAGCTGTGCCAAATTATCCATGGTCTTTTTTGCAAGCTCGATTGCCTGTTTTCGCTTTTCTTCATCGTCAACAATCCATTCGAAGAAACCGATGGCACTTTCCATGGTCATGCCACTATCTTTAATTCGCTTGCCCATATCCTTGAGGTTTCCACCATCTTTGATGAATTGGTCAATATCGCTAATCCAAGGTTCGATGGCATCGTACCCAGCCTTAGCAGCAACCTCGACCTGCTCTTTAAGGGGAAGTTTCTGCCCGCGGATGGTGCTGGTGTTCAGCATGAATTTGAAGGGTTTTTTATTGTCTGCAAATGCCAGCACTTCTGTACCGGATAGCCCGATGATCGTTGCGCCAGCAAGCAAGCTTCTGCGTGATAAGTTGTTCATGATATCTCTCCTCTTAAAGATCAGTAACAAAAGATTAATTATGTACAATCTATTTGTAATAATCCAGTTGATTGAAGATTTTAGGTGCTATTTATCAAGGTGCGAGATTCGGGAGAAGCGAATTATTTGCGTGGCGGGAATGCTTTTCGAACTGCATTAATAAGCTCATCAAATTTGGAAAGAAATTTAGAGCGATCCTTTGCTCCCATTGGGGAAGGGCCCCCCGAAACCAAATTACTTTGGCGAAGTTCTTCCATTAGGCTGCGCATTCCCAGAGCTGTGCCTATGTCGTTTTCTGTAAATTGTTTCCCTTTGGCATTGAGAACGAGCGAACCTTTTTCGAGGCAGCGGGCAGCAAGGGGGATATCTGCAGTAATGACAAGATCGCCCGGGCCCGTGTTCTCAGCAATCCAATCATCTGCAGTTCCAAATCCTGGACGAACTACCATGGTGAACAACGGGTTGGCAGGTACCCGCATGGTGGAATTGGCTACGACTTCAACTCGCATGGAATATCTGCAGGCGACGCGATAAATTTCGTCCTTGACCGGGCAGGCATCAGCATCAATGAAAATAATATGCATAATTCTTAATGTATGCGGTTTTAAGCGTAATAGACTGTTTCTAACTGAAAAAATTTCAATAAACTTCGTAATTGGTGTAGGGTTCGGATTTAAGGATAAGGGTGGGATTGTCGAATGAAGAAGAGGGCTAAAAAGCTTGGAATTTAGGGTTTAACATTTCCCGATGGTTCGAAATAGTGCTATATTATCTAGGTAGCACACCAAGAGGGTAGTCATGAATAATACACCGATGAATAATTTTTGCGATGGCGTCAACAGGCGGAATTTCCTGCGCATAGGGGCATTGGCACCCTTTGGCGTTACCCTACCCGGAATTTTTCAAGCCGAAGCAGCTTCGAATATTAAGGGTAATCAGCGTTCTGTCATTATGATTTATCTTTCAGGCGGGATGGCTCATCAGGATAGTTTTGATCTTAAACCAAATGCGCCTACTGAAGTCCGGGGCGAATTCAAACCCATCCCAACCAATGTTTCAGGTATCGAAGTATGCGAGCATCTGCCCAGACTTGCAGCATGTGTTGATAAATACATTGTATTAAGATCTCTTGTTGGTCAAATTGATGAGCACTCAAGTTTTCAGAGTACCACGGGGTACCCAATGTCGGTTACCAAACGAGATAATAAACCCCACTTTGGTTCAGTGATTTCCAAGGTTCAAGGTCAGGTCAATCCCTCGGTGCCTGCGTTTGTCGATCTTTTTCCAACCATGCAGCATAAACCCTACAACAGTCCAAGTTCCGGGTTTCTCGGCAGAGCATCCTCCGGTGTCAGGTTGGATGGCGAGGGCATAGATAACATGAAGCTTCAAGGGTTGACTTCAAGTCGCTTTGAAGACCGTAAAATCCTTCTGGATCAGGTTGATGCTTTCCGTAGGAATGCAGATCGGTTGGAAGTTTCTGGCATGAACCAGAATTATCAGCGTGCTTTTGAAGTTCTTACTTCTAGCAAGTTGGTTGAAGCCATCGATGTGACTAAGGAACCTTCGAAAGTGCGTGAGCGCTACGGCAAAGGCTCCAGCAAGCATTTGGGCGATGGCGGCCCGCTTTGGAACGATCAACTTCTAATGGCCCGTAGGCTTGTTGAAGCGGGGTCCCGCTGTGTGACGGTTGCCTATGGATTTTGGGATACGCATGGTAACAACTTTAAGCATATGAAGCAGCATTTGCCTACTTTTGATCAAGGAGTTTCTGCACTCATCGAAGATATATATGCACGGGGGATGGATAAAACCACTACTGTTTGTGTGTGGGGTGAATTTGGCAGAACTCCAAAAATCAATAAAGATGCGGGTAGAGATCATTGGTCTAGAGTGAATTTCGCATTGCTTGCGGGTGGCGGAATGAAAACCGGACAGGTTATCGGATCAACCGATAGCAGCGCTGGTTCAGCCAAAGATTATCCCATTAACTATCTTGATGTTCTTGCAACCATCTACAGTAACATGGGGATCGATCCACATGCGATGGTGGTGGATATCAGCGGTAGACCAAACCCTATATTGCCTAGCACGGTATCTCCGATTGGCAGGGTTTATAGTTAGGATGAGCAGCAATAAAAAAGCCCGTCGTGACTGACGGGCTTTTTGTTTTTAGCAGCTTGTTTTTACTTGTCTTTCTTCACATCAACCCAATGACTGGTCTTGGCTGATTCTAAAACTGCATCGCAAATGCGTTGGGTTTCAAGAGCATCTCTGAAAGTGGGGCCAACAGGTTTTCCAGTTCCCAATGAAGTAACAAAATCTGCAACTTCATGAACAAAACTATGTTCGTAACCGATTTGCAAACCAGGCACCCACCAGTTACCCATGTAAGGATGATCGCCATCGGTTACATGGATGGATTTCCAGCCGCGTAGTGGCCCTTCATCTTTGTAATCAAAATACTGCAATCGGTGCAGGTCGTGAAGATCCCAGGAAATAGATGCGTTTTCACCATTGATTTCGAAGGTGTAAAGCGCCTTGTGCCCACGGGCATAGCGGGTGGATTCAAAGCTTGCGAGCGATCCATTTTCGAAATGGCCCATGAAGGTGCAGGCATCGTCAATGGTAACTTTTTCCATTTTGCCTGTAAGGTTGTGCTGCCTTTGTTTGACAAAGGTTTCGGTCATTGCGCTAACATCATGAATCGAGCCATTAAGCCAGATTGCAGTATCGATGCAATGAGCAAGAAGATCGCCTGTAACCCCGCTGCCAGCCGCTTCGGAATCAAGTCGCCATAAGCCTGCCCCTCCTTGCGGGAGTTCAGGGTTAATGGTCCAATCTTGAAGGAACTTTGCACGATAATGGAAGACTTTCCCGAGTCGGCCTTCATCGATTAACTTCTTGGCAAAGGTAACAGCGGGAACCCTGCGGTAGTTGTACCAAACGATGTTTGGTACGCCTGCCTTTTCAACAGCCTCGACCATTTTCAGGCCTTCTTCGCCGTTCATTGCCAATGGCTTTTCGCAAAGGATGATTTTTTTGTGGGCTGCAGCATAAAGAGCGATTTCAGCATGAATGTTGTTGGGTGTGCAAATATCAATCGCGTCGATATCTTTGCGTTCGATAAGTTTGCGCCAATCAGTTTCAATGCTTTCGTATCCCCAAGTATCGGCAAAGGCCTGTGCCTTTTCAGCATTGCGTGCGCAAACAGCTTTTAATACTGGTTTATAGGGTAGATCAAAAAACAATGGTGCTTTTACATACCCATTGGAATGGGCTTTCCCCATGAATCCATAACCTATCATGCCGATGTTAAGAGGTTTTTTTGACGAAGCCATGATCATCTCCAATCTGTTGAAATTTAAATGTTACCGTGCGAAATTGTTTATTATTTGGAACCATGAGCATCACGAACCGCAATCATGGCTGCAAGAATCTTGTTCCAAGTTTCTTGAGTTTCAAGAACCTTGTTCGGGAACATGCAACCATCCCAGCAGATGTGTTGAATGCCGCGCCCTGCGTAATCTTTTAGCCAGTAACCAGAGGCTTTGGTGATATCGAGCTTGCCCTTGGGATCATCGGCAAGGCAATGCCTGCCGGTCTTATCGTGCGAACCGGTGCCGTGAACCGTGCCATCGTTTTGAGCAACATGGAAGTCGATTGTCCAAGGGCGCAACGCATCGGTCATTTTGGTGTACGCAGCTTCAAATTCCGCATGGGAATAGCCTTCCTTTAAAAGTGCATCTTCAGGGGCATTGTAGCCCATGAGGTAGAGGTAGGTGTGTGCAAGGTCGGCTTGAAAACCAACAGTTCCTGGCATGCCAGTTTGTTCCAACAGGTTAACCATGTTTTTCCAAGAATGCATGCCACCCCAGCAGATTTCGCCTTCAGCAGCAAGGCGTTCGCCATGGGCTGCAGCTACGATACCTGCTTCGCGGAATGTCTCAGCGGTTTTTTTAGTGTTACCGGTGGGGTCTTTAGCCCAATCGGATGGCCCCCCAGCAGCATCAATACGAATGATGCCGTATTTTCGAACCCCGTGATCGTTAAGAATACGAGCGATCCTGCAGGCTTTTTTAACAGCGAGGACAAATTTTGCCCGTTGATCAGGGCTGCCAAACGAAGAATCTCCAACAGTACCCGGCCAAATTGGAGCCACAACAGAACCAACATTCAATCCTTTGCTGGCGATTTTGTCTGCCATCTTTTTAATATCATCGGTGCTGGCGTCTGGGTCAGTGTGGGAATGAAAAAGAAAGAGGTCAACTCCATCGAATTTCTGCCCATTTACATGAGCTTTTACCGTAAAATCAAGCATATTATCTAGGCTGATGGGGGGATGATCTGTGCCCGGTTCTTTGCCAACCAAGCCAGGCCACATGGCGTTATGTAATTTCAAGGTGCTGTTGCTCATGGGAGATCCTCATTAAACTATACTTTTTCACACTTGTACCAAGCATTGTCATACCGCTTTGCAGGCTTGAGGGCAAGAAAAACTAGGGTGATTATTTTTTTGTTTGGAAATGTTCAAAAACTTCGCAGCAGATTAGTTGATTGCTATCTGAATAGGAATCGTCTGTCTGGTTGCATTCCAACCGAGAGGAAAGATGTTTTTTGTGAAAGCGCTGGTAGAAAAAGAAAGATCCAAGCCTTTGGGTATTACCAAGGCTTGGATCTGTAATTTAAAAGGTAGTTTAGACGTTCCATGGAAATGGAGCCGTGATTAGCGCTTTTTCTTTCTGTAGTCGCCTATAGCGGGTGCATCAATGTTGGTGTGAGGACCAAAATAACGCAAGGAAACCAAAGGCTCGAGGCCTGTGTTTTCAAAAGTGACACCTTGCACCGCTGCTTCGTGACTAACAAATACCTCGTCATCGGTAAGTTCGCCAAACCTTATCATTGCAGGGGTTTGCAGGGCATGCTTCCCAATTTTACCTGTACCTTGAACCGTGATAAGGCCATAGGCGCCACGATCTTTGATCGTAACTTTTACGCCTGGGTTGATGGTTAGTTCCTTGGCAGAGAAAAGCTCTTCGCCATCGAATTTGCCGTAAACTACCCAGCGATCGACATAGCCTTCAGATTCAGTGTCGGCCACAGCGATAGGTTCAAGATAATGGCTATCTTTAAAGTTTGGATTGATATTGCCATCCCAATCGAGTTGATTGACGATGAAATCGATATCGTGATGTTTTTCTTTGGGCATGTCTTTGGTAAGAAGATGCCATGGAACAGCGCGGCCTTCGACCATGCTTTGGTACATAGCGAAAACATCAGAACCCCATTGTGGTTCATAGGTGACCAATGAACCTGGAGCATGAAGAACGCATGGCGGAACCAACCAGCCGGTGCCGGGTTGCAGTTTGTAGGCTTTGCTGAAGTTAAGAATTCCGTTATCTCCTTCGTTCCAGCGCTCTAGGCACTTGCGAAGGTCTTCTTTGGTGGTACCGGGTTCCAAGCCAAAGAAAGTGTAGGGGAAGTTATTGCCCACGGAATTAAGCTGAGGTGGGAAATAATAGGATTCAGGTTTGCCTTCCTGACCGACCTTTGCAGCTTGATTTTTACTCTGGTGCATATGGTGGGGGATAGGGCCCATGTTGTCAAAAAACTTACTATAAACAGGCCACTTTTGGTATTTCTTCCAAATTGCTGCGCCTACCAACTTTTGCCCTTCGACATTTACCGCATCCTTGAGCAAGAAGGATCGTTCGCCATTCACCACAACATAACTATAGCCTTCGTCAATTTCACGATTTTCGTTGGCAGCAGGTGTGGTGGAAGCAAACCATCGTTCATCAATGCCCCCCCGATGGGCACCGTAGGCATAAAGATCCTGTGGTGCAAGTTTGATTCTTCGTCCTGGCATAAGGAAACTGCGTGGAACCCAAGTAGGCGCCAGCCGTAAGATGCCATCGCCCGCTTCGATTGCATTTCGAATTTTGCTATCAGAAGCTTTGATGATTTTCTTTTTGGTTGTCGATTTAGCCATGGAATTGAGCCTCTTTCAAAGGGAATAATGGTTATAGTAATTCAAATATACATTCGATTTCAACGGGGATACCACCGGGAAGGGTATGTGCGGAAACAGCACTTCTCGCGCCTACGCCGTTCTCTTCTCCAAAAATTTCTGCCATCAATTCTGAAAACCCATTGATCACTTTGGGTTGGTCTTTGAAATCAACAGTGCAGTTAACCCAGCCAAGAGTTTTCACAATCCGTTTGACTTTATCTAAAGAACCAATGGTTTCTTTGACAGTTGCAAGCACATTAATAGCGACAGCCTTGGCAGCTTCTTTGCCTTGTTCTAAGGTAAGATTTTCGCCAACTCTGCCGTTCAGAGGTGTGGACTCGTGAACTTTAGCAGGGCCATGGCCTGAAACATAAAGCATGTTGCCAATTTGGACAGCAATTTTGTATTTAGCCACGGGTTTAGGTGCTGGAGGAAGCTGAATGTGGAGTTCTTGAAGTCTAGTTTCGGGATTGCTTGCCATTGCGTTGCCTTTCAGAGTTTCAATACAAATATATGAATCAATTAACAGTTCTACTTTTATCGTTTCTAAAAGGGATGAGGTCAAGTGTTGTTTTAATAATTGTATTTAAGGGCGATCAATTGAACCATAGATTCCAAGATTCAGGTAATTCAAATCGTTTGCCAAATCGGGAGACATAGTTAGCGGAAAGGGCTTCCCAATAATCTTGGCCTTTAAGCCTTATCCAAGGCCCCGGTCCGCCTGTATGCGCCGGCCATCCCATCGCTCTTACCGCCAAGAAATTTAAATCTGCTTCTGTTTTAAAAACATTGCCCGCCCTGATATTTGTAAATTCAAGAAGCATAGTAAACAAGATGCGTTCGCGCCCCTCGCGCACTTGGTTTACCTTACCCATGGAATTGCTCACGGGGTCGATTTTGCGTTTTAAATTATGTTTTGCCAGATTCTGTGCAAGTAGGTTAGGCCACCAAGAGTTTTTGTGGTGCAAAAACCACCCTTTACCTTCTTCAATCCCCAACCATAACCGGGTTCGCATTTGGGAAAAAAGTTCGTGAGTTTCAGTTTCAATTGGATATTGCAGGGCAAAGAGTTTAGTGATCAAATCTAAACCAAGCCAATCAGCCCAGAATAATGGGCCAAATTGAAAGCCCCACTTTCTTAACGAGTTTTCGATCTTTTCTAATGAAACGCCTTCGGCAAGTAGCTCCAGATTTTCTTGAAAACCAGATAATAAAACTCTAGTTGCAATGCTGGATTTTGTGTTGCTGATTGTAACCGTGGTTTTACCCAGGCGCGAAATCCATGCCAGCAAAAAATCTCGCTTAATCAGAGAACTAGTTTCTGGGATGACTAATTCGCAGCAAGGAAATCTTCCTAAAGGGTATTGCTGAAACAAGCAAGCATCCTCGCCTTGCCAAGGATCTGTTTCCTTTGATTTGATAACCATGCATTCTGGATAATTATTTTTAAATAGATCGATATCTGTTGCGCTGAAAAAACTATGGGCAGTTAGAATGGCGATGTCGGGCTTTTCTTTAAATGTGGCGTGGGTAGTGCCATCGACTAAACTGAGCCGTTTTTCGACTTCCGCTGCATTCCATATGCCTTTCCGAATGGTTTCATGCATGAGCCGATTTAATGCCAAAAGGGTATTTCCAAGCCCTTCCGCAGTTTTTCCTTGGATGGAAACCGATATCCCACGGGAGGCATGTAGAAAAGCCCATTCTGCAACAGTTTTGCCTTCGCCAATCAGGGCGACCCGATTGGGGGTAGGGGTATCCACCGGGGCAGCCGGAATACGAGAAATATCTTCGAGTGCAAACTTCACAAGATTTTTACAGGTTGGCGAAGGAATTAATCGTTGGCTAAGCTCAGCGATTTTTTGTTCAGCAATAGCAGAGCTTTTGAGGGTGACCAAATTAGAAACTAGATTAAGTGTTTGTCGGGGAGCTTGAATTTCTTCGGGTGTGTTTTTTTCAATAATCCTGTTGAATGCCCTATTCAAGATAGCTCTGCCTGCGAAATTCTTTTCAAATAACATCGATCGAAGAGATACGGGTGCCGAAGTACGGTTATTCTTTTTCCCCTCGTTTAAAGCAATCCCCATTAATCTGGTAAATTCAGACCGAAGTTGAGGCTCTGTTTGCGCAATACCGTCAGCAAGCCGATTATGGAAAATCTCTCTAGCTTTCCATCGTGCCCCAAAAACCACAAGTTTCGTGGTCTTCTCGAGCCCAATAATCTTGGCCAGAGTATAAATGGAACCAAATGCAGGGCACGCACCAAGCTCGACTTCCGGAAATGCAAAGATGGTGTTTGGGCGCTCGTAAACCAGCCGGTAATCACAAGCCAATGCGAGTTCCAATCCCGCACCCAAACAAGGACCGCTGATAGCTGCAATAGTAGGTGCCTTAAGATCCCGGAGTTTTTTATAAACCCGCATCCCTTCTTCTTGCCAGTGTGCAATATCCCCACTTGCCTGCAATTGTTGCCATTCATGCAAATCCGGCCCGAAAGCAAAACCCGAAGTCTTCCCGCTTCGTAAAGTTATGATTGGAATTGAAGGAATCTCGTCGAGTTTATCCAAGCCTGCATCTAAATCGCGAAGAAGGGAAAGATTGACTTTATTGGCGGATTCTCCCTTAACATCCAACACAATCATGATGGTTCCATCTTGGTCTTTTTCAATTCGAACGGTATTGCTGCTGAAAATCACCATCAGTAGATCCACATAATAAATAAAAAACTATGTCCAATAAGCAATTGTCTAGTATCCTCTATCAAGGTAAGAGTAGCAGCAGAAAATTCTGTTAAAACTGCAAAAGAAAAGGTGGTTGTTCATGAGCGTGCCCTTGGCGATTACTAAAACTGAAATCGTAGGATTCCCTTGCCGACGGGGGAAAGTACGCGATGTTTACGATCTGGGCGACAAGCTTGTTATCGTAACCACAGACAGAATAAGCGCATTCGACTGGGTTCTTGCAGATGGTGTTCCCGACAAAGGGAAAATTTTGACCCAGCTAACTTTGTTCTGGATGAATTTGCTCAAGGTTGAAAATCATCTGATCAGCACAGATTTAAATGAAATGGGCCCAGCCTTTTCAAGTCAGAAATCGATACTTGAAGGCCGTACTATTCTTGTAAAAAAAACAGATGTTGTTCCGATCGAGTGTGTGGTTCGGGGTTGGCTTGCTGGCTCAGGTTGGAAAGAATACCAGTCATCTTCAACTGTATGTGGCATCAAGCTGCCCGCAGGTTTAAAGCAAAGTTCAAAATTGCCTGAACCTATTTTCACGCCAGCAACTAAGGCTGAAACAGGGCATGATGAAAATATTTCATTTGAACAAATGGTCAAAGAAGTTGGTTCTGAAACTGCAAATATTCTTAGAGACCGAAGCATTGATATTTATTCACGAGCTGCGGCATATGCTCATGAAAAGGGCATTATTCTTGCAGATACCAAGTTTGAATGGGGGAAGTTGAAGTCGGGGGAAATCATTTTGATCGATGAGGCCCTTACGCCTGATAGTTCGCGATTCTGGGATGAGAAATCCTATGCCACCGGAATCAGTCCGCCTTCATTCGATAAACAATATATTCGCGACTGGCTCGAGACTACAACCTGGGATAAAAACAGCCAGCCTCCAGCAATGCCCCAAGCAACTATCGCACAAACCAGGCTTAGATATCTTGAAGCATTCAAGATTCTTACAGGCAAAGATTTTGTGTGAACCTAAATCAAATAGGGTAAGTGCATTGCTTGCATCTATTTATAAAGTCGCAATCCTACGGGTAACGAATCCCCTAGAAGGTTGGATTGACTCTCTTTTGCGAGAGGCACGAATTCTTCTAGGCATTTGATCCACTCTGCAGGGATTTTCTTATCCCTGATTTTTGTCAGGATGCTATCGCGTAAATCTTGATCGAGGTCGAGAGCTCGCTGCCCTGTGATTCTTCCCATTTGCGATAGGCAAAAAGCCCAAGTCGTTTCTTCGGAAGCGTGGGAAGGTTGGAATTCTAATAATCTGGTAACCCATTGCGAAACAATATCGGGATGCAAAATTGAATTAAGCGGCCCATAAATAAGGGCCCGTGATGCAAGCCTTGTAAGCGACCAAAATAAATAAGGCGGCAGGGGCGTTTTCTTAAGCGATCGAATTAAGGTGTTACCCATGTTTTCTTTTGTTTTAAGATCCAGCCTTTCAAACGAAGATGCTGCACGCCACATCTCCACCAATTCATTTTGCAACGGCTTGGCAACCGGCTTGTTTGGAATAGGTAGCAAGATGTTGCGGATCCTGTCGAAAAGAGATTGTTGTTGATTGGATGAAAGTCCGCCAGAAACCCTGCGCCAAAGAATCCAAAACTCTGCTCCAGATTCCACAAATCTTGGCATGATCGAAGATTTGGAACGGTCATCGCGTGGCGGAGCGATTAACTCTTTCCAGAGTTTGTCCAACCGGATTTTGTCTCCGGGTGCACCATAACCCGGCCGTAAAAAGAAGCCAGCTAGATTGCTCCAGCGTGATGCAAGATCGGGAGAAAGCAATCTGCCAGGTGCTAATAAGAAGAGCTCGTCCCAGAGCCTTCTGCATAGCCCCAAGGGCCAATCGTCTCTACCCGCATCTAAAATATTTTCAAGAACTTTGGGAAGAAGCTTTGGGTCGATTTCTGGAGCGCTACTGGAAAAGGTTTTATGAAGACATTCGAGGGCAGCGAGTGCGGTTGCTTCAGGCCAGGTATCGCCCCTGTTTTCTTCATCGGAATTTGAATCAGAACTTTCAAAAGAATCGCGCAGATTAAATTCCAGCTTCCATTCGTTAGATCCTTCTTTTGCGATGCACCATAATTCCAAAGTGCCTAATGCTGTTGCCTGCGATTTTAAATTAACCGGAATGCCCTTAACCCCAGATCGTTTTCCGCCCCTTAAAATGGTTTGCAATGGAGGCAATGATTGAAGCTGTTTTTTAGGGATTTTGATTACAGTTCCTGCTTGATCCTTACTTCTTAATGTGGAAGTGAATAAGGGAAATAAGACGGGTTGGCCAATTGCCAGCTCTAGTTCATTTTGGTCGAGGGTAAGAATTTTTCCTTCTTCGTGATGTTTGGGCAGAACGCAGATTAAGGTTTCTTCGCCTGTGTCGTTTCCTACTCCAAGGTAATAAGATTTTGCGAGTCCACCACCGATATGTTTGCCGCCAGTATGTTTAAGCCATGCAAACCAAGCAGCGCCCTCAGCAACAGCGAGGTCAACCGAGGGGTTTTCGAAAACCGCAGTTGGTTGTTTATTGGGATCGTTTTTGCTCCAGTCATCAATCACCGAAAGGATCTGATTTTGGAGTTTTTTGGAGCGGAAGACGCCACCGTTAAATAGCACCGCACTAGGCACTTTAAAGGATGCAGATTCAGATTGGGAATTAAGAAAGTTTGCGAGGTGTTTTGTAATTGCAGGATCTGAAACATAAGGGAGCCCCATTTCATGAAGCCCGGTTTGTGAGCTTGATTTAAGCGGTGCAGAATCTTTGTTTACAAGGGGGAAGAATCCATCAAGAATAAAAGAGGCTGTCTCTTTCGAGGAAAGTTCCGCCCGGATCAGGCCTGCAACAAGGGATCGGCCCCGCCCCATGATGTTAATGGGGATACTTTCTGGTGGCGTATCTGAAAGAATTTGTTCCTTGGCATTTCTGCATGCTTGAGTGAGTTGGATATATTGGGATGCATCAAGTTTTGTACCCGCAGGGAATCGAGATTCCATTAGTTTTGCTAGGGCCAGATCCATGTTGTCTCCACCCAAAAGAAGGTGGTCACCCACTGCTTTTCGCAGAAAGTTGATTGCGCCATTGTCGCTGATGGTTTCAATCAGTGTGAAATCGGTGGTGCCCCCGCCAACATCGATTACCAAGCATTGCATGCCTTCAGACAATTCAATTTCTTTAGTTTTATTTTGCTGATGAAGAGAAAGCCATCGGTAAAAAGCAGCTTGTGGTTCTTCAAGAAGAAGGACATTCTTAAGGCCAGCAAGTTTTGCAGCCTCCATGGTCAGGCTTCGTGCGATGTCATCAAACGATGCGGGAACAGTTACCACAACGGTTTGATTTTCGAGTGGTTCAGCAAGTTGGCCCAGCGAAACAGAATGATTCCAGCTTTCAACGATATGCTTTAAATATTTGGCAGAAACATCTAGTGGGGAAAGCCTTGAAACCTCGGGAGGGGCGGCCCACGGAAGCAAAGGCGCTTTGCGATCAACTCCCGGATGGCATAGCCAAGATTTTGCAGAGGATACAAGTCTTCCTGGTACCTTGGCGCCTTGCGAGCGTGCGAAATTACCCACAATGAAAGATCGGCTTTTATCCCAAGGCAAGGCCGCTGCACCTTCAGGAAGATCATGCCCTCCGGGAAGGTATAAAAAAGAGGGTAATAACGAATGAGGTTGAAGTTCGGAAGGTGCATCTAACTGGAATACTTGATGAAGTTTGATCTCGGGAAATTTAGCTTTGGAAGAGGAATCAATATAAGCAATTGCGCTATTTGTAGTGCCCAGATCAATGCCCGCAAGATATCTGCCCATTGCAATTCTATTCCTGTTTTGAATCAGAATGTTTAATTCATTTTATGCAGGATATGTTACGAATAAAAATAAGACCGCGTGGCTAAATGCCTCGCGGTCTTTGGAAAGTTCACTTAATTTTTCTTAGAGCTTGGATAGTAGGCTCTTCTTTATACCTGCTCCAAGATTGTTTTTTCCGAAGTAGATTTCCCAAATAGCCTTTGAAAATGCTACGCTTTTGATGGTGACTTCAATTTTGTCTACAACTTGGCAATGAATTCCAACACCAGGAATATGGGTCAGTTTAACCTGATCGCCTTTTACTACTTTGATTTCTTTGAAGAGATTGTTTAAAAGGGTAAGCTCTTCAGGAAACTCTTCTTCTTTGTGATTCAAAAGAACCGAGGCCTTGAAGCTGGAAGCCATTTCACGGCCATCCACCTGCCTTTCCATCACAAGGTTGAGTTGTTTGTAAATATCTGCATTGATGATTTCATCGGACGATTTTGGCTTGATGCCTTCTTCTACATAACTTGCGATTGCATAAACATTGACAAGAAACTTAGAGCGCATTGCAACGCCTGTAAGTGCCATTTTGTTTGTTTTTGCATTAGCAATGTATTCCGTGATGGTGCTGAAACGGACGCCACTGCCACTAAGGCTGACGGTTTCCGCGGCCCAAGTTTGGAAGCTAAAAACCAAGATAAGTGCTGAAAAAACAAGTGTTCTGTTCATAATAAATCCCTCACAAGTCTGTTGCCCGTTAATAAAAATCCCTATAATTGCATAATGTCTGATGTGGGCACCAAAAATCAAGACGAGTTGCTTGAAAATGATCTAAGCCTTTACCCAGATTAACAAGGCTTTGTGAAGTTAGGCTAGAATTTTACCTAACGATCCCATGCCCAATTCCGTTACCTGCGATGTTTTGGATTGAGAAATTACAGGATTTAAAAGCTCCATCGATACATAGCCATCATACCCAATTCTTTTGAGCTCTTTGATGATGGAAGTGATGTCGATATCTCCATCGCCTGGGAAGATGCGATCGGAATCGGTTGCCAATTCTTTGGGTACCGCAGAGATATCACACACCTGAACAAAGAATAGTTTTTTTGGATTGATGTTAGCTAGGTCTGCTAATTTGCTTGGTCCGCAGTGAAAGTGGAATGTATCGAGGGTGATCCCTACATTCTCCATTCCTGAAGCAGCGACAAAGGTGTTTGCAGATTCAAGATTATTGACGAATGAAGATTGGGCACGGAATTCCAAGGATAGTTTTGTGTTGAATGCTTCCGCCCATTGCGCTGCTTCACGCAACCCAGCAATTGCGGTTTGCAAAATTTGTTGATCAACTCGGGCGGGGAAATCTGCGCATATATTCATCAAAGGTATGCCTAAGCCTTGGCAAAGATCTAGCCTCTTTTTGAAATGATCATAATGGCTTTTTTTCTGCTCGCCTGTGGAAAGAAACAATCCGCCCTGATACGAACCAGCAACCAAGTTTACGCCATGATCTGCAATTAAAGCCTTTGTTTCAGCAATGCTTGCAGTTTCGAGATGCTTTTCTAATTTGGTGAGCCAGACTTCCATGTTAGGGCATCCACCTTCAACAAAAGATTTGATATCTTCTGCAAAAGTACTGCTTAAAACACAAACTTGGCTGATACAAGCCTTCATAAAAGACCCTCTTTAAATGTCGGAATTAGAAACAGGTTCGACCTCAATGAGGTTGTCGAAAAAAGTAGCACCAGCCCCGAGATCCGTGATGGCAGTACTTGTAGTTGCATTGGCATTAGCTTTGCCCGGAATATCTTTGTTCCACCAAAGCCCTTGCGCCACCGCAACACCTGAAAGTACCGCATCGGTGATTTTCGCATGGGCGAGAAATTCCCCACGATTGTTAAAGATACGGACTCTGGCTTCTTCTGTAATTCCCCGTGAAGCTGCATCTTTGGGGCTGATCAATAAAGTTGGCCTACCCGCATCCTGTTTTTGCCAATCTAAGTTGGCGAATGATGAGTTTAAAAACGCAGGGTCTGGGGGCGAAAGAAGCTGGATCGGGTAATGTGTTGCAAGGTCTATTCTTGTTTGTGGATCTTCGTGTGATGGGGTGTACGAGGGCAGGGGATCTAACCCAAGCTTTTGCATTGAAGTACTAAAAAACTCGCACTTCCCAGAGGGTGTGGGGAAATGCCCATTCGCAAAGGGTGCGTAATCCTTCGGTAAATCCAACCGCATCGAACCTTCCTTTTTTAACTGCTCAAACGTTATAGCAGACATGACCTTGGCTGAATTAAACCCTCCAGCAGATGGCTCAAGTGCCTCTTTGATTAATTCAATATCAGTCGATTCATAAAGTTCAGGCTCCAGTTTCATTGCCTTTGAAAGCAATCTGAAAATTTCAGTATTAGGCAACGACTCACCAAGAGGCGCAATCGCGGGCTCATTAATTTGCACATGCAAATGCCCGTAGGAGGTGTGAAGATCCCAATGTTCTAGCTGCGTGGTTGCAGGCAAAACAATATCCGCATAATCGACGGTGTCAGTAGGGAATTGCTCAAGCACTACGGTGAAAAGATCATCTCTTTTTAGTCCACGAATAACTTTGGATTGATCAGGGCACACCGCAGCAGGGTTCGAATTATAAACGATGAGTGCTTTAATTGGCGGTGCAAGATTGTTGTCGTTTAACGCATCTGCAAGCAGGCTCATGTTGATGGATCTGGTGCCCTTTGGGATGAGATCGTGCCTTTCAAAAGCGCTAGCAGCTTTTAGAGGGTACATACCGCTAGTGCTAAGAAATGCACCACCCCCGGTTTCTTTCCATGCCCCAATAATACCGGGCAAGCAGGTGATGGCCCTTACTGCCATGCCGCCGCCGCCATGCCTTTGCAGCCCATAATTGAGCCTAATAAACGCAGGCTTGGTATTTGCGTATTCGTGCGCCAATTGCTCGATGGTGATTGGTTTTAAGCCAGTAATAGCTGAGACTTTAGCGGGAGTAAAATCGTTGGCTCGTGATTTGAGATCTTCGCCGCCCAGACAATACTTATCGATGAAATCCTGATCTTGGAGGTTGTCGCGGAAAATTACATGCATGATTCCGAGGGCAAGGGCAGCATCGGTGCCTGGGCGTATCGGAATCCATAGATCACTTTTTTCAGCAGTTTTGGAACGGAAGGGATCGATGGTGATTATTTTAGCGCCAGCTTTTCGGGCCCGGTGCATGATTGTCCATAAATGAGAATTTGTAACACTGGTGTTCGATCCCCAATTGATGATGAATTTAGAATGCAAAACAGCTTCCGGATCGATAGCAGCCCTTGCGCCGAGGGTCATTTGGCTTCCAGCAACCCCTGCAGTTGCGCAAATGGTTCTTTCTAAAAGAGAAGCACCAATACGATGAAAAAACCTGCGATCAATACTGGAACTTTGAAGCCTTCCCATGGTGCCAGCGTAGCTATAGGGGAGAATAGATTGAGGCCCGAAGGGTGAATCAATAATAGAACCAAGTTTTGAAGCAACGGTGTCGATTGCTTCTTGCCAGCTTATCTTTTCGAATCGCCCCTCACCTTTTGCTCCAATCCTTTTCAGTGGATGCAGCAGGCGAGTTGGATGATAGGTTCTCTCAATGTATCTAGAGACTTTGCCACAAAGAAAGCCCTTGGTTATAGGGTGGTCAGGGTTGCCTTTGAGGCTGATTGCTTTGCCATCTTTCACGGTGACTAGCATCGAGCAGGTATCGGGACAATCGTGCGGGCAAGTTGCGTGAATGGTTTTAAGTGACTGCGCCATTATGGCTCCAAGCTTTCTGGTTATACCCTATTCAATCATAATAGCTGGAAAGCATTGTAAGGGGTTGAGTAATCAAAAAAAAAGCATTTAGGAGTCATTACAACCCTAAAAAGGGAACTGGTAAAAGAAAAGCGTGTTGCTCGTAAAGGCTTGCGATACCGTTCCAGCTTGTGTATTGCGAAAAGAAAACAAACAAGAGGTAGATAAGTACTGCGGGCAAGAGTGGTAACCTGCCAGACCAGCGAAAAAACCAATGCCTTTGCGTATCTCGCATTTTTGTTCTCCACAAGGCCCAGCCTGTAATCAGTCGGGCAGGAAAAATGAAAAGAATGAACACCAAGGTTGGCAACCAAAGTGCCTCTTGGGGAACTACTTCGATTTTGAGGAAGTATAAAGGTAGCGCAAAAATTAGCGTAAGTATCAAAGCGAAACTGCAGGCCCAAGGCGCACGATTGAAAGCTCTTCGAACGCCACGCCAATCGAATGCTGCACGGAATCGATTTTCGATTGCCATCTGGGTTTGCAGCAACGGTAGGTGTAAAACAACAATCGCTAAAAGCAGGGCCCCCAAAAAACCAACCAAAGGGGAAAGAGGCATTTTTATCTGCCCAAAAGCCAGAAGTGTAACAGGGATAATCAGCCATAGGAACGCAGCTAAAAAGCCTCGAAGGCCCAGCCAGAAATAGTGGGGCAGTCTTAAAGATAATAAGAAATCCCAGGTGGTATCTCGAGCCTTGGTGTAGGCCCCGCCAAGTTTAAATTGGCGATACACGATTAGGAAATTCAAAGGCCAAAAGAAGTGTCGTAGGCGCCCGCCCCTAGCCAATGTAAAAACAATATGCATCCCTACAAAAACAGTAAGAATTAAAACCCAAAAGCGAAGCCTTGCAGCATTTCTACCATCTGGATTAATGATCTGTGCGGTGAAAGCTACATTACTGAGATATCGCAAAGGTAATAGAAGGAGCCAGATCGCTAAAATTGCACCGCCCAACCGCGCAGCAGTGCGAATGCCAATGAACCCATCCCGAATCTTTCCCGATTTTGCAACGCGGGTTGAGGATTCAAGCATATAGCCTAAGCTAAGAAATTGAAGGCCCGGTATTGCAGCTAAAGTTGCAAGAGCTATCACCATTGAAATTAGTCCAAATAGCCACTCTATTTTTAAAACAGTCCAGAAAAAGAAACGCTTGAGAGGGCCTCGTTTTATAGTTTCTAGGTCTGGTGGAAGTGCTACATTAAGATCAAGAATTGCAGGCGGGATTTCTATATCGGGTGGTAATGGAGGGGGCAGCAGCGAAGGTAATTCTGGGGGTGAATTCGGGTCAGGAAGATTCATAGTCTGGGGTCTTGTGTTTATGAAGTTTCTGTTATTGTAAACATATTAAGGAAGAGAATATTACGGGTGCATGGTAACATAAAAAGCAGTGTTGGACTAGGAGTTAATCGTTCTATGTTTTTTCGCAATCTGTTTTTTATAGTCTTGATTCTTGGGGGCGCTGCAACGCTTGTTGCAAATCTTATCCCGCCTAAGCATGGGTTTAAGCCCACCCCAACCAACCCCGAAGTATTTCAGAAAAATGACTTTCTAGAAACAGTTTACCGGGTGAATGCCTCCTTCGAGCAAACTTGGCAAAAGAACAAGATTCAACCCGCGGTTAATGCTGATGATTTAACCATAGCTAGGCGGTTGGCATTGGGGTTGATGGGAACGATTCCTTCGTTAGAAGAAATTCGTCAGTTTGAATCGCGCCCCGAGGGCGAAAGATTAACCTGGTGGATTGATCATGTTTTGCAGGATCGTCGCTTTGCAGATTACCTTGCAGAAAGATTTGCAAGGGTTTTTGTAGGAACAGAGGATGGCCCATTCATTTTGTTTCGAAGGCGCAAGTTCAGTTCCTGGCTTTCTGACCAGATCACTTTGAATGTTCCTTATGATCAAATAGTTCGTGAGGTTATTTCCACTGAAGGTATTTGGACCGAAAAACCTGCGACCAACTTCATCACAGTCACCGCTCAAAAGGATAAGTCAAATCAACCAGACCCAGTCAGGTTGGCAGGCCGCGTAACCCGTGCCTTCCTAGGCATCAGGCTAGATTGCGCCCAGTGCCATGACCATCCATTCGCCCCTTGGAAGCAAACCGACTTCGAAAGTTTTTCAGCCTTTTTTGGTCAGACTCATGTGGGCTTACGCGGCGTTTACGATGGGGCAGGGGAATACACAATTGATGATAAACGCAAAGGCATCAAGCGAACGATTACCCCAAAGGTTTCCTATGCACCACATTTGCTTCCAGAGGAAGGCGCTTTAAGGGCGCGCTTATCTGCCTGGGTCACCCATCGGGAGAATACTTATTTTTCGCAAGCCGCAGTTAATAGGGTATGGGCGATTCTTTGCGGTCAACCCTTGGTTTCGCCTGTCGATAATCTTGAAACTGAAGGCTTTGTTCCGCCTGCATTAAAAATATTGGCTGAAGATTTCGCCTTGCATGGGCATGACATCGCACGATTAATACGCATCATTGCCAGTACTAAAACATACCGCATGCAAAGCCTCTCAGCTAATGATGATTCTGTAAATGCAGAGAAATTATGGGCCCAGTTCCCCCTGGGTAGACTAAGGCCAGAACAAGTTGCTGGTAGTATTTTGCAAGCCTCTTCGGTTTCTACGATTGATGCAGAATCGCATATCCTTACCCGCCTGGCACGGTTTGGCGATCAAAATGATTTCGTTAAGCGCTATGGCGATAGTAGCGATGACGAATTTGACAACCGTGGTGGAACCATCCCGCAAAGGTTGGTGATGATGAACGGAAAACTCGTATCGGAAAAAACCAAAGGCGGCCCGTTTTCTGCAACCACACGAATTCAATGGCTGGCACCCAGCGATGTTAAATCCATCGAGGCTGTATTCCTTACTGCGCTGACAAGACGGCCCACTGCAGAAGAGTCAGATTTTTTTGAACAGAATTTGAAAAACCCCGAAGTATCCAAAGGGCAACAAATACAGGATCTCTTCTGGGCTTTAATTAACTCCACGGAGTTCTCATGGAACCATTAGGGCGTAGGCCTTTTCTAAAAACTACTGCAATGCTCGCTGGCTCTTCTTGGCTGACCCCCGTGGGCCAATGGCTTGCTCGTGCAGCAGATGGCGATGCCCCTGGTGCGTTGCCCTCAAAAAAATCCGCACAAGCTGTAATCGTGTTGTGGTTGCAGGGCGGGCCCAGCCAACTTGAAACTTTTGATCCTCATGCTGATTCAACTATCGCAGGGGGTACAACTAAAATCGCCACCGCAGTAAAAGGCATTTATCTTGCAAGTGGCTTTGAGCGATTAGCGGAAGAGATGGGTTCGGTTTCGTTGATTCGTTCTATGATCAGCAAAGAAGGCGATCACGAACGCGGTAGCTATAACTTGAAGACTGGGTTTCGTCCTGATCCCACAGTGATTCATCCATCCCTTGGCGCAGTTGCCTGTCATGAGCTAAGCATAGGCAAAGCGGAAATCCCTCGGCATGTGAGTATATTATCATCGCAATGGCCAGCCCGAGGCGGTTACTTGGGTGATAAGTATGATGCGTTTCAGATGACGGATCCAGCGGGGCCAGTGCCCGATGCCCAAGCTCATGTGGATTCTAATCGGGAAAAGAGCAGGCTTAAAAGTCTTGGAATAGTGGAGCAAACTTTTGCAAAGGGGCGCAGCAAAAGGGTTGAAGAAACTCAACATAAAAATACCACAAACGCTGCACTTAAGATGATGACCTCCGAACAATTGAAAGCTTTTAATGTTTCGCTTGAGCCGCAATCGGTTCAAGATCTGTATGGCAATACTGCCTTTGGAAGGGGATGCCTTGCTGCACGAAGGTTGGTTGAATCTGGGGTGCGATGTGTGGAAGTCACCCTTAATGGTTGGGATACTCACGCTAATAATCACCAATTTTGTAAGACTAACTTAAAGACACTTGACCCTGCATTTAGCGGGCTTATTCGTGATCTTCGTCAGCGCAATATGTTGGATAAAACGCTGGTCCTTTGTATGGGCGAGTTTGGGCGTACACCTTCCATCAATCCTGCTGGGGGTAGGGATCATTGGCCCAGCGGGTTCAGCATTGCATTGGCGGGTGGTGGCATCCATGGCGGGCGCATAATCGGTGAAACTGATCCCGAAGGAAAAGCGGATGTGAAAAATCCTGTACGAGTGCCCGATCTTCATGCAACGGTTTTTGATGCTCTTGGCATTGATTACGATAAGTTAAATCAAACCCCGATAGGGCGCACCGTTAAGTTCAGCGAAGGCAAGCCTGTACGAGAATTGCTAGATGCGTAAGGCTTAAGCAGAGCTGTATGCGTAAGCGACGGTGGTCTATTCTTTTTGCTGCTTGTCTCTCTGGATTCCTCCCATTCGCAGAGAATGACGGGCGTACCGCAGGAGAACTCCGGTCCCTGAGTTTTATCGGCCCCTTCGGCAAGCTCACTGACCGCACCGAAGGAACCCCGGGCCCTGAGCTTGTCGAAGGGCCTACCTTCTTTCGGCTCCTAAGCCCCGAAGGGGCAAAATGTGATAGCCCGGGGTGGAAGCGGAGCGCAAACCCGGGTAATAAATCCCCCATCAAATAAGCCCTGAAAGGGCGAATTAAGGCTGGCTAGGGCGGTGGATTGTGTACCTAGGGCGGTGCCCTAGGCTGGTATAGGTTGCCCCTTCAGGGCAATCAGAATCGCAATGCATGCATTTAATTGCCATGTTTTAATGAGCGGCGGATGTTAGTCCGCTGGTACTGAAAGTATTATCTTAACACAACTCTCCACTTCCTTTTTGCCTCTTCGCGGTCTTAGCGTCTTCGCGGTAAAAATGCTTTGCTTCTGCTTCCACTTGTTCTTCCTTCCGTGTTTTTCCGTGTCATTCCGTGGCTAATCTTCTGCTTCTGCTTATTCTTGGTTTTATTTCCGTGGCAAATGCTTCTGCTTTCTTGCC
>CALARU010000177.1 GCA_937888715.1 uncultured Planctomycetaceae bacterium | reverse complement strand
TCTTTGTCGGGCTCTGTTTTTCGATGATTATCTTTGTTGTCAAAGAAGTTTTCGACATTCCACATGCAGAAAAGATACCCATCTTGGGAGGGGGCTTTGGCAGGTAAAGTGGCTTTGCTTTCTGGGAAGCAACCCGAAGAAACCAAGGCGCAAAGGATGACAAAACAACCTGGGTAATTTGCATTCATGGTAAACACCTTAATTTAACATTTTAAACATGAGTTATCATAATTTGAGATTGTGGTTTTTCTCGTATCTCATGTAACCTTAACACAATTACTTAGCTTATAAAGCCATTTAGCGACCGAGGGCAATATGAAAGAGTTATCAAGAATCGTTTGGGTGTTGTTTGGCATAATGATTGGTTTTGCATTTGCTATTGGAATGAAAAATATTCCGACAGCGGTAGCGGGGAATGATAGGCACGAAGATTTTGTCATGGCAACGGGTCCGGTGTTGGTAAGCACGAATGCCCCAACTGATGGCGTATGGTTGCTTGATTATAAGTCAGGGAAACTGCAAGGAAGCGTGATCGATCGGTTTTCAGGAAAGATTGTAGGTTGGGCGGAACTGGATTTAGCAGAAGAATTTAATCTGCCTCCCAGACAAAATGTTCATTTTGTAATGACCACCGGAATTGTTGGAAAAGAACAGTCCGCACTTTATGTAGCTGAAACAACAACAGGAAAAATCGGTGTTTACACCATGGGGCCACGGCCAGATGGGTTGGCAGGGGCTATTATCAAGCGTCAAGATTTATCGCTTTTTCGCAAGCCAAAATAAAGCTTAAGGTTTGAGAGAATCGGAATCAGAGTCGATTTTTCCCAAGCCAGTAAGAATGGTAATCCACCTGCAGGCCGCCCAAATAACTAAGAATATTACTGAAGTCATTACAAATAAAGTCATGCCGAAACGCAGTGCTACGGGAAATAAATCAACAAACTGCCCTTCTTTTGAAAGTGTTTGAAACCATGCGCTCATCATGGTTGCACCCGCGGTAAGAGTGGTTGCGGAAACAAAAAGCATCGGTATCAAAGTAAAAGGAATATAAGCACCCCTGCCTGAATTCACCATGACGGTTGTTACTAGCGCCAGTGCCAGCACTGCAAGGAGTTGGTTAGCAATGCCAAACATGGGCCAGATAGTGCCAATGGATCCTGTAGCAACCAACATACCCCAGCTGACGGTAATGATGAAAGTGGATAAAATCGATCCAGGAAGCCAGTCGGTTTGCCCTAACTTGGGATGCAAGTACCCAAACATTTCTTGGAGTAAAAATCTGGCAATGCGTGTGCCTGTATCAATGGTGGTTAGAATAAATAAAGCTTCAAACATGATTGCAAAGTGGAACCAGTATTTCATGAGGTGGTCGAAAGGAATGCCTAACTGATTCAAGGGTTTTGAAAGGATGAGTGACATGCCAACAGCGAGGGTGACCGCTCCGCCTGTTCTGCCTCGAAGTGATTCGCCACCGACTTGGCGCTCGATGGTTGAAAGGTCAAGATGCTCGAGGTTTCCCGCATTCCCTAGTTCCTGATGAAGCTTATCGACTTGAGGTTGCCATTTATCAACTTGCTCGAGCCCGATATTGATGTCGTAATAGATTTTTGGGTCTAGAGAAGCAGCTGAAATAAGAGCAACAAGTCCAACTAATCCTTCCATAAGCATGCTGCCATACCCAATCATACGAACATCAGATTCTTTGCCAATCATTTTAGGAGTGGTGCCTGAAGCAACGAGTGCATGGAAGCCTGAAATCGCACCACACATGATGCAAATGAAAACGAAGGGAAAAAGCCCACCAGCAAAGGTTGGCCCACCTTGGGCAAATACTGGCTCGAAAGGCCTGTGAACGAGAGCCGGGTTCGCAACAATAACACCAAGAATAAGAATTGCAATGGTGCCAACTTTTAGAAAGCTTGAGATGTAATCTCTGGGGCAAAGTAGCATCCAAACCGGAAGTACGGAGGCTATAAACCCGTAAGCACAAAGTGCAATGACAGCTTGATTTTTGGTCAGTGAAAAATAAGGTTCTAAAGCAGATCCTGGAATCCAGTTGCCTGCAACGGTAGCAATTAAAACGCCTACTGCGCCAATAAGAGATGCTTCAACGACTTTCCCTTTGCGTAGTTTATACATGTAAAACCCGACAAAGAATGCAATTGGAATTGTGCATGCAATTGTAAATACTCCCCAAGAACTGCCGTGAACAAACTGTGCTCCGCCGTTTGGAAGAATGATCGGCTTCCCATCAAGTTCCAAGGCGATTTCTGGAAGTTTACCTGTGGTAGGAAGAACGATTTGGAATTCAGCATCTCGCCTTGCAGGTGCAGATGTTTTTGTGAAGTAAAGAGTGCAACCCGGAGGGAAGTTGTAGATGGTTTCTTTGTCGTTGGATCGAGAAGAGTTAAGAACGATTTTTTCGCCTGCAGGGATATCGATTCTAGTGCCCTTTGGGAATGGAATAGTTTCACCCCCCAAGGCCTTTACAACGACAAATCCTAAACCAGCAAGAGCGATGATCACGATAAAAAGAATTGCAGCCGAGGATAAAACACCGGCTAAAGGCCCAAGTTCTAACCTTGCAATTTCAGCAAGAGATTTTCCGCCTCTACGAACCGAGGCGGCTAAAACCAACATATCTTGTACAGCACCTGCCAAACATACCCCGATAACCAGCCAAAGCAATCCAGGCATGTAACCATATTGGATTGCGAGGACCGGCCCGATGAGTGGTCCCGCCCCGCTGATAGCAGCAAAATGATGCCCAAATAAAACCCACCTATTAGTAGGGTGATAGTTTTGACCATCATTGAATAAGTGAGCAGGCGTTACTTTTGAATCATCAAGACATGCAACTTTTGCAGCCAGAAAAGCGCTGTAATAGCGATATGCAATTGCCAGGCAACAAAGTGCAAAAAGAAGAATAGGCATGGCATGCCATACCACATGATCCCCAGCTTGCGAGTAGAAAACATTTCCAAATAGGGATGTTAAGAGCATCAGTTCGCACCTTGTTAAAAATAAAAAGGCAGGGCGAATAAATTGCCCTGCCTAGATTTATCATAGTAGATCCCGCAGAGTTGGTTACTCCCCTGCGACTACTCTGGAAAGTTCTTCATCAATGGCTTTCATCTCGTCGCTTTCCTTGTTGGATTGCCACCAAGCCCAAGCGACAGCTATTAAGCCAACGCCAAGAATGGCTAGGCCAATGGTGTAGCGTTGGCTAACAATGTTACCATCTTTAAGATTGTAATTCATAACCAGTGGTAGAATTAAAAGACTAACCATGTTCATAACTTTGATAAGAGGGTTGATAGCAGGGCCAGCGGTATCTTTAAGAGGATCGCCAACCGTATCGCCTGTAACCGAAGCCTTATGAGCTTCAGAACCCTTTCCAGAGGTTGAAGTTTTAGGTTGGTCTTCGATAGTTTTCTTGGCGTTATCCCAAGCACCACCTGCGTTAGCCATGAAAACGGCAAGCATCTGGCCAATGAGAATCATACCAGCAAGGAATCCGCCAAGGGCATAAGGCCCCATGGCAAAACCAACAACGACAGGGGCAAAGATCGCCAATAAACCAGGTCCAACGAGTTCTTTCTGAGCAGTACTGGTACAAATATCGACTACTCTGCCGTAGTTTGGCCTTTTCGTTCCAGCCCAGATTTCTTTATCACGGAATTGAGCACGACATTCTTGAACGATCAAGAAAGCAGCGCGACCAACTGCTCGGATAGTCATACTGCTGAAAAGGAAAGGAACCGCACCACCCAAAAGCATACCGATGAAAACATAAGAATCAGCAAGATTGAGCTTGGCAGCCCCTTCAGCAAATTCAGCAGCAGTCAGCGTGGTGATAGCGTCTTCGCCTTTTCCTGTTGCTACGACAGCGATAAAGCTGGCAAACAACGAGACTGCAGCAAGAACAGCAGAACCAATAGCAATACCCTTGGTAATAGCCTTGGTGGTATTCCCCACGGCATCAAGATCTGCAAGGGTCTGACGAGCAATTTTATAATCTTCTTCATTCATGTAGTTAGGATCTTCAGGAGGTAAAGGTTGGTTGTTCTGGTCACGATTGTAACCCATTTCACCAATACCGTTTGCGTTGTCAGCAATAGGCCCAAAAACATCCATACTAATGATGTTGCCTGTAAGGGTAAGCATGCCGATACCACACATTGCAACACCATAAGCAATAAAGATTGGGTTGGTGCCGCTGTAGACCAAAACAGACCCGAGAAGAGCGACCGAAATAATCAACACAGACCAAACCGCACTTTCATAACCAAGTGCAATACCGGAAATGATGTTGGTTGCATGCCCAGTACGACAAGACTTCGCCAGTTGTTTGACGGGATCGTGTTCGGTGCTGGTCCAGTAATCTGTACACCAGTGAAGTGCAAGAGCCAAGGCGATACCAATCAAGCATGTCAAGATAGGTCGATAATCAAAACCGACATAAAGAGGCATGTATGTTTGAGCAATCCTAACCATAGTGGTTGTACTGCCGCCTTCTAAAGGCAAGTCCTTCTTGAGAGCAATTAAAGATTGGTTTTCTGGAGTGGATTTCTTCCAGATCGAAGTCAAATCAGCAACATATTTTTCACGATCTGCAGAATATTTATCACGGGAGACGGAATCAAGTTTTTTCAGTTCATCCCTGGATTTGATAACTAGGGGTACCAGAGTTGACCCGGGGTTGGCCTTTGTCAGGCTTTCAACAAAGCTTGGTTCAGTATAAAGCCCGCGTTTTATTGATTCACCGATCAAATATTCTGGAGTAGGGCGAAGATACAATGCCCCCAAGGCACAGATAGCAATAACGCTGATTACAGCACCCAACCAAAACCCGTTGGTAACAGCAGCCATGGCTGCCTTAACACCTTTAGATTTTTCAGCTTTGACTTGCGAGGTTGAAATAATACTTCCAATAACACCAATGGCGTGAACCAAAAGAGGGAAGATAACCCCCATGTGGCCAAAGCTAGCAAGACCTAAAATAAGAGCTGCAACAATGGTAACTTCATAGCTTTCGAAAATATCTGCAGCCATACCTGCGCAATCGCCAACATTATCGCCAACATTATCAGCAATTGTTGCAGCATTTCTTGGATCATCTTCAGGAATACCAGCTTCGATTTTACCAACAAGATCTGCACCAACATCAGCAGCTTTGGTGTAAATACCACCACCAACTCGCATGAATAATGCCAGCAAGGTGCCACCAAATCCGAAGCCTAGAAGAACTTCGAAGGCTTTTTCACCATAGTAAAGAAAAATAAGCGTGCCACCAAGAAGGCCAAGGCCATCGGTTAACATGCCCGTTACGGTTCCGGAACGATAACCAATCTGCAGGGCCATGCCGAAGCCGTTTTCTCTAGAGCGTGCAGCAGTTGCAACTTTAAGATTTCCAATGGTTGCCATGCTCATACCGAAATAACCAACCATTGCACTGAAAATAGAACCCATAAGGAATGCGATACCACGGCCGATAGCGATTTGCTTTTCGGTGTTGTTATCAGGTTCGTGCCAAGGCCATTTGGTAACAGTAAGAACAGCAGCAAGAATTAAAATGAGCCAGATAATAACTTTAAATTGTCTGGAAAGATAAGCGTTTGCGCCTTCGCGGACAGCCTTGGCAATTTCCTGCATTACAGGGGTGCCATTAGGTTGGCTGTTAACATAGTTTGCAAGGATTTTAGCGTAAAAGAGCCCAGATAAAGCAACGCATAGATTAACAACAAGTGCGATCTTTTCGAATGTAGTGAAGTTAGAATCACTGCTGAAAAGGCCGAAGGGGTGCCAATTGTCACCGCCCTCGCCGGTTCCTCCAGTGCCAATGCCGCTAGCGCCCATAAGGCCCAAAGCAAGAAACCCTACCATCATCCAAAGCCCTCTGGGGGCAAATGGTTTTGTCTTCCGTGAAAAAAGCTTCATCATCATAATTTCCTTACTAATCACTCAAAGTTGTTTCTAAACAATTGATACTTGAGCCACATCATGGCAATAACTTGTCTTGAAAGAAACAAGAATTTTAAGAAAGTATCTCGGCAACGAGCCGAAACTTAAACCTAACTCGTCATACTATAACAATTAGGAAATACTCAGATAAAGTAATTGGAAGGAATGGCGATGTCTACAAGTTTTTTAGAATCTGGTCGTGAAAATCTAAATGTACTTGTTTTTGCCAATAGCCAAGTAGTTTTTCATTAAACCACTTAAATCGACTAAGCTGGATTCCATTAAGGCTTTTTACGGGTGCAAAACAAAAAGAATTGCTGGTAATCAGAGCTGCATCTGCAGGCTTAACATCTGCAGGCAAAATATCAGCTTCAATCCAAGAAAATCCACAATCCCTGGCAAACGATTTAACTATGCGCAGGCCGATGCCATCCAAAACTTTGTCAGGCTTCGGGGTTAAAATCTTGAGGTCTACACCACTTTTGGAAGTATCTTGAAGAATTATTAAATTCGAAGACGCAGTTTCTGTCAGAAAGCCATTTTCATCAAGCAATAAAGCCATTGCTGTTGCTGATCGTTTTTTAACTTCCCTTTCAGCAATCCACCAATGCATTCTACTACGCTGTTTGATGGAAGGATTAATGGATAAAGGTGAAGGCTGCAAAATTGAACTGGTGAGTAATTCAACACCATTTTCAACCCAAGGGCGGTATCGATGAAAGGGGAGTTTGAAAGTGTGCATCCCCAAAGTAGGTAAACTGTCCCCTGCGCCACCTGGTTCACCAAGATAAAACCCAATCGGGCCGGGCGTTGCCAAAAGTACCAAGGCCAGATCTTCATTAGGTTTTAGAAGCAGGCAGTTTCTTTCAATCAATTCTTCAGCAGCTTTTATGAATTCTACTTCACTTTTTTTAATGATGATAAAACAAGCTTCGCAATGAGCCATGAAACGTTGGATGTGTTCCTTGAGCATAAAAGGTTTGTGCGCAAAAGAACGGCTCATGTCCGTGACGGTGGCGCCCATGACAAACCCAGCATCATGAAGCGTAATTGCCGCTTCAGATTGTGGGATAAAGTTGCCATTGATCCAAGCTAGATTCGAATTATTGTCCACAAAGAATAACCCTGATCACAGAGATTATGCTGCCAGATTGCGTGAATCTTGGCAAAGGAAGTCTTCAAGCATAAGAATAGTTTTAGCAGTAGCGCCTTGTTGAGAGATAACAAAATCTTTGGCATTGTGGCCCATTTGTATTCTTAAAGATTCATTGGCAAGCAAATTTCTAGCGGTGGATTCAAGAACAGTAGGGGAAGAAATCATGGAAGCCCCACCTGCTTGAATAAGTTGCTGGGCAACTTGCTTGAAATTCCAAATTTTATCTCCGAAGAAAACAGCGCTGCCATAGGCTGCAGGTTCAATCATATTCTGCCCGCCTCTTTTCCCGTCCATGCTGCCACCAACAAAAGCAATATCTGCCAAGCCCCAGACAAAGCGAAGTTCACCTAAAGTGTCGACAAGAATAATGGAATCGTCAGGCGCTACTGTGGGACCAAGATCAGATCTGTTTTTAAAAGGTAATCCAGTAAGTTCAATTTGCTTTCTAACTTGGTTAAAAAGGTCGGGCTGCCTAGGAACAAGAATCAGCCTTAATAGGGGGAATTCTTTTTTTAATACGATGTAAGCGTTAAGTAGATATTGCTCTTCAGGATCTTGCGTACTGCCAGCAACCCAGACAAGTTCATTAGGTTTGATACCAAACATTGATCTGAATTTTTCGATGTTAGGATCGTTGCGGGAAAAAGTTACGCCATCAAATTTGATAGACCCAGTGACTCTGGTTGAAATTGGTGAAACCCCGATGCGATGCAGGAACTTTTCGGTTTCAATGTTTTGAAGAGCAAAGGCACTAATTTTTGAAAAGAAAGACTTGGCAACCCAGGGGAAGTTTAGATAGCGAGCCTGAGTTCGTGGGCTCATTCTGCCGTTAATTACTGCAACAGGAATATCTTTAGCTTTACAACAATGAAGGAAGTTGGGCCAAATTTCGCTTTCTGCCAAAACAATAAGATCAGGTTTGATCTGGGAAAGTGCTTTGTTGATAGCCCAAGAGAAATCCAAAGGGAAAAGAATTACAGGAATGCCTTTAAAGCACTTCTGTGCTTCCAAAAGCCCGTTGTCTGTGGATGAAGAAACCACGACAAACCAATCAGGCTTGGAAGTTTGAATGGTAGAAACTACTTGGCGTAGGAGGTGGATTTCTCCAACACTCACGCCATGAAACCAAACGGTTTTTTGATTGGCAGAAGCGCTAAGGCTTTGAACATTACCGGTAAACCGAGTGCGAAAATTATGGAAGGAACGGCCCTTCCAGCAGAAACGCCAAACAATCCAGGGCGAGGCGAGAATAAGTGCTAGGAAATAAAAGGAATTTATAAAGAGGGTCATGGGATTCCTTCCCTAAATTCCTTTCATACAAGATGCAGTGCTAAACCGCATTAGTGCGCATACAGCAGTTTTTAAACTTTTTGCCACTACCACAAGAGCAGGGGTCATTTCTGCCGATTCGTTCGCCAAAGTTCCTGATAGTTTCAACCTTTTTATCTTGTTTGATCTCTTCGGGAGCGCCACCTGATTGAGCTTCCGGAGCTTGAAGCTTCGGGGCAGCTTCGTGGACAGCAGACCCGATAACCCAAACAGTATCTTGGACTTCATCAGCATCTTCCATGCGGAAAACAATTTCGCTGACTCTTTCTTCAACGCCTTCCCACATCGCTTCAAATTCTTTCATGCCTTCGCGTTTGTAAACAGTCTTTGGGTCTTCTTGGGCATAGCCTCGTAATCCTACGGTGGATCGTAAATGATCCATCACATAAAGATGATTTTTCCAAGTACTATCAAGTTGGGCAAGAACCAATCCACGTTCCATGATGCGCATTTCAGGGCGATAGTGATCATCAAAGACATTCCACATGATCTGCCTAGCAGCATCTTGCGAAACGCCAGTCAGCTTTTCTGTAGGAATTTCGATTTGGAGTTGTGTGCGCATGTAATCGCAAAGATCTTTGGCATCGCCCTCTTCGGAAACCTGTGTGCCATGAAATGCCTCTCCGAGTTTATGGTCGATATCAGCCTGACCAATTTCGGGCATGGCTTTAGAACTGACCAGAACTAGTAATTGCTGTATTTCAGCACGAGAAAGAGTGCGGAAACTTTCTTCAGAAAGATCGTTAGCAAACTGATGGAATCTGGATTGGGCCCATCTGTATAAGCCTTCACGATTATATTTTTGGCTTCCGGGAACAGCCTGAGAGGCGGGGCCTTCATTCATAAATTTAGCCATGCCCGCAGCAACAGGGAATGTAATTTCTTTTTGGCGATAAAGCTCCTTGGCTTTCCCAACCAGTATTTTTTCAACTTCGGGGGAAGGTTGATTCGTAAGGCTGCTTTCAGGAACATCGATCTGGAACTTTAATTTCATCCAGTTTAACAAAGATGCAAGGCCCCATTTAGATTGCAGTAAAATAGAGCCTTCTTGAAGGCTTATTTTTTCAACAGAGTCTTCTGTTTGCTGGGCAAGATATTCAACAAGATCGCTTTTGCCAACGGATTTAAGGGTTTTCTCAGCGTTTTCAAGTTCCCAGCGCTTGTTAACCTGATTGGTAAGAGCTTGCCAGTTCCATTCACTTTCATCATCCGATCCAAGATTTTCTTCGATGAAATCCTGGAGCTGGGTGAGGGTGACCGAGTGTGCCTTATTCTTGGCGTAAAGTTCTGCTTCTTCAAAAGTGGACCGGTCAAAGTCCGAGCCTTTGAATTCCACGCCCAGTTTGTCGGATGCATATTGCGCGAAACTATCCGCACCATATTTGCGATCTAGGAAACGATCGATTGCCATTTTAATTTGATGCGCAATCATCTCAAGGATTCGAATCTTGCAATTGGTGTCGTTTAAGATTTCTTGGCGATACCCGTAAACCCTGCGCCTCTGGGTGTCCATGACCTCATCGTATTCGAGGAGATGTTTTCTGCTTTCGAAATGTCTTTCCTCAACTTTTTTCTGAGCTTTTTGTATCTGCCTGCTGACCATTGGGCTTTCAATAGCCTGGCCTTCTTCCATACCCAATCTAGTTAAAACATTTGCAACCCATTCGCCCATGAAAATACGCATGAGATCATCTTGAAGTGAAAGATAAAAACGGCTGGAACCTGGGTCGCCCTGCCTGCCTGCTCGACCACGCAATTGGTTGTCAATTCTGCGTGAGTCATGTCGTTCAGTTCCAACGATATGTAAGCCGCCTAAATCTTTAACCTTGCGTCCTTCTTCTTTGGTCTTTTCTTTGGTTTCGATGTCCGTAATGATGATTTTCCACTCGTCTTCAGGTACTTCCAATCGGGATGCATATTTAGTTTTAAGAACGGCCCAACCCATAGCTTCGGGATTTCCCCCGAGAATAATGTCGGTACCGCGCCCAGCCATGTTTGTCGCAATGGTTAGTGCGCCAATTCTTCCTGCTTGAGAAACGATTTCCGATTCGCGTGCAGCGTGTTCGGGAAGTGCGTTAAGAAGTTCGTGCTTGATACCTTTTCGTTTCAAGAGTTCGCTAAGCTTGATGGATTTATCAACATCGGTGGTGCCAATAAGGATGGGCCTGCCTGTTTGATGAACTTCAACAACCTCTTCGACCACTGCTTTCCATTTTTCTTTTTCGCTACGGAATACGGTGTCCGCATGATTTATGCGAATTAAAGGCCTGTTTGTAGGGATTGCGAAAACTTCAAGCTTGTAGATTTTCCAGAATTCATCCGCTTCGGTCATCGCAGTGCCTGTCATCCCGCAAACCTTTTTGTAAAGCTTGAAGAAGTTCTGCAAGGTAATGGTTGCCAAGGTCTGAGTTTCTTCCTTGATTTTAACACCCTCACGATAATGCTTGGCCTCGACAGCTTGATGCAAACCATCGGACCATTGCCTGCCAACCATAAGACGGCCAGTGAATTCATCGATAATAACGATGCTCATCTCGCCCGATTCCGGGTGGTTCATAACAGCATATTGTTTGTCTTTTTTGTAAAGATGGTGGGCCTTTAGGGAGTTATCAATGAGATGGGGCCATTCCATGTTTCCTGCAGTGTAAAAGCTTTCAACACCAGCAAGCTCTTCTGCTTTGCGAATACCATCATCGGTAAGATGGCAAGTATGTTCTTTTTCTTTGACTTCGAAAAACGGTCCGTTTAAGAACCCTGCTTCAGCAGAATCTTTAGTGGCATTTCTTTGCAGGTCTGCAAGTCGAACAGCGACTTCGTTTGCTTTGGTGTACTTGCGAAGATCGCTGAATGCTTGACCGGAAATAATAAGAGGAGTTCGCGCTTCATCAATAAGGATGTTGTCCACCTCATCAATAATTGCAAAATGAAGCCCTTTCTGACATTGCTGGCCATAGGCATCGTAACTACTATCGCCCCATCGCGCAGGTTTCATGTTGTCGCGTAGGTAATCAAAACCAAATTCGCTGTTGGTGCCGTAGGTGATGTCGCATTCGTAAGCTTCGCGCCTTTGAACTGGATCCATGTCGCTTTGTATGAACCCTGCAGATAAACCGACCCCGCGGTAGATGGGTAGCATCCACTCGCAATCACGCCTAGCAAGGTAATCATTTACGGTGATTACATGAACGCCTTTGCCTTCAATGGCGTTTAATACTGCAGGCAAAGTTGCAACTAAAGTTTTGCCTTCTCCGGTAACCATTTCTGCGATGTTACCCCGATGCAAGACAATACCACCAAGCATCTGCACATCGAAGTGCCTCATGTTCTTGGATCTTCGGGCAGATTCTCTACAGGCAGCAAAAGCAACCGGTAAAAGCGAATCCAAGGTTTCGCCTTGTGCAAGCCTAGCGCGAAGTTTGGTTGCCATTTGCCTTAGCTCATCATCGCTTAGAGCCAGCATTTCAGGCTCAACATCGTTGATTTTGGCAAGAATAGTGCCTGGCGTGATTTTCGGAACGCTATCGGGTTTGTTGGAACGAACAAAACCAAGAGATCGGACATATCGTTCGTTGCTATCGCCTAATATGCTAAGCAGTAATTTGCCAACCATTTCGGGGAAAGAGCTGAAAAATTCAATTAATCGGTCAAGAAAGCTTGTCTGCACGGGCATCGCGCCACTCCTCAGAAAAAACGAAAGTATACAACAATGTGGACGCTGTTCAATTATGCAAGTCTAGAAGGGATTGGTAGTTTCGGTCAATATGTAGAACCGTAATAATTAAGGTACCAATTTCCCTATCAGCTCATCGGACGACTTTTTCCTTACCCATCCTACCGTAACGGTCCCTGGTTGAACACCCGCATAAAATTCCAAGTGTTCGGGTAACTCTTGCACCAATTCTTTTCTGTCCTTCCCTGATTTTATAAGAAGCAGAGTGTTTGGCCTTTCATTAAGAAACTTGAGCAACAAGGATTTTTCATTTCTGGAGAAAGAAACGACTTCTGCATCGGGGAGGTAAAACGGAGCAGAATCCCATAAATGCGGGTAACAAACAACGAGTGAAGGCAATTGTTTTTCCGCTTTAAGGTGGGCCCTAAGATGCCCCCGCAATGAAAATATATGGTTGTAAGCTGGGAGAATTTCCCTGATTCCAGCATAAAGCGTTAAGAAAAGAACTCCAGCAGTGACTGCGAAGGAAAGTTTTCTTTCTGGTTTTCCAGCTTTAAGAATAATCCAGATGCATAGGCCCGTCAGAAAAATAAATCCAAGAGTAAATCCGGTGCCTGGCTTAAAAATCCCCCGAAACATACCTGCAAAAGAAACGCCAAATCCTGCTAAAAGAAGGATACCCAAGAAGTTAAATGCACCATTTGAAACAGGGGTTAACAATGTTTTCCAAAAAAGCCCTTCGTTTTTCGGGCAAATAATCGCCTGGACTTGACAACCAAGGGCGATTGCAAGGGGCGGCAATACAGGCAAAAGATATATCGGCCTCTTGCTTAATCCCATCGAAAAAAAGAATAATATGACCAATCCCGTCAACAATCCAAATCCCGCAAAGGATCCTAATTGCTGCTTACTTGTTTTTGTTTGAAACAACGAGATTACCAGTCCAGGCAGAATAAAAATCCATGGCATCATGCCGAATAGCAATTGAGGTAGGAAAAACCAGAAGGGCTCCTCGTGGTCATAAGGTGCGACATATCTTAGAACGTTCTGGCCGATGTAAAAATGCTGAAAGAAATCAGGTTCTCTTAACGCAATCGCAACCTGCCAAGGAATTGAAATTAAAATCGCAGTGGTGATCGGTACCAACCAAGATTTTATTCCAGGCTTAAAAGCGCGTTGGTCAAGGAATGTCCATAATGCGACGGGCAAAGCCAAAAGAATGATTGCGACGGGGCCTTTGGTAAGAATGCCCAAGCCCATGCAAATACCGAAGCCCAGCCAGCAGAAAAGATTAATTTTCTTTTGATTGCAAGCTAGAAATCCGAGGCATAATCCTAAAGTGACCCATAAGCAGAGTAGTGTGTCTGGGGCCAGCATTCGTTCTAAATAAATAAATCTGTTGGTAAGGCATAAAATAAATCCTGCGATCAGTCCTTCCCAATGAGCCTTTGCATTAATTCCCCAAAAAACCAAAACAAAAACTGAAGCAATACCTGCAAAGCATGGAAGTAATCTTGCTGCCCAATCGTGAACACCAAAGATTTGATAAAGGCCCATCACGGCCCAATAGGTAAGAGGAGGCTTATCCAAGTAGGGTTTGCCATGAAGCAAAGGCACAACCCATTCGTTCTGAAGGAGCATTTCTCTGGGAACTTCTGCATACCTAGCTTCCTGAGGTTCTAGCAGAGGCGCCCGGAGACTCGATGCGAATAATAGTGCGGAAAAAATGAGCAACATCATAGCACCTGAAAAATACGCCAGCCTCTCACTTTTCTTCCAAGCTTTAAAAGGAGGTGTTTGTTCCGGGCCGTTGAAAAAATGATTGCTAAAAACGTACGGGATAAGCGTTTTTAAAGTTTTGGGAACTTCCATCCAGCCCACTTTGCTACTTCCCGCATAACGCAATCTGTGCCTTACAGGCACTTCCTTGATGATCAGATCGTTGCAAGCAGCTTTGTGAAACATCTCGGTGTTGACGAAAAAGTTTTTAGCATCGGGAAGGATTTTATTAAGAGCGGATTTTCGAAATATCTTTAATGCGCAATCACAATCTCTAACGCCAGTCCCTAAAAGAGAATGCACTAAAAAGTTGTAGCCTTTGGATAAAAAGATACGCAACTTCGGGTCTTGTCTGTCAAATCGATATCCTGCAGCGATGTCCGAACTTTTGATTGCTTCAAGTAAATTAGAAAGGTCTTCAAGATAAAATTGGCAGTCAGCATCGGTAAATGCCACGAATTCAAAACGAGCCGCCTCGAATCCCGTACGAAGGGCTGCACCGTATCCTTGATTGTTTTCATGTCTGATGATTTTTGTGTGCGAATAAAGGCTGGCCATTTGCGAGGCAGCTTCAAAAGTTGCATCCGAACTGCCATCATCAATTATTAGAATTTCATAATCGCTCAGATTTAACAAAGATAAAGCTTCTTCTGCTTCAATGATTGCATTGCCAATACCTTTTTCTTCCCGGTATGCAGGGATTACCAATGATAAACATCCATATGAAGCTGATGCCATTTGCACTTCCTTGTGCCTGCTTAAAAAACTAAATGATTCGCAATCATAAAGATTGGCACAACTAGTGTTTAGCTGTCAAGGTGTCTGGTCGAAGGATTTCTTTCCTTACCACTTGATCGATAGAATCCTATTATAGTCTTGATGAAGCACCCAGATGCCCCACCTTTGCCCGCTTGGATTATAAAAAAGGATGGCAGATTAGTGCCATTCCAAGAAGATCATATCTGCAAAGACTTATATGAAACGGGAGTAATGTTGGGTAAGCCTGATCCTTTTCTTGCAAGAGAATTGGCAGATGCAACATCGTATTTTCTGGCATCAGAAAACCCTGGTGCTACATTAAAGCAGGAAGATATAATATTTGCAGTGACTCGAACGGTTCGAGAATTTGGGCACCCCGATATTGCTCTGAAATACCCTGAATTTGCCTATAAAGCTGAATTTGATTCTGGTTCTTTAGAATTAGGGACTGAATTGTTTCCTAGCAAAAATGTTAAAACACCTCAAGAATTCAACCGCCATAAAATGCTGAATTCGGTTCTAACTCCCGACCTCGCTGCGGGAATTCAAGAAGGCTGGATTCAGATGGAGGGTATCACCTTCCCGGATGGGCTTCTGGCGACTTCGTGGGTTAAAGAAGATTGGCTCGATATGGTTTTGCAGAGTCCAAAAGAATTCATTTCAAACATAAAAAATCTCGCATCAAAACAAATTCATTTTGAAGGTGCAGAATATTTAGCGTTAGAGCAACCTAGAATCGATACAAAACTTTTAAAAAATGCGTTGAGCGTTATGGATGTGTGCTTAGAGACTTCTGGGGTTTTGGGTGTACTGCATTTGAATTTTCCTAGTGCCCCGGGTTGGTTCAGGGGATTAAATTATAGCCCTTTGTTTCGACCTGAAATACAAATCAATAAAGAAAAATCATTGAACCTTACTCGGGCCTTTCTGGACGCTTGGATTGAGGCTTGCCCCAAGATGCTTAAAATGCATTGGCATCAGGTGGGCGATGTAGATCCTTCTCTAAGGTCGACTTTTGCTTATTTAGCTAAAAACACGCGTAATTGGGCGTTCTCCCAAGTGGCCAAACCTCAGGGTAATTCTTTAGCCAATAAGGTGGATCGAAATGTCTTGGATAAAATATCCCTGCGTCTCGATAAGCTTGCTAAGGCCTGTGTGCGAAAAGGGATTTTAGATAAATTTGGTGCCAGGTTGCCAAGCTTGGTTCGTTTGGGGATAAGTGCGGGGATACAAAAGCGGGCATTTATAAGGAAAATTGAAATCGAGCGAAGGCAAAACGAAGAAATGAAAGTTAATTTGGGTGCGGGTTTCTTGTTGGAAAAGGCACGCTTGATCGTAGTTCCCAAAGGCCTACCCGATCTTCTCGAGAATATTTTTCCAGGAAAATCACTGACCGATGATGAAGTAACCCTGTATGTAAAAAATGTTTTAAGTGTTTTAAAAGAAACTGTGCGCTCCGAGGAAATCAAAGGGTTTATTTCGATTTCAATTGATTTATCTCATTTGCTAGAAGTAAAAGAATCAAAAATTAAATCCTTGGTTGAGTCTCAGCGAGGAGGCCCTAAGTTTAATCTGCCAATAGACTTACAAGGTAAATCGAAGTGGCTTAATTCGCTGGTTTCCGAGGACGATTTGCTGAGTGTTTTTATAACCAATAAGGAACCGCTACTCGAAGAAAACATGAAGGCGTGGACAAAAGTCCACTCCCTAGAGTGGTAAGAATTGCGTTCATGACCCTTGTCGCTTGCTATTGTTGCTATTAAACTAATTACTTGACGAATATTTTTGACCCGCTAATCGATTGACAGGAGTTTCTATGCCTCACACGAGCAGTGCCAAGAAGAACTTGCGCAAGTCCGAAAAAAGGCGTGCACTTAACCGTGCTGCTCTTCGTGACATTACCTTGCTTGTAAAAAATGTAAGGAATGCATCTGAAGGTTCGGCTGAAGAATTGCAAAAGCAGTTCAATCTTGCATCAAGTAAGATTGATAAAGCTGGAGCAAAGCGAACCATGCATGCTAATAAGGCTTCAAGATTGAAGTCCCAACTCAGCAAAATTATGAACAAAAAGACTGCTGCAAAGTAGTTTGTTAAAATAAAAAAAATGAAGCGCACACCTTTAATTAAAGATGTGCGCTTTTTTTATACTGCCTTACGCAATTTTTCGCGATAACGAAGTCGATGGATTTTTGCGGTTTCTGAACCTTCAAGCTTCTTCCAAATAAGCACTGTGAATGCAGGCACTAAAATTGGTCTTACAATAAAAGTGTCAAGCAAAACACCAAATGCCAGAGCAAATCCTATCTGAAACAAGGTGTTTAATCCTGCAAGCATTAGGGTTGCAAATGTGCCCGCCATGATTAGTCCACACGAGGTGATCGTTCCCCCGGTAAGCGCCAAGGCCTTTCGTGTTCCCTCAACTGCGCCGTGAATCTCTTTTTCTTGAATCATTCGGGTGATTAGGAATATGTTGTAATCTTCGCCAACAGCCACAAGGATAATAAACAAGAAGAAAGGCACGCGCCAATCAAGTTCTCCGATAGCTCTACCATCGTACCAGTGAGCCATCAATGCGGTTGCGCCAAGGGTGACAAAATAACTGAAAAGAACGGTAACAAGCAGATAAGCTGCAAGCCATGGGCTTCGAACCAGATAGAGCAATATAAGGAAGATACCAACGAGAACCATCCAGTTGATTCTAAATCGGTCGGATTCAGTAACGGTGGACATATCCTGTGCAGCAACAGTAAGGCCATAAATTTCAGCATTGATAACCCTGGATCTGCCAGCAGCGATAGGCAATTGTTCTCTAGCCCAATAACGAAGACTATCCAAAGTAGGCAGGCTCGCAAGTTCGAAGGGGTCAGTTTTAAGAACAACTTCGAGCCTTGTGATATATTTAAGTTTGTTTTTTTCGCGCCCTTCGCGGTTTACAAGAGTTGCCAGATAATATTCGCGTGCAACCCGCATGATCTGGTCATCAACTCCAGCCAACACATTGGACCAGAGCTTTTTAAGGATGCCCTGCGCATCTTCATTAATGCCCTTTGGTTCTTTAACAGGCAGGCCCAGAGGTTGAGTTAAACTTCGTACTTCGGAAACCCCGGAAAGTTTTAGAAAACCCTGACTCAAGTGGCTTAAAAGTCTTTTGCCTTCTTGGTTGTCCCAAGGCTTATTAGACTCAAGTAGCACAATTACAGGCCCAAGTTCGCCTGGAGTAAAATGTTCTTGTATTGCTTGTAATCCAAGAACGCTTTGGCTTTTTCTAGATAGCTCACCTGTGGTGTTGTAATTGGGCGTTACTTGAAGGCCAATGATTGCAAGGGGCACGAGTGCAACGGTAATCACCGCTAAGGCCCTAATTGGGTGGGAAACAACCATATCGCCAAAGCGGAACCAAGCGGCATGTTCTTTTTCCGGAGCAATTGCAACAGGTAGTTTTCCAGGCCAGAACGCCAATTGACCACATAGCCTTAGTAAAGCAGGCGCTAGCGTTAACGATGCGCATAATGCAACAGTCAAGCCTAATGCGATTGCAGGCCCGCCACAACGAACCTTGGCAAACTCCGCCAGTATCATTAAGCTTAGCCCGCATATTACCGTTCCTGCACTAGCAACAATGGCATGCCCCACATGCTCAACCGCAGCAGCGATTGCGTCCTTGGGGTTTAAACCATTGCATAATTCTTCACGGTAACGGCTAATCAGGAATAGGCAATAATCAGTGCCTGCACCATAAAGCATCACGATGGCAAATATCTTGCTGATATTCATCAGGTGAAAACCTTTGATCAAGGTGCAGAGCGCTAATAAATTGAGTGCAATCCAAACGGATAGAACGATGGTGATTAACGGTATGATCGCTAGTCCAGGGGCCCTATATACGAATAACAAGGTTACAATCACCAATAGAATCGTGGCTAGAGTTGTACTATCCAGGCTGGATGCACCAGCGCTAATTAAATCTCTACCTACTGCAGCGATACCGGTTACTTTAATTTGAACCGCCCCACCTTCTTGGGTGGGAAAATGTTCTCTAAATACTTTCTCAGCTTTATCGACTGTTAAACGCGTTTGGTTAGCCATGAAAGGCGTAGCCAGGCAAATTTGCACCAAGGTGCAAGTTTCATCGATGCTTTTAAGTTTTTTTCCTATTACAGGTTCTTTTTCGTAAAGGACCTTTCCGATTTGCAGATCGGGTTCATCCTTTGCCAATTGCTTGATTGCAGTAACGGCTTGATCGAGATAAGTGTAATCTTCAGGAGTGAAAGGGCCTTGTTTTCTTTCAACAAGGAATATGACTTTGCTTGCAAAAATGTCGTTCGGGAAGGCTTCTTCTAAGAGTTTGTATCCGCGGACGCTGTCGCAACGAGCAGGCAGAAAGCGAATATCATCGTCCTGGGAGTTTTTTTCCCAAGAGGGTGCTAGAAATGCTGCGGTAACTCCAAATAGAAGCCACGCTAAACAGATCTTCCAAGGGTGGTTGGCGGCCAATTGGCCTAACCAGCGGTACATTCCCTTGCAACTCCATTGCCAGAGCAAAGTTTCTTTGGGTGTAAATCCTTTTACACCGCCACAGTTTTATATCGGCGTGTTAATTTGTCACGCTTAAGTGAAAAGCAAAGTTTTTACGATAATTGCCAGATAGGTTAGTTGGGTAAAGCCAACCTATTTTGAACTCTAATTTTTCACTCTTCCTTAATGGCCGATTTGTGCTTTAAATTGCAAGACCTATCATGGCGGGTTTTTGATAATCTGCTTCTAATACTTGACAAAATGCGGAGTTTATAGTGTTTCATTATGTTGAGCCGCTTTTGCTAATATGGGTATGTCCGCTCAATACTTGATTTAACTTCTTTATTTTAAGAACTTGCTTACCCAAGGTGAGGTTTCCAGCGTAGGCATTGGAAAAGGCCCAGCCTGATTTGTGAACATCCCGGTGCATTTGTTCTTCTAATATCGGGAAATGAGTTGCAGCAATGATGTTATGAACCGCAGGATTATTATTCAAAGCGTTTAATTGATCCAAGAAGGGGCCCGAAACCCGCATCGCAAATTCAGGATCCGACCATTCTCAATCAACTATTAATGCGCCACTATTGAAATTGAATTTTTCTTGGGCAAAATGCAACTCAGAGTGAGTAATCCCAGAATCTACTGCAGAATAATCGTACCAGCCAATGGTACCCGCAATCCCAATGCCATTTTGCACATAAGAACTACCCTCAAGCCAAGTGCATCCTGAATCCTTGGTGATTTTAGGTAACTCTTCAAACCATAATTTTTTACTGTCGCTAAATCTTCGTACCCATAAGTCGTGATTCCCAAGGTAAACAAGCAAAGGGCAGGTAAAAGATTTTCGAAAGAGACGCAGACATTTTTCGAAATCCTGAACTGATTCTTCCAAATCTCCACCCAGAATAAGAACATCTGGCCCAAATTCTGAAATCTCTTTTACCAGTTATTCAATCTGCCATAAGGGGTGATTGGCTGATGTAAGTCTGCGGTGAATGCTATTTTTATGTTTTATTCAATGATTTTGTTAAGAGGGTATTCCACAATTCCTTTGGCCCCTGCCAAGCTTAATTTTGGAATTATATGCCTAACAACGCTTTCATCTAGGATGGTGTTTAATGCGACCCAAGAAGGATCTGACAGAGAAGAAATAGTGGGTTTTTGCAGAGCAGGCAATATTTTTAATACTTCTTCCAAGGAACTCTGAGGCACATTCATCATTAACCCGACTTTGCCCTCTGCTGCCAAAGCACCCTTCAGCATTAGCACCATGTCGTCCATTTTCTTACGTTTCCAAGAATCTTCGTGAGCAGCCTTATTTGCAATGAAGCGGGTCGTGCTTTCGAGAAGTTCTGCAACAATTCTTAACTGGTTAGCCCTTAATGAGCTTCCTGTTTCAGTTACATCGACAATTGCATCAGCGAATCTTGGAGGTTTGACTTCGGTTGCGCCCCAACTAAATTCCACTTGAGCTTCGACCTTGTGGCTTGCAAGCCAACGGTTGGTGATATTGACCACCTCGGTTGCAATGCGTTTGCCTTTAAGGTCTGAGATGTTTTTGATTTCAGAATTTTCGGGCACAGCTAAAACCCATCGGACAGGTCTTTTGCTAACTTTGCTGAAAACCAGTTCCGTCATGATAGTAACATCAGCCTGGCTTTCTTGAACCCAGTCGAAACCGGTAAGGCCACAGTCAAGCGAGCCATTTTCGACATAGCGGGGCATCTCTTGAGCCCTGATCAAGGTGCAATGAATTTCGGGGTCATCAATCGAAGGGTAATAACTTCTGGACTGAAAAGTTAGTTTATATCCAGCTTTGCGGAATAAATCACCCGTGGCTTCCTGCAAACTGCCAGCAGGAATTCCCACGCGTAAAATCTTAGGGTTGCTCATTTCTTATACACCTTTGAAGGGTCAAAGATTCTCGATCCAATAACTTCGGTCTTACCATCGTTTAATTTACGAAAAAAGCAGGAAGAAAACCCTTCATGGCATGCAGCCCCGCCAATTTGTTCAACTTTAACTAGTACTGTATCCGCATCACAATCGATAAAAAGTTCTCTGACGATCTGGAAATGCCCGCTTTCCTCGCCTTTACGCCAAAGTTTATTCCTGCTTCTACTGAAATAAACAGCTTTCCCGGTTTTCAGGGTTTCATTAAAAGCCTCTTCATTCATGTAGGCAAGCATTAAAACTTCGCCTGTTTTGGCATCTTGTGCAATCGCAGGAATCAAACCACCGGTCTTGGAAAAATCTAACATGTTCATTCTCTAGGCAAAATTTTATTAGTAAGTAACAAGGCTAAAATATTCGTATCCTTGGAGCTGATCTTTTCCCTTTAAAAAACTTAATTCTATTAAAAAGGCGCATGCTGCGACGTTCCCACCCGCTTTTTTTACTAATTCGCAAGCTGCCTTCATTGTCCCGCCAGTAGCCAAAACATCGTCAATAAGCAATATATTGTCGCCTGGCTTAAACGCATCGGTGTGCATATGCAATTCCGCACTGCCATATTCCAGATCGTAGCGTAAAGAATGGGTTTTATAGGGTAATTTTCCTGGCTTTCTTAAAAGAATCAAAGGTTTTTTTAATTGTAGTGCCAAAGGTGCAGCGAATAAGAAGCCCCGAGCTTCTGCTGCAGCAATCGCATCAATTTTGACTGATTTCACTAATTCCTGCAGGCTGTTGATCGAAGATTGAAATGCATTTGGGTCGCTTAATAAAGGCGTGATATCCTTAAACATAATTCCAGGTTTGGGAAAATCAGGGATATCGCGAATGAAAGATTCAAGTTTCATCAAAAGGCGCTCCAAAATTATAGAATGATTATTAAAACCCGCCCCCACTTGTCATAAAGGCAATTATGTCGATAAATGTTCGAAAGGCGAATCAAAAAGATGTAGTTTCCATTGTTAAAATGAACAAAGCTTTGGCTTTGGAAACAGAATCACTGGTACTTGACGACCAAGTTGTTTCCTTGGGCGTTGCTAATTGCCTCAATGATTCTGCCAAAGGTTCGTATTTTCTTGCAGAATATAAAGGTTCTTCTATTGGGCAGATGATGTTTACGTTTGAGTGGAGCGACTGGCGCAATGGTTGGATTTGGTGGATTCAAAGTGTTTATGTAGTGCCTAGTTTTCGGGGAAAGGGTGTTTTTAAATCTTTATTCAATCATGTTGAAATGTTAGCTTTGGCTCAATTGGATGTTGTAGCAATAAGGCTTTATGTTGAAATCCATAATTTGATTGCCAAAGAAGTTTATCGAAAAGTAGGGATGCAACATGCAGGGTATGAGGTTTTTCAGAAGAATTGCAGGCCTCAATCCGATTTGAAAACAAATAATTCATGACAACTAAGCAAATAGAATCAGAGTCTTCGGCTGGATTGTCGAAGGCTAGAGCCTTGTTGATCATTGCGTCAATCCTTTGGAGCACCAGTGGATTTTTTACAAGATGGTTGCAAACCACGTTCGAAAATGGTGCTAGCCCTGAGATCCATCCTTTGCAAATGGCATTCTTTCGCGTTTTATTTGCATCCCTAGGCATCAGCCTTTTTGTGCGCTTAAAAGATGTTAGATTTGCAAAGGGCATGGTCTTTACATCCATTTCATTTGCAATCATGAATGCCTTGTTTGTAACCGCTCTTGCCATGGGGTCTGCTGCAAATGCCATTCTACTTCAGTATACATCACTTATTTGGTGTGTTCTTTTTTCGATATTCCTGCTGAAAGAAAAGCCTGATCTAAGAGCCATCCAAGCTGTTTTTCCAGCGTTGGTTGGCATCATCATAATTGTAATAGGTGGTTGGCATGCGGGGGAGGGCGTGGTAATTTTGATCGCACTTGGTAGCGGCCTTACCTATGCCTTTGTTCTAACTGGTATCCGCTCTCTGCATGATGTTTCGCCTGCCTGGATTACTTTTTGTAATCTCCTTGTTGCGGCTTTGGTTTTAATGCCATTCGTAATGACGATGCCATTGCCTACTACGAATCAACTGCTTATTCTTTTTATGTTCGGTGTCTTTCAGTTAGGCCTGCCTTATTTGATGACCGCCAAAAGTTTGAAAATCATAAGCCCTCAAGAAGCTGGAATTCTTACATTGTTGGAACCAGTGCTTAGCCCGGTCTGGGCTTATTTGATCGCACCGGAGAAAGATGCGCCTACAATAAGCACTTGGATGGGTGGCGGGTTACTGCTTGCAGCTTTATTTTGGCGATACTATCCTGTTAAAACTAAACCCGATGGGTTTTGAATCTTTGAGCCTTTTTCTTTTTCAACTGTATCAAGATCAGTTAGACTAAATTTTGAGTTGCTTTTTTCTCTTAAGAGGGTCATCTAATGAATAGGTTCACCGTGTTCCGTTTGTTTTTCACAGTTTTAATTTCTACCGTTCTTTTGCATAGCACTTTAATAGCTGCTGATGCGAAAGATGAGAAATGGGTTTCCCTTTTTAATGGCAAAGATTTAACTGGTTGGAAAACCCACCCGGATGATAAAGCTAAATGGGAAGTTGTTGACGGTATGATCGTTGGCACAGGAACGGCTGGGCACCTTTTTAGCGAAAAAGGAGACTACAAGAATTTCAGGTATAAATTAGAAGTTTCCATCAGCGATAAAGGTAATAGTGGACAATATTTCCGAACCAAATTTGGCAAAGCATTCCCTAAAGGACTGGAAGCACAAATTAACAGTTCAGGTGGCGACAAGGTTCGCACTGGTAGCCTTTACAATGTTAAAGATTGCCTTATTTATGAGCAACTTGTAAAACCTGATACTTTCTTTACTCAGGAAGTTTTGGCGGATGGCGAGCATGTTGTAATCAAGGTGAATGGTAAAATTACTGTCGACACCAAGTTGACTGGGGATAATCTTAAATTGGTTGAAGGCCATTTTGCTATTCAGCAGCATGACCCAGGTTCAACCGTGAAAATCAAAAAGATTGAAGTAATTGAACTGCCTTAATCGAATCGTATAAAAGCTCAGATAGATCCCTCGATTGTTTATGCAGTCGGGGGATTTTTTTAATTAGAACCGCTGTTCAGCCAGCGACCCTCATCGATTTTAAATTGGCCCGAAGTACGATTGTAGGTAATTTTTTTGCCTTTGATTTCTTCAGGCGGAACACCGACCCGCGTCTTTTTGTACAAAGTTGCAAGGCCTGTTTCTCCACCATAAAAAACAACCAATTCTTTTGCCTCTTCATAAGAGACTTGTTCTGCTCTGCCCCAAAACTCTTGCGCTTGCACAATGACTCTACCCTTTGCGATCATTTCCTGCTGGGATTTGTTTTTGCCTTGTTTGCTTAATACATCTAACCTGTCGCAACGCAGATACATTCCTCCCTTGGGAAGATGATCCATGACGGATTCAAGATCAATTTCAATGTTTGGATTTTCAGAGGGGAAATTTAAAACTCTGACATTTTCTAGGAATGTTGCAGTGTTTCTTTTGCTGTTGCCGTACATGCTTCGTAAAAAACTTACTTGGGTAAGTTTCATCTCATCTTCGGTGGCCTTGCTATTGGTTTTTATTTCATCAGGGTTTTGTTTTTCTTGACCAAGGGGCGTTAAAGAGATGTCGCCTCCGCTGCGCTGCATAATTCTAACTTCTCCAGGCCCTGAAGCACGCACTTCATTGCCATCGCTGCCTTCTTTTCCATCCAGATCATCCTTGTCGAGTTTGTTCATCGAAAGAGTGATTGATTGAATTCGATGGTACTTGATGATTTTGTCGTCTTCGCGGATGATTTCTTCAACCCTGACACTTCTGTCGCATACCAGATTTTGAACTCGAGCGGGTTGCTCAGATTTATTTCCACCTTTTAAAGAAACCGCCCTATCAAAAAAGACTTGAATCGACTGGCAGGCTAAGCGTGAGTTTTCTTGTTCAGCTTGAATGCCGCCATGAAACTCAGCAAATTTCCCATTGAAGAACATCGATTTATTCCAATGGACCTCCATAGGGACCGCTTTGTTTAGTTTGGTTCCTTGGAAGTTGGTTGTGCTTTCCATTTGCATTGCACCAACCCCATTTACCCAAGCTTTGTTGTTGGCTTGATCTATGTTAACTTCAGGGCCAACGATTAACATCCGATCCATACGAAGTTGGGCCAAGTCGCCAGTTACGACAAGGAAATTACCGTCAGGATGAGCAGTCATTTGTAAAGTGTCGCCTTTGATATCGACACCTTTTTCGCCAGGTTTTTCAGAATCCTGCCTAACGGTGACAGAACCTTCAGTCCAAAACCTTTCGAGTTTGTTTTTGTTTTCAACTTGGTCGACCCAAGCCTCGATAGACCTAGCAGACAAATGAATGGGCCGAGGAGCAGTGGAAGTTTTTTTGTTGTTATTGTTTATTCCATCAATTTTCACTTCCATATTGGGAATAACAGAAATTGGTGGAGTAGGCTGAGTCGTATTATTTTGTGAAGCAACAGTAGGTTTTGGTTGATTGGGCGCAGAGGTATTGCTGACGGTTATTGCATTCTTTGTGGATACTTCCTTGAACCAAGCTGAAAGCCTGCCGCTGTCTCGGATGATCAGGTCTTTGGAATCTGCGGATACATTCCCAATTGCTTCAACCCGGTGGAGTTTTTTTCCTGATCCGGAAGGGATCACTGCTTCTTGAAGAGGTTGCTCCTTGTTTTTCGAAGCATCACTGGTAGCTGGTTTGTTTGGCCCTGCAGTTTTAAGCCAAACTTTTAAAGTGTCCGCATGTAAATTTTGGTCATGCAATGGATCATCAAACCTTGCATCGCCAGTGAGGATAAGCAAATCAAAATTTCCTTCCCTGGTAGAAACGAGTTGATCTTTCCAGGTGGCTCGAACAGGTTTGCCTTTTTTGTCTTTTTCCGTGATATCGATCCGGCCCGGCCCTTTTGCGGTAGCTTTTTGGAATGATTTTGCAGCAGGGTTCTTAGGGTCAGCTTTTTCGTTTTGGATTGTCATATCAACCGCATGAAGAACATTTCCTTCTTTTATTGCCCACATCTCGGGTGAACCTTTTAAGGTTGCTGTCGATGTTTTGGCATCATAAAAGAAGCTGTTGCCATGTGCTTCAAGTTTTTCTTCCTCAGAAATTAAAACAACTTCTTTTCCAATAGCGAGGGCGTTTTCAATATCAATGCCAGAGCTAAGGCTTTTTTCTTCGCTTTGAACACCTGAAGTTGGTCCTACACTGTCTTTTCGTTTTAAATTGATTTCGAGCTTTTCACAAACCAATTGGTCGATTAGCCCTTTTCCTTCATGATGTCTGGTAACAATGACATCTCGTTTTGGAGTGCCAGGAGAAACGCAGGCATCAAAAGTAGCAATATCTCGACCTTTTTGAATGAGGTAATCGAAAGTTCCCAAGGTTTTGATGCCAATATGTGCTTTTTCTTTGGGAAGTCCTTTGGCAGCTTCTTTTTTTTCTTTTTCGGGGGTTGCGCCTAAAAAGCTCGAATCATTATCTACATAAAGATGCATATCCACCTGAGCAAGCAGTTTGATTCTTTTAACCCCAAGAATATTATCGCTCTTTGTTTTCTTGGCTTGATTCGTTGTAGGGAGTAGGGATGCTTCTGTTAAAAGTTCCATTTCCATACCTTGGCCATGAATTTCTGTTGGCCTAGGTTTGCTATGGTTGTCGGTAAGGTGAATTGAATCGGCTGTCCAAATGAGCTGTTTGTTTTCTTGGTAAAACAAAGGCCCCTTAGGAATGAAAATGAAAAGATCATCATCCCGCGATGGAGTTTTACGGTTGTTGATTATCTCTATTTTTCCGGAAATTTCTCCACCAATAATCTTCCTACTCCCGATGTCGGTCAGGTTTACGATTGGTCGGTCAAACTTCAGATAGGCAACCTCGCCTCGGATGGTGTTGATTTCCAAAGGCTTGTTTTCATTCTTATCTTTATTGAAAACTACGACACTCAAAGGAAGTAAGCGTACTCTACCATCTGGTTCGATCTGGAAACTATCTGCTGCAAAAAGCATGCTGCGTGAGTTAAGTTCGATTTTGATTTTTCTTTGAACTTCAGGGCAATCGAGCCCGAATGCTTGTTGTAATTTTGTAACAACTCTGCTGGTCGGTCTTACTGGAAGTGGTGGAAGATCTTCCTTGGCCCGAGCACTAAAAGCAAGGGGCAGCGGGGGAATACCATCGATTGCTCCCAAAAAATAGGCGTAAACAAAGTACAACGCCATAAATAGGGAGAACCCGAATCCAAGGATTAAGATTCGCTTCGGAGTCCACACGTTAGAACCACTCCTTCGTCATACTGCGCCTCGATTAATTAATTTAAGTGGGATGCACATAGGTGATTCCACTTTCCCTGAACTTTCAGAATGATTTCTACGAGATCACGCAGCGCAGATTTACCACCGGGATTTTTGCTCACAAAGTTCGCACAATTTCGGACTTCAAAACAAGCATCGTTAGGCGAAGCTGCCAAACCGCAAGACTTCATAATCGAAATATCAGCAAGGTCGTCGCCGATGTATGCGATTTCTTGGGCAGAGATGCCAGTCGATGAAATAATTTCTTCGAGGGCTTTTGCTTTATTACTCACCCCTTGGAAAACCATGTCAATTTCAAGTTCTTTTGCCCTGTATTCGACAACAACAGAACTTCGCCCCGTGATGATAGCTGTGGCAATACCAAACTTGTTGAGTTTTTTAAGCACCGAGCCATCGCGGACATGGAAAACTTTCCACTCCTTGCCCGTGCCGTCGTGGATGATCCCACCCTGCGTTAGCACGCCATCAACATCCATTGCAATTAGCTTAATTGCTTTGCATCGTTCTGAAAGTGTAAGTGTTTTGGTTGCAGTCATTTTCTTTATTACGCCACCTTGGATGAAGGGATAACCATGGCAGGCGCAAGGCTGATCAGATCGGTAATGTCGAGCAATCCCCTGGGGATATTACTTGCGTCAACAACCGGGATTTCACTGAGTTTTTTTAGTTTCATGAGTTCAATTGCATCAACAACCTTTGAACCCAGAAGTATTGTCTTAGGGTTTTTAGTCATCACTTCTGAAATAGGTTTGTCTAATGCATTGTCGTTTCTGGTCTCGATTAAACGGGCCAGATCGCCATCGGTGAAGATGCCGCAGAGTTTCTCATCTGAATCGATCAGGATTACCGCACCCGTTCTTCTGCCGAGTTGGCTTGATTTGGAAAATACTGTCCGCACGGTATCTTGCTCAGATGCTAAGCGAAGTTCATGCCCATGACGCATGACGGTTTCGACCCGCATGAGTTTTTTTCCAAGGCTGCCCGCAGGATGAAACTTTGCAAAGTCTTCCTGACAAAATTGATTCGCCTTGATCAGGCAAAAAGCCATGGCATCACCCAGGGCTATCATCGAAGTGCTGCTGGCACTAGGAGCTAATCCTAATGGGCAAACTTCATCTAGCGGGCCATAAGCAATGGTGATGTCCGCTTTTTTTCCGAGTGTGCTGTATTTGTTTCCAGTCAGGCCAATTATTTTTTTGCAATGTTCTTGCAATGGGCCGAGCAGCCTAAGTATTTCTTCGCTTTCTCCGCTGTGCGATAGAACAAGTGCAATATCTTCAGGGTGAAGCATTCCAAGATCGCCATGCACTGCCCTTACTGCATCCAAGAAATAGCTTCGAGTTCCCGTAGAATTTAGGGTGCCAACCATTTTTAGTCCAACATCAGCGCTTTTGCCTGTGCCGGTAATTGCAATTCTGCCTACCTTTTGGGTAGTCATTTCCCAAATAGCTTGAAGCGCGAGCAAGAAATTTTCATCGAGTCTTTGTGCAACGAGATTTAAAGCCGCAGCTTCTTCGCGCAGAACTTCCCGAGCAAAATCAATTGCTTGAGAATTAATGAAATCAATTCCTTGTGATCCAGACTTTATCATGAGCCTTCCTTGGCCTAAGTCTAAGACTTTGTAAATCTATTCTGCCTAAGTACCTTCCTATGCACTATTAGCATCAAGTTTTACAAGATCTCTTTATCTAAGTAATTCGTCAAGATCGACCGTGGAACTATGATCTATTTTAAACAATTTAACTATGTTTGAATGGGTGGTTTAGAGGGTTTTAGGATTTGAAGGCAATCAGCTTTGATTTGGTAAGGAAAAAGAGTAAAATCAAGTTGTTAAGTTAAACCTACCTGAATAGGGCAAAATCCCATGCAAAACGTAATACCTTTTATTCTACTTATTCTGCCGAGTTTAATGCTGGCTGAACATGCTGGGTTATTAAACAAAAAAGTACCCCCTTATACGATGTTGGTGGCTTCAGGTCCTGAAAGAGGGAAGTTGCATTGTTATGTATGTGAACAATCTGAAAAAGAAGGTGTGATTGTTTTTACCAGAAAGATGTCGGAAGGGTTATCCAAAGTCGCAGTGCTAATTGAAAAGCAATCAAAAGCGAGGCCAGAATTTAAAGGTTGGGTAACTTTAATAAGTGACGATAGTTTGCAGGATGCTAATTTGTTGAAATGGGCAAACGAGCATAATTTGGCGGGCACACCCGTAGGCAGATTTGAATATAATCCTGGCCCGCCTGCTTATAGGCTATCTACGGATTCAGTTACGGAGGTATTTGTTTTCAAGGCAGGAAAAGTTTTACATGCACTGAAGGCAAAGGATGAAGCTGAGGTAGAAAAGTTGCCTGCGAAGTTGGAAGAGATTCTTAAAAAGGCAAAAAACTAAACTCGTTTCAGTGAAGTTAAAGTTTATCGCACTCTGGCTTGGAAACGGATGATGCCATATTCTTTTGGCATTAATTTGCCCGTGATCTCCCAATGTAAAACCAGTGAGCCAGATTCATTTTTTTGAATGGTAAAAACTGCATCGCGATCAGAAACTGCGGTACTTGGAACATATTCTAGCCTGGTTGCAAGGCTGTCGGTAACTGCGATATCGGACATGGGTTTGCTGCCCAGATTCGTGTAACGAAGAGTAAAGGTGACAATTTCGCCAACCTTTGCAGTAGGTTTATCTGCAAGTTTTAAAAGAGAAAGAGGCTTATCGGTTTCTATTTCGCAAGCTTCATCTTCGGTGATTACAATTTCGCGTGTTTGAACATTTGCTTTGATCACTTCAGCGCCATTTTGAATTCGTGCCACCACGCTAGTTCCTTCGATGCCATCATTTTCTCTTAGACCCAGTGAGGAAGAAAACTTTTTAACATTTTCAGTTTGTCGCTTAAAGGCAATTTTTTGTTTGTCTCGCGCACTCATGGTAGATTCAGAATTGATCGATTCTCTGACTATAAGATCAAGAGTTTGAGCCCTTAAAATTTCAAGTCGATGGATTTCCCCCAAGCCTACGGTGTTTTCGGTGCCCTTTAGCCTTAGGTCGCCCTTGAAGCTGTTGAGATGATTCATAGCCCTTGCCTGAAGACTTGGTGTGTTGGTGCGATACTGGCTATCCGTGATGGTTGCTTTTTGTTCGTTGAAAGTTTGAACCGTATTCACATTAGCCCAAACGGTTTCTTGTGCAAGGATTGCAAATCTTGGTGCGGAAAGGATAACACGGTTAGATCGTGCAATTCTTTTTTTGCCACTGGTATCGGTGTATTGAGCAATGGTATCTTCGGGGTTCACGCCCTGAAGGGTTCCTTGATTATCATAGCCTGCCTTGGGTATTTGATCCCCACCATCGTAAATCAGTTCTGCTTTGGAAAATCGTGGCCCAAGCTTAGGGTCAAAAAAAGCGAAAGATTCGTAAGGGATAATAGGTGCAAACCTAGGAGTGGGCAAATACTTTTCGCCCTCGAGTTGTACGGTTCCGGGAATTGAATTCGCTTGTAATTCCTGTTCGCTGATTGTTTTTCCACCCATGCGGAAGATGACCATTACCCTACCTCGATTTCTGGCATCTTGCACCAGATTCGAATCAGCAGGAACATAGGATTCGATTGGGTTTTCAATTGTAGTGGTTACTGGTTCAGCTTTTTCTGAATCTTCTAGGTAGACAACTTTTGTAATCAAGTTGCCCTTGAGCGCAGATTCAATTTCAAGCTTGTTAATTCTAATGGGTGCGGGAAAGTTTAAAGGGTTTGCAACTTTCGGCATTTGCAAGCTGCCTCTTACTTCTAAGGTCGGGTAGAGCTCTGCTTCAGGGTTTCCTGGAATATGATTCATTTTGAAGCGATACACATAACCCGGCCTCATGCCAACCATCTGTTTTTCGGGCAGTGAGAATTGCCTGTTGTTACCAGGATATATTGTGGTTTTTATTCCTTCTGGCGCGATGAAATTTAACCATAGTACTGGTGATTGGCCAATGTTTGGCCCCATTACCATTTGCTGGGAGTAAGTAATTTGACTGATCAGCAAGGCGCATGTCAGAGAGATTGTGTATTTGTGAAGCATCGAAAAGCCTCATGGAAATTTTGCCAAATCTTCGTGCCATAGAACAAGGTAATCAAAAGGCCGGCGTTCGAGGATTGTAGCCCCGACCGCCGGCGTTAGTTTCTCTCACCTTTACTTGTTTACAAAAGGTGGGATTATTGATTGCGGTACTCCGCTTTTAATCTCTGGAACCTTAGTGGTGATTCCATTATTACCTGGAACAATTTCTAATCCTGTTGGGGGTAAGGTTCCTGTTGAAGGAAGCGTTTCCTTTTTGAGAATTATCGTTGTTTCTTCATTATTATTAGTCTGGCTTGTAGTTATCCCGGGCACTTCCTTAATACTGGTAGTAGGAAGCGAGGTTGGGGAAGGCAAAGTTTTGGGTTCAATGTTTGGTACACTTGGAAGATTAAGTGGCGTACCAGGCATCATCTGCATGCTTGGCATTCTTTGCATGCCCTGTTGGCCAGGCATTGGCCCGGGGCCTGAGATACCATAAGGCACCATTCGTCCCATGCCTGGTCCGCCCTGCATTCCTTGTGGGGGAACTGGCATTCTCATGCCGCCTCCGGGAGGTGCATCCATTGCTGGAGTGTTTGGCGCTTCCAAGTCGATGTTGCCTAATCTTACGATCAAGAGAATGCTACCTCTTCGTTGAGCTTCAGCGATCGGGTCAACACCTGGTTCAAGTCTGGAAGATACAACTTCATCCAAACCACCTGCGGTTGCAAGGTCTTGGAATTGTGGGTCTGGAAGATAAACAACCTTGACCACAAAATTACCTGCTGCAACTTGTTGGAAATCTTCTTCCGTAAAGCTTACAGGAACCGAGCTATGTGCTAGGAAAGTGTTGGTCTTGCCTGTGCTGGGTACCACTTCCAAGGTAGGGTAAAGTTCCACACCAGGGCGATTTGGGACTTCGCTAAGTTTCAGGCGATATATTGCAGCCTGAAGGAAGTTATATCGACCGGGGGATTCAAGGTATTGCGAGTTAAAACCAGGTTTGCCGTCTGAACCAGGAGCAAACCATGAGATTTTCATGCCTGCTGGTTCAATAAACCTGACTTCAGTTCTTTGTACTGGCATCGGGGCTGATGGTGCGCCACCACCTGTCAGTGCGCCCATTGCGTTTACTGCGCCTGGCATATTTGCTGGGGCTCCGCCCATCATTCCGCCATGGCCACCCATTGGCATACCAAGGTTTGCGAGTGTCATGCCGGAGCTATTTCCACCTGGCATACCGGGCATACCGGGCATTGCTGGCATTCCGGGAGGTGAAAGCATACCACCGGGCATCATTGCGCCTGGGGGCATTCCTGCCATTGCCTGTTGCATTGGGTTTTGCGAGGCAGGTATTCTGCCTGGCTTGAATGATGCTTGTTGCACCATCGAAAGAGGAACGCTGTTGGCAATCATTGCTTTGGCAGCAGCTTCTCCAGAGATGGGGTTTGCTCTGTAAGCGCCGGCTACAGGCACGGGTGCACCCCATGGCCCCTGAACTCCGGGTATTGATTGAGCGGTGTAAGTGCCCCGGCCAATACTATCTTGGGAGATAGGGTTTTGTTCGGTACGGCGTTGTGCCATATAACTACCGCCACTGTTTTCGGTTGTTACGCAACCACTTAGAGTTGCCAGCGTCAGAATACTTCCATAGATCCGCTTCATGCCAACCCCCTATACAAACCAAGAACAAGGAAAAACTTCTTGAAAACATTTCAAGTTTGGTTTGGGCACAAAGCCCGCACCATAAAACAAAAATAAGTCGCTCTAATTAATTGATCGACAAATTACAGTCATTACTTTCAACAAAATCAGTAAATATTTCCCCATTTCCCTTTTCAGCATTATTGGCAAAATCGAATCATTAATGTGGGTTAAATAGGTTGCCGGGAGGGGGTGTTTTTTCTGAAATGTATGAAAAGTAGGCAATCCCTGAGCTGAAATAGAGACTTTTGTTTAAACTTCTTTGGAAATTTTAATTGGTTTTTAACTAACTGCGTGCAATTTAGGTAAGATTACTACTGTTATTTCCTAGTTTCGGATTCCATAGCCCATGAATGAAATTGTGTCTGGGGTCATTGAACGAGTTACTTTTCATAACCCAGAAAATGGCTTTGCTGTTCTAAAAGTGCATGTTCGTGGAAAAATTGGCCTCGTAACAGTAATAGGAAATCTGCCTTCTGTAAACGCAGGGGAATTTCTCGAGGGTGAAGGGACATGGATTCAAGACCGTGATCACGGTCCTCAATTTAAAGCTGCAGCATTGCGTTGTTCCCCTCCCCATTCCCTTGCGGGTATTGAAAAATATTTAGGGTCCGGCCTTATTAAAGGAATTGGGCCCAGCTATGCCCAAAAAATCGTAACCGTGTTTGGCCTTAAAACACTTCAAATCATTGATGAGTCTCCCAGCTTTCTTAAACAGATAAAAGGACTGGGGCCAAAACGCATCGAACTCATTCGCCAAAGCTGGAAAGAAAATAAAACCATTCGAGACATCATGGTTTTCCTGCAATCCTATGGAATAGGAACCGCAAGAGCTTTTAGGATTTTTAAAACCTATGGGCAGGACGCTGTCACCCTTATTCGTGAAAACCCATACCGACTGGCAAAGGATATTAGAGGTGTGGGGTTTCAGACTGCCGATGAACTCGCACAAAAAATAGGTATCAACCCCCATGGCCTTGAAAGGGCCCGCGCTGCAATCTATTACTCTTTGGAGCGCCTTGCAAATGAAGGCCATGTTGGCGTTCCAGAAGAAGAATTAATTGATCATGCAATTCAACTGACGACTATTCCAATAGCTATTATTCAAGAAGCGCTTGCATCAGAAGTTGAATCTGGGGTTGTCATCATCGATTCGGTTTATGGATCGAAGTGGGCTTTTGCAAAAGCTTTATACACCGCAGAGAAAAACCTCGCAGCTAATTTGCTTAAATTAGCAACAGGGGCCCATCCACTTCATTCCAAAAACTGCGATAGTGAAATCAAAAACATTCTTGCGAAAAGTGGGCTGGAGTTGGATGAGCAGCAATTGCAAGCGGTGCAGATGGCGTCTGCCAAAAAGATTCTGATTTTAACAGGTGGCCCAGGCGTTGGAAAAACCACGATTATCCGCTTGATTCTCGACCTTTTTGAGAAATTTGGAAAAACTTGTGTCTTATGTGCCCCTACAGGCCGTGCCGCACGAAGGATCGCAGAAAGTACTGGCAGAGAAGCTAAAACCATTCATCGCACCTTGGAATTTGATGCTTCTATCGGAGGCTTCAGGCGTGACCCATCCCAGCCTTTAGAAGCTAATCTTGTTGTGGTTGATGAAACTTCCATGGTTGATACCGTGCTAATGCACCACCTAGTGCGGGCAGTTCCTGCACATGCCTGCCTGCTTTTAGTTGGTGATGTTGATCAACTTCCTTCAGTTGGTCCTGGCAGAATTCTTTCAGATATGATTGATTCCCGAATGTTTAGCACCGTCAGGCTGACCAAGATTTTTCGCCAAGCTGGGCGTAGTTTTATTGTTCGTGCAGCTCATTCTGTATTACATGGGGAATTCCCCGATTCTGCTCCAAATGCAGAAGGGGATTTCTTTTTTATTGAGTCTGAGGCCCCGCTTCAGGTTTCAGAAAAAGTTCTTGCTATGGTGCATGATCGAATTCCCAAAAAATTTAATTTCGATCCCATGAAGGATATTCAAGTTCTTACACCAATGAATCGCACAGAATTGGGGGCAGGGGAGTTCAATCGGAAAATGCAGGATTTGTTGAATCCTCTTGCAGGCAGAATTGAGATTGAAAGGTTTGGTACCAAATTCCGCAACTGCGATAAAGTCATTCAAATGCAAAACAATTACCAGAAAGAAGTCTTCAATGGTGATGTTGGTTTCATCAAGGAAATCAATGAATCAGAGAAGGAGCTTACGGTTGATTTTGAAGGCCGTTTGGTGGTTTATGATTTTGGCGAACTTGATGAAATCTCGCTTGCTTATGCTTTAACTATCCACAAATCGCAGGGGTCAGAATATCCAGCAGTGGTACTTCCCATACATACCCAGCATTACATGATGCTGCAAAGAAATTTGCTTTACACGGGAATTACCCGGGGTAAAAAGTTAGTGATTGTGGTTGGAACAAAAAAAGCGCTGGAAATTGCAATATCTAGGCAGGATCACAGAAAAAGGCATACGGCCTTAGTTCAATGGCTTACTGTTAATTATCGCTCCTGATCTAATTTCGCACAGATCAGGCTGAGTTTAAAAAAACAACGCATTTCAATAAACACCTTTTAATTCTCACTGGATTTAGAGTATTATTAAATCCTGCTTTGGTTGTCTATTTTCTGGCCTGAATGGGGTATTCGATGACTATTAGAACTGCTTTTTCATTTTCTATAATTCTTTTGGTTGGCTTTTTAGCTGTCCAAAATTCGGCAATGGCTCAAATCCCTTTAGAAAAAGCCGAAGCTACTTTTTCCGTTCCTGAAGGTATGGAACTTAAAGTCTGGGCCGCAGAACCTCTGTTTGTTAATCCCACTACCTTCGATATTGATGAAAAGGGCAGGGCTTGGATTTGCGAAGCAGTCAACTATCGAAGAAAATTGCGCAACCAGCCTCCTCTTCGATCTGAAGGCGATCGAATTGTTATCCTCATCGATTCCGATGGCGATGGTAAGGCCGACAAGTCCACCACTTTTTACCAAGCACCCCATGTCATGTCGCCACTTGGTATTGCCGTTGCAAAGGATGTTAAAGGCCTCGGTCGTAAAGTCTTTTATTGCCAATCTCCTGATATCATGGTGCTTGAAGATAAAGACGGGGATGACAAAGCGGATGGCCCTCCGACCAAATTGTTAACAGGTTTCCAAGGGCTTGATCATGATCATGGCGTGCATGGTATTTCCATTGGGCCCGATGGGAAATTGTATTTTTCCATAGGCGATACAGGTGTCAAAGATCTTCAGTCTGCCGATGGCAAAGGTAAAAAGTGGTCATCCAATAATACCGATCTTAGAGCAGGTACTGTTTGGCGTTGCGATCTTGATGGTAAAAACCTTCAGCTTATTGCTCATAATTTCCGCAATAATTACATGCCCGCGGTTGATAGTTATGGCACCGTTTTCATTAGTGATAACGATGATGATGGGAATCAACAGACGCGTATTTGCTATGTGATGCCCGGTGGTAATTTTGGCTATCATCCCCGTGGGCCTGGCCAAACCCATTGGCATGAAGAAGACCCAGGTATCGTTCCTAAAATATTGCGCACTTTTTTTGGCAGCCCCACTGGCATGTGTATGTACGAAGCGCAATTACTTCCCGCAAAGTATCAGGGCCAACCTTTACATACCGATGCTGGCCCCCGAAACTTGCGCTGTTACCATACAAAAATCGATGGCGCAGGTTTTTCGGTTGAACAAGAAAACATGATTTCCAGTACCGATGGTTGGTTCCGCCCCAGCGATGTCAAGGTTGCACCCGATGGTTCTGTTTTTGTCGCAGACTGGTATGATCCTGGTGTTGGTGGGCATGGCATGGGGGATACCACTAAGGGGCGTATTTATCGACTTGCTCCCAAAGGTTCGAAATCCCATGTTCCAGCTATTGATTATTCTACGAATGAAGGCATCATTTCTGGCCTTTCTTCAGGCTGTAATGCAACTCGATATATTGCATTGCAACATATTATTGCAATGGATGCTTCCAAGAGGAATACACTCGCCAAGATGATTTTTGCTGATCCTGATATTGCTCAAAAACCTTGGGCTGCTGCAAGAATTCTATGGTTTGTTGATTTTCCCAAAGAGCTTCCTAAAGGCCTTGAACAACGCGAAGAATTCAAATGGCTCGAAATCCGGAAGCTTGTCGATGCACACCCCGGGTTGATGGGCCTTAATGCTGAAGAAAAAACACGGGTGGATTTTCTTCTCGCCAATGGGGGACCGGGGGTTGCCCGCGAAATCTTGGTTAACATTCGCGAATCAGATGATGATAATTCCAAACAGTGGTTCTATAACCTTGCAAAAAAATATGATGGCAAAGATGTTTTTCTCTTAAAAGCCATTGGTGTTGCTGCAGGCACGGATCCCAAACACCGTGAACTCTTCCTTGCGGATTTCAAAAAGCAATTCTCTGTCTGGTCACCCGCAGTAGGGGATCTTGTTTTTGAATTAAGGCCAAAAGATATGATGGCTGGGTTGGGCGAAATGCTGACCAAGGCTGAAATTCCACTCGAGCAAAAACTTAAAATTATTAACATCCTTGCCTCTAATGATAGTCCTGATGATGCCCTTACTTTTGTCGGCTTGGTTAAATCAAAGGCAAGTATTGAAGTTCGTGAAAAAGCAGTCGAATGGCTTAAAATCTATTTACCCGGGAAATGGTCTGCGGTTACTTCCAACCCAGATCTTCTAAAATCGGTAAACGAATTACTTGCGGGTGATTCTGATGACCAAAGGCTTGCCCTCGGAATTATTGAAGCTGCAAAACCAAAAGGTGTTGTTGAACAAGTTAGTAAGTTGGCGTTGGCAAATAAAGATGGGCGAGTGCAAAAACAAGCCATTGCTACCTTGGGCGCTCTGCCTGAAAAACTATCTGTTGATACCCTGACAAAAGTATTGCAGGAAAATAACAGCTACTCACAGGATGCTGCAAATTCCCTTGCTGCTTTAGGGCAAACCAAGGGCAAGGTTTCAGGGATTCAAGCTGCAATGATTGCATTGCAAACAGTATTCAGTGATCAAACTGCACCTTTAACTAAAAGAACTTTGGTTGCCAATGCTTTATCAGGCACAAGGAATGGATCTGATTTCCTATTGCTTAATGGCAAGGGTGAAATCCCTGCTGAATTAAAGCAGGATGTTGGCAGGTTGTTGCGCAATAGCCCTTATCAAGATCTTCGGAATAAAGCGATGATTGCTTATCCTGCACCCGGAAAACTAGATCCTAAAAAACTGCCCGCTCTCAGTGTGCTAGCACTTAAAAAGGGCGATATCGCTCGTGGTAAAGCCTTAATGGCTTCTAGTGGAACTTCCCAATTGCAGTGCTTGAAATGCCATTCAGTTCAGGGCAGTGGTGGTGCTATTGGCCCCGATCTTTCCATGATTGGCAAGAAAGGAACCAAGGAAAACCTTTACGAGTCCCTTATCAATCCTAATAAGGCTATTGCTGATCAATACCTCACATGGATAATTGAAACCAAAAAAGGTCAGGTTCTTACTGGCTTGATTGTTGAAGAATCTCCAGAATTGATTGTTCTCCGTGATGGTAACGGTAAGGATTACAAAATCGATCGAAAGGATGTTGAATCGAAGGCTAAAGGCCCTAATTCTCTTATGCCTTCCGATTTGATCAACAGCATGAGTGAACAGGATTTGATCGACTTGGTTGATTATCTTGCAACACTTCAGACTGCAGCATTTTCTCCAGAATGGTTTCATATTATCGGCCCATTCGAAAATGGTGTTTCAGATGAAAACTTTGAAAAAATGGGTGAACTAGAAGCCAAGGTCGAATTGGAAAAGAAGCTAAAAGGTAAGACCGGACCAGTTGCTTGGTCTAAAGTGCGTGCATCTTCCAATGGCTATTTGAATCTTGCTTTGCATTTTTCTCCTGAAAATAAAAGCATTATCTCTTACCTTTATCAAGTGATTGATTCGCCCATTGACCAAGAATCAACAATTCTTGTTGGTGCTGATGATTGCGTCAAGGTATGGGTGAATAATGCTGAAGTGTTTAAAGATATGAACCATTTTGCTGCTCAACCTGCTAGAAATTCTGTTGCAGTGAAGCTTAAAAAGGGCGCAAATCCTATCTTGATTAAGATCAACAATGGCGAAGGCGAGCATGGATTGTATTTTTCCATCCTCAGTAAGGAGCCACTTAAGATTGGTGCAAATTAAATTTGGAAGGGCTTGGCTTGTTCGATGTTTATTAATCAAGCTTTGCAAGATCTTCGTTTGGTTCTGATTCGGTGTTTTGAAGACCGATGATTGTTCGATTTTCCAATACAACTTCTTGCAGATATTTTCTTGTCAACCTGTGTTCTGCAAGTAGTTCTTTTGGTATGACTCTTGCTTCTCCTGCGATAATTTTGATTTCTCTACGGAAATCCATTCTCTTGTTGGCGAAAGGAGGGCCTTTGTAATAAGAGGCATAACTTCCCCAGGCGCCTTCCACCCAGATTGGAACGATTGGCGTTTCAGGTAGCTGATTTAGTATGTGCCATATTCCCTGGCCAAAGGGGAATAGAAGTTGATCATCTTTTTTGCGAAGTCTGGCTTCTGGGAATATCAACAGCGATTCTCCCCGCCTTAATGCCTCGATGGCGTCATTTAACTCAGGGGCTTCTCTTCTGAAAGTTGCAGCTTCCACCCGGATCGCTTTTACCACTTTTGACATCAACCAGTAGATTACAGGCAAATCATAAAAAACACTGGTCATCATGGGGATGATTCTGCGTGTTACAACTTTCCCGATTAAAAAAGGATCAAGGTATGCTGCATGATTTGCAATCATAATGACTGGGCCGCGGTAAGGCATTTGTTCTATTCCAGCCCCATAAGTTGTCATTTTGTAGGGAAGAATTAAAGCAATAGAAAGGAGTTGTTCTAAGAACGCACGAAGAGTAACCCAAGTGAGAATTAACCCAGCTAAAATCAGCAAAATGCCTGCTAGCATTGGCGTGAGTTTTAGTTGGTAGAACAGCCACCCAAAACCAATTGCAAAAAACCAGGGTGCAAAATTGAACAATAACATTGCTGGAGATGTCGAAAGTAAATCTTCAGGGCGGCAAGCGCGCCTACAACAGGTTAAAACATTTGCAATCCCAAGGCTTGTAAGAATTGTTAATGGAATAATGTTGGCCGGATATAAAACAAAAAACATCAAACTTGCACCTGATAAGAACAGCCCCCAAGGCGCAGTCCCGATAGTTCTAAGTGGGTGATTGATGATGTAAAAAAACAAAACCCCAACAAAACTACTAATGCTAATTAGTGCAAGATGTTTTGAATCCGAAACAAAGCCATTGGCTTCAATAATGAATAAATAACATAGCCCGAGTATGATGCCAGAGATCAAGCTTCTTGCGATCAACGGGATTAAATCATCTCTCCAAGTTGATGGGTAAATCTTAGCGTTTTCGGGTAGGGATTCAGGGGATTCATGATTGCAAATTAGGTAAAACGCACCTGTACAAAATAAACTACATGCTTGTGCAATACATAGCATTGAAAACAATGAAAAAATTACTTGATCTGGTGCAGGTAAGATGTTTATTGCTGCAAAAATGCTAAAAGGTAATAGCAGCGTGGTTAAAAGCATTCCTGCATTATCGATGCTGCGAGCAAGTGTTTTATTTTGGTTGGCAGCTAGAAGGAGTGAGCTATTCCAGAAGGAGCGCCCTAATCCCATGGCGAAGCCCAGAAAGATTGGATCGGGAAAAAAACCTGTAAATAAAGGAATACTCAAAAATCCGAGTGAGAGTAAAGAGCCAAAAGAAGCAAGAATAATGTCGCTGCGGCTTTTGCGAAGCGAAAAAACAAACCCAGAAAAGGTGAATCCTATTGCTAGATGGAGTAATAAAATACTCGGCGTATCTAGCCCATGGTAATTTGCTTTAGATGCTGCAATTATAAAAGACAGTGCAAAAAAATCGGCAAAGGTTCTAATTAAAGATGCAACTAGATAAGCGATAGAAATCATTTTTATGCTTTTTAATGGGATGTAAGGGGGAATCCGTTTTCTCGCCATACTCGGATCCCGCCATCCATGGATATCACATTGCTGTAACCCATTCTGGCCAGATTTTCTGCGGAAAGCGCAGAGCGGAAGCCTCCACCACAATAAAGAATGATTTCAATTGCAAGGTCAGGTACCGCTAATTCAATGTCTCTTTCGATTACACCTTTACTGAGGTGAATAGCACCAAGGATATGATCCGTTGCGAATTCGCTTTCTTCGCGGACATCGATGAGCAGAAGTTTTTCGCCTTTGTCGAGGCGTGATTTTACATCAAGTACCGTGGTTTCTTTGACATTTTTTTTTGCATCGTGTGCAATAGCCAGAAACTTTGGAGAATGATTAGGAGCCATATCACGCCTACTTTCAAAAGCTGTTTAGTTAAAGAACCCCTAGGATAAGTTCGGTCAATAACTGATCGAGCTTTTCATAAGGTAGTTTTCTTGATGCAAGTGCAGTGGGATCAAAGGTCATTTCTTTAAGCTTGGTCGCAGCTTCAGGAGTGAACTTTGAAAGCGAGCCTTGCAAGTTTTTGGATGCCCCGTGGACTTCCTTGAGGATGCTTTGGATCTCATTGTTTTCGTTGAACTGTTTGACTTTTTCTTGCATGATTTTGTAGGTGCGCAGGTTTCTATCTACGAAATCCCAAGGGTTGGATTCAGTACGGTAAGGGTGACAATCAAATCCGATCGTCCCAGCATACTTATGATCTATAAGAAGCTTTGTGGTGAAAAATGCTTCTTTAAGATCATCGCTACCAAAAGTAAGGTCTTGATCGAAACGCAAAGGCTTTTGACCATTAAGATGCACATCCAACAACTTGCCTGCATCAAGGGCCTGGGCAAATTCATGGTAAGGGTTCAACCCTGCCATCTTGATGTGGGCTGTTTCAGGATTTATACCACACATGTCTGGGTGATCAAGCGTGTTGATAAAAGCAAGAACACTGCCTACGGTGGGCAGATACAAATCGCCACGGGGTTCGTTAGGTTTTGGTTCAAGGCTGAATTTGATATTGTAACCTTGGCTTCGAACATAATTGCAAAGGAAGTTCAAAGATTCTCTAAACCATTTGAACGCTTCGATCGGGTCTTTGCTGGCATCAACTTCAACGCCTTCACGACCTCCCCAGAAGACAAATATTTCGGAGCCTAGTTCATTTGCAATATCGATGCAACGCATAACTTTCTGGGTTGCGAAAAGTCTTACTGCAGGATCGGTGCTGGTGAAAGCGCCATCCTTGAAAATGGGATGATAGAAGTTGTTGGTTGTTGCCATGGTTGCTTTGATATTGTTGTCAGACATACATTTTTTAATGCCTGAAACAATAGCGTCGCTTTGGGCTGCGGAGGCACCAAAAGGAATGATGTCGTTGTCGTGGAATTCAAAACCGTAGCAATTTCGATCTGCAAGGCCTTTGATGCAATCCAAAGCGGAAATCTCGGGGCGTGTTTGGTCGCCAAACGGATCTCGGCCCCTATTTTGCAGGCACCAAATGCCAAAGGCGAATTTGTCTTCTTTAACTGGAGCATAAAAATGGGATGACATGAAACTGTCCTTTCGTAAAAAATAACCGTGTAAAATATCAAAGTTTACTTGGTGTTTGCTTTTGAACTCTTGGTTTGGGTCAACACCTCGAAAATTGTTGTCATGAAAACAGGCAGGTCATCGGGCTTTCTGCTGGTAACTAGATTCCCATCGCGAATCACCGCTGCATCTACATAATCCGCCCCAGCATTGATGACATCATCTTTAATGGCAAAGAAGCAAGTGGCTTTCTTGCCCTTCAATGCCTGAGTGGAGCATAATACCCAAGGTCCATGGCAAATAGCAGCGATCATTTTTCCTTGCTCTGCCATCACGCTGACCAACTTGATCATAGCTTCGGATCTTCGGATGAAATCGGGTGCAAACCCACCTGGTATTATGATGCCATCAAAATCGGAGGGGTTGATATCTCGGGCAGCAACTTCGCTTTTAGCAGGGTAACCAAGCTTGCTTGGGTAGGAATGGTTTGCTTCAGGTCCAACCATTACCACTTCTGCCCCAGCTTCTTTAAGCCTGTAGTAGGGGTACCATACTTCCATTTCTTGATATTGTTGTTCCAGAAGTAGAATAATTTTCTTTCCATGAAGGCTCATGCAAACTCCTTTAAAAATGTAATTCGCTTAATCTAACTTTATTGATGATGATCGCAAAGAGTATTCTTGAATGATTTTCAGGATTTGTTTTTGTACCAATTCAGTGTTTCAGCCATTCCCTCATCAAAAGTTTTAGCAGGGGCATAGCCTAAGATTCGTTTTGCTTTTTCGATACTGAAATCAAGGTTTAGGCCTAGGAACTTTATATTGGCTTTGGTGATTTTTGGTGCTTCTAGGGCTCCGCGCTTTAAAGCTTTCTTTTCCATAGAGCTTGCAATGAATTTCACAAGCCAAAGCGGAACAGGTAAGAAAAATGGCGAGGGCAGATTCATGCCCTTGGCAATGGTCGTGATAAATCGTTTTTTACTTACTTTCTCGCCATCGGTGAGGTTAAATACTTGGCCCACTGCATTAGGGTTATCAAGGGCCAGAAATGCTGCTTGCACTAGGTTGCCCACAAAAATATTATTCATGGCATAACTACTACTGCCTATGTACTTCACTTCTTTAGTTCTAAGTTTTTCCATAAGCCTAGGTAGAACAGTACGGTCTCGGGGGCCATAAATAAACCCGGGCCTTAAAACCACGATTGGGTAACCTTTTTCTTTGTGATACTGAAGTGCCAGTTTTTCAGATTCCATCTTCGATTGGGTGTAACCATCAAAGTGTTGATCAGGTGGTGGGGTGGATTCATCGGTTTGGTGATGGTGCCTAGCTTCGTAAACCCCCAAGCTGCTGAAATGGATAAACTTGTAGAGTTGGGTGGGGTCAAGTGAATCTAAAAGTTTTCGAAGGCCTTCCACATTTACTTGCCTATAAGAATCAATAGTGCCCCAATCTCCAACCTTAGCTGCACAGTGAAATACAGTATCAACCCCTTGGGTTGCTTCTTTGGGCAGGTTTTCATCTTGTAAATCCCCCCGGACTACCTCAACCCCTAGCCTTTCCAAAAAAGAACCATCCGAACCCGAACGAATCAAGGTTTTAACTTTGTAACCTCTTTTAACGCATGCTTCTGCAAGGCTGCTGCCAACCAAACCACCAGCTCCGGTTATAAGGCAAGTGTGATTGTTCATATTTAAACCCATTCAAATTGTGTAAGTTATCGTAACCGTGGTATATTTCAAAAGATCTCTACTTATATTTTTATGAGATAAGGCCAATTAATGTGCCTTTCTTTGCAAATAATTTCAAAAATCAGTTTTTTTGAACTATGACTAAAGCCGAAAACTACTTTAGCCGATGAACTTTATTCAATTCATATTGACACTTCATTCAAGTTACCTTATTGAACCCCCCGCCTTGCGAAATACCCGATACCCACTCAAGGGTTTGTTCATGCTGGTACGAAATAGAAATAAACTGAGTCTTATTCATCCGCTCTTTGCAGCGGTGTTCATTTGCTTATTCCTAAGCAATCTTCTTGCACAACAACCTGCCTCTCCAGGCAAGTTGATGATTGCAGATGTGATTGTTCAGGGTAACCGGGTTGTTGCAACCCAGGCAATTACCTCACAACTAGCAACAAAGCCTGGTAAGGAATATCAGTCTAATGTAATCCAAGATGATGTACGCAAATTAATGGCGACCAAGCAGTTCGCTCACATTGACCCAAGAATCGAAAGTCTTCCTGATGGAAAGGTTAACATCTTTTTCCTAATAAAAGAATTTCCCAGTGTTGTACAGAATGTTACTTATCTTGGGGCAAAGCACCTTAAGGAAGATGAGCTTGGTCAGTTAAGTTTGGTATCTAAAGGGAAACCTTTAAGCCCTATAACCAATAAGCTTGCCTGTCAGGCAATCGTTCGAAGATACAACGAGCAAGGGCGTCCCTTTGCAAGTTGCGATTTGCTTAAAGGTGGCGATTCTGCTGATAAAGAAGTGATATTCAATATTACAGAAGGCCCGCTTGTCAAAGTTCGGTCTGTCGACTTTAAAGGTCAGGAATTTGTTCGGGGTGCGGTGCTTGCAACCCATATTCAAACTTCCAAGAAGTTCATGGGGTTATTTGGTGGCACTTATAATAGCGCGATGGCAGATGCCGATGCTGTCAAACTTGAAGAATATTATAAGTCTTTTGGCTATCTGGATGTTCATGTTTCGCGAGAATTGGTTTGGACACCCGATGGTAAGGAAGTAGATATTGTTTTTCATATTAGAGAAGGCATTCGTTATCAAGTTCAGGGAACTCCCCAAGTTGTAAACCTTAAATCCATGCCTGCGGAGCAAATTGAGCAGTTGAGCAAAATCAAAGGCGGGGAATACTTTAACGAAAGCAAAATCAACGAAGATAAGAAGTTGATGGAAGATTATGTGGGTTACTCTGGCCGTGAAATGCGCTTAAATCCAGTACCGGTGTTTTCTCCAGATGTTCCAGGCTTGGTAAGAATTCAATATGAAGCATTTGAAAGGCCCCCCGCTCGTGTTGGGCAAGTGTTTGTGGTGGGTAATGAACGAACAAAACAAAATGTAATTCTTCGTCAGGTGCCTTTGTTCCCAGGTCAGGTTCTTACTTATCCTGATTTAAGATTGGCAGAGAAGAATCTTGCAAGATTAAATATTTTCGAAGCTTCTGCTGAAGGAGTGCGGCCAACCGTCACCGTTCTAGATCCAGATCTGGAATCTGAATTCAAAGATTTGTTGGTAACGGTTCAGGAGGCAAGCACCGGTAGCCTTCTCTTTGGCGTTGGCGTTAACTCGGATGCGGGTATGAATGGTAGTATCGTTCTTAATGAGCGAAACTTTGATATAAGCAGAATTCCTACGAGTTTAGATGATTTGATGAGTGGCGGCGCCTTTAGAGGTGCTGGTCAGGAATTCCGATTGGAAGCTGTGCCTGGTACCCAGTTGCAACGTTATACTGCTAGTTTCCGCGAACCATTCTTGTTCGATTCTTTGTTTAGTTTTGGCGCTAGCGGCTATTATTACACACGCAGATTTACAGAATATGATGAAACCCGTGCAGGTGGCAGGTTTACCTTAGGTAGAAAACTGAACCAGTACTGGAATGCTAATGCTAGTTTAAGAATTGAAGATGTGGGTGTTTATAATATTCCTGCAGGAGCACCTTCCGATTATACTTCAGTAGAAGGTCAGAATTTCCTCCTCGGTTTACGAGCCAATGTTACCAGGGATTCTAGAGATTCTTACCTTCGAGCTACTGAGGGTAGCATCTTTGATTTATCCTTTGAGCAAGCTTTTGGGGCCTATAACTTCCCCTTGGTTTCTGTCGAAATGAATAAATTTATAACCATGTATCAGCGTGCGGATGGTAGCGGTCGCCATGTAATGGCCCTTCGTTCCCAGTTCTCTTGGGCTGGTGATGAAACTCCCGTTTACGAACGATACTTTGCAGGTGGTTTTAGATCGATGCGCGGCTTCCAGTTCAGAGGTGTTAGCCCGAATACAAATGGTTACATGGTTGGTGGTGACTTCATGTTCCTCAACTCCATGGAGTATCAGGTCCCTCTTAAGGCTAACGATCAGATATTTATGGTCGGGTTTATTGATAGCGGTACGGTTGAAGCAAACATCAGTAAAATAACTGATTACAGAGTTTCTGCTGGTGCAGGTTTAAGGTTTGTGGTTCCAATGTTGGGGCCAACACCAATTGCTTTGGATTTTGGTTTCCCAATCGTCAAAGCTGATACCGATCGAACTCAACTCTTCAGTTTCTGGATGGGATTCTTCCGCTAATCGGTTTTACTAATTCAATGCGGCATCCAAAAAAAGAGGCTTAGCCTCGGGGGGTTGGATGCCGTTATTTTTTTTCTTCGATTATTACTTCTTCTTTAATAACTTCTATTACTTCTACTTCCGACTTAGGTGCGTAAAAAGATTTGAACCCTAACTCCGTGGGGGAGAAATTCCCTGTCCGTGAATCGGTGAACGGATAGGACATGCCGTTGTAAAGATAAAAAGAACCGTTGGGTGAATAAACAACGCGGGGCCTGAAGTTTCCTAGTCTATCGACTGCAAGATTTTGCCAATGGCTGTAGGCACTCTCTTTAGGGTAGAAAATCATTTTTTCTGGTGGCGGTGGATCAGCAAAAAGAATCGCAGGGGTAGGTCTACCTACAACACCATCAACGATAACTTGATTTGCACTGATAAGATTTAGAGCAATAATTAAAGAAGAAAGTTCCATTGAATCATCCCTTAAGAAAGTACAGGAATGAATCATCGCAAAAGTTGCAGGGAAGATGAAACAAAAAGACCCGGAAAGGCCAAAGTGCCTATGTTTCCGGGTCGTTTTAATCGTTATAACTGGAACTAGTCTCTGCCAATCATTACTTAATTAATAAGTAACTGCACCCTCAGAAGCTGATTTCACGCACTTCGCATATTTAGCTAGTACGCCAGCTTTTTCCCTGGGCGCAGGAGTTTTCCATGCAGCCTTCCTCTTTTGTAGTTCCGCATCGTCTAAGTGAACTTTCAGCATCTTAGCTTCGGCATCGATGGTGATGGTTTCGCCCGTGTTGATCAATGCAATAGGCCCGCCCACCCAAGCTTCAGGAGAAACATGGCCTACAACTAAACCGTGTGTGCCACCTGAAAAGCGGCCATCGGTAATAAGACCAATGCTATCGCCAAGCCCTTGGCCTACCAATGCTGCAGTGACAGAAAGCATTTCGCGCATGCCAGGTCCGCCAACTGGGCCCTCACCGCGGATCACCACAACATCGCCAGCCTTGATCTGCCTTTCTTGAATCGCATGGAAGCAAGCTTCTTCACCATCAAACACCTTTGCAGGCCCAGTTATTTTGCTGCTTTTTAATCCAGCAATCTTGGCGACAGCACCATCTGGTGCAAGGTTGCCATGCAGCACAACAATATGCCCTGAAGCATGCAAGGGATTGTTTAAAGGCCTTATTACATCTTGCTTTGCGTTTTTGTAAATGGTTTCGACATCCTTTAGATTCTCTGCAAGGGTTTTTCCTGTGCAAGTGATGCAATCACCATGCAAGAACCCTGCATCTAGCAATGCCTTTAGAACTGGAGGAGTTCCCCCAACCTTGTGAAGATCATGCATCACATATCTGCCACCTGGCTTTAAATCTGCAAGGTGAGGGACTTTTGCCCCAATGCGATCGAAATCTGCAAGGGTCCAATCCACTTGTGCTTCTTTTGCAATTGCCATCAAATGTAATAGCGCATTGGTGCTACCACCGAGTGCTAAAACAAAAGTGTAGGCGTTTTCAAGCGATTTACGAGTGATGATATCTCTTGGGCGAATGTTGTCTTTTACAAGTTGAACCACTTGCTTGCCCGCTAAAAACGATTCTCTTTCTTTGGCGGCACTAACTGCAGGGTTGCTTGCGCCATAAGGAAGCGAAAGCCCCATCGCTTCAATCGCGGAACTCATGGTGTTGGCGGTGTACATGCCGCCACAAGAACCCGCACCAGGGCAAGCTTCGCATTCGATTTTATGGACGCCCTTTTTATCCAAGGTTCCTGCCTGATTCCTGCCTACTGCTTCAAAAATGGAAACAATATCGATATCCTCACCTGCAGGCCCAATGCCAGGTAGGATGCTCCCTCCATAAATGAAAATACTTGGTATGTTGAGCCTAGCCATCGCCATTACACAGCCCGGCATGTTTTTGTCGCACCCGCCAAACGCAATAAGGCCGTCATGATTCATGCCAGCACTGACCACTTCGAGGCTATCTGCGATGACTTCGCGTGAAACAAGGCTATAGCGCATTCCTTGATGGCCCATCATGATGCCATCAGAAGCAGTGGGTGCGCCGTAGATTTGGGGCACACCACCACCTGTTCGAATTCCTTCAATCCCTTTTCGTGCAAGCCTGTCGAGGTGCGCATTGCAAGGGGTGATATCGCTGAAAAGGGAAGCTACTCCAATAATGGGCCTGTCAAAGTCGTCATCATGAAACCCGACAGCGCGAAGCATGGCCCGATTGGGCGCTCTTCCAATGCCTTCAGTTGTAGTTAAACTAGTTTTGTTTTCCTTAGGAGCCATGACAGAACCTCCGGCAAAGTTAAATAATGGTAGCCTGGTTGAACCAGGGAGAATCCAAGGTAACCCAAGGAGAATCTCATGGGTATGTTTTATGAATAAAATAAAGGAAGGGTTGAAGAATATTTTGAAGAACTATTTTTGAATTGGTTTGCTTGCAATAGCTAGCCATGGTTCCCATTCTTTGCGAACCGAATCGTCCATGTCATTTAATTGGGATTTCAGTTCTGCCAACCTTTGGGAAACCAAGTCGAATTGGCCCAAAGCTGAATGGCATCGAACCATACCACCCAAAGCGTGAAGCATCTCTTTTTTGCCTCGGGTTTTGGCTGCTAACCTAGTGTAAATTAGCATCGCACCTTCATACTGGCCCATGTTGAATTTACATTCTGCAGCAAGCAAGGGGATGAGTAGGCGTTCTTCCTCTGAAAGTTGGGTAATTCCAAGAGGGGAGTCTGCAAGTTGTTCCAGATCTTGATAGGTATCAGCAGATTTTTGCAACCATTTTCGATGTTCTGCTTGGTAATGGGTCTTGGTTTCATCCGTTGTTTTTTCTCCAAGGATGAAGTTTTGTTGTTCCTGATTTGCAAGTTGGCGGTATGCCTCTGCTAATTGCAGTCTCGCCCTTACCGCTTGATTGTTTTTACCAAATCGTTCCAGGGCTTCTTCATAACGCCTGACAACCATGCGATAATTTTTTCGTTGGAAGAATATCGAACCAATTGCGAACAACGATTTTTCTTGAGCATCTGTGTCAGGGTCAAATCGAAGAAGTTGCAGATTTTGTTCTAAAGTTTCTTCCGCTTGATCCAGTTCGTTTTTCTCGATGTGTATTAAGGCAAGTTGGTACCTTGCATTATAAGTATGCGGCCCCCGGTATTTTAATGATGTTAAATAAGAGTTTTTGGCTTCATCAATATTTCCTAATTCTTTTTGCACATCACCCAGCTGATAAAGGGCGTTTCCTAAACGATTGTCTATACCTGCTGAATTTATGAATTTTAGGAGGCATTCCTGGGCTTTGGGCAAATCTTTTCCTTTGCGATATCTGCCTACCGCCTTCCATAATTCTTCTGAAGACCTCGATGCAGTTCCGGCCTGATTCGATGATTTTACATTTAAGTTGGCAGCATCAACAAGTAGTTTTGTGCTGGCCTGCTGTAATGCCTTTATCTTGGCACTATCGGAAATCTCAGATGATTCTTTAAGCTTTACTTCGGCCCATGAATTTAAAACATCCGCCCTGAAACTTAATGCGATGTAAAGGGGGAATATTTTTCGGAGTGAATCGTTGATTCTTAATGCCAATTCAAAATTAGAAAGCTGGACAGATTCTATTTGTGATTTTTCAAATATGTTTTGCACTTGTTTCGTGCTGAAGTATTTGTTTTTCCAGTCTTCCTCCGATTTGCAATTTCTGACCAATATTTCAAGGCTGTTCGTTAATTGCAGGAAATTTTTGTTTTCAAAATGAATCTGTGCTAGCTGGAATGAAGCTGCATAGCGCTCATCAGATTGGCTTTTTTCTTCGCATTCAACCCAAGCTTTTTCTGCTTCTTTTATAAGATCAATCTTTTTTAAGCATACACCAAGAAAATATAAAGGCTTTCCAGCATCAGTTAAGACTTCTTTTGGTGAATCTAATACTTGTTTCCAAATATTGACAGATTCAAGCCATAGGTTTTCTTCCATGTAACTGAGTGCGAGAAGTTGTCTTGCTTTGATTTCTAGGGTCGGGTTCTTACGGGAATTAATGTTTTGAAGTACTTTTCTTGCTTCATCTGGGCGTTGCAATTTCATCAGTAATTCCCCACCTAATATTTGTGCAGGAATTCTCTTCTCTTCTGGAAGAAGTGGTATGTTTCTGAACTCTTCGTTGGCTTTGAGGGCTTTGATAAAATCTGGTTCTAATGATCTCATGTATCCAAGTGAAAGCAAATTCAAGCACTCCGGATTTCTATCTGCTTCAAGATTTGCTTTTTCTAATTGTTCTAATGCTTCTTTCATCTCCACCTTCAACAAAATGCAAGCCTTGGCATATAAGAACTTGTACTTTTGTTGCTCATCTTCTGAAAGATTCTCTTGCTGGATACTTTTTAATGTTTTTAATGCTTCATCCCAATCTATAACAATGGTTTCGCTTTCATCTTTTAACATTGAGATCTCAGCAAAATATATTTTAGCCTGACTTTGTAATATTGGATCTGAGATAGTTTTTTCAATGATTTCTCTGCAAGCCGATTGTGCTGCATTAAAATCTGATCCTTTTACAAGTGTATTTAACTTTTCAAACACAATGCTGTTCTTATCACTTGGTTTGTTTTTTGTTGATGCTTTGTGGAAATTGGCCATCCCTAACGCAATTAAACTTAAAACAAATAATGGGATTTGCCACGCAGTTCGCCACTTGCTTTGGCGCTTTCTTATCGGATCAGTTTTATTCCAATCATTCATACCCATAAAATTTGAATTAATACCTAGAAATTAATGATTATCGCCCATAGAACATGGCTATTTCACAATCCTAGTGTTTTAGTCAATAGCAGGTTTATAGTTACGCCTTATAATTAAAAAGGATTATCATGTTTAGATGGGCTTCTTTAAGTCCGATTTAAATTAGGGGGTATGTGATGAGTGGGAACCAGTCTGCTTCCGTATTTGAATTGGATTCACCTCAATTAATTATTGATCTAGATATTTTAGATAAGAATCTTGAAACCATGGTGAATGGGTTGAATGGGAAGAATCTTCGTATTCATTTTAAATCGCTTAAATGTGGCGGGTTGGTGAAATATCTAATGGGGAAGGGGCATAGTTCTTTTCTTTGTGCCAAACTTAATGAAGCTGAGGTTTTGGCGGATATAGGTGTAAAAAATATTCTGATCGCAAATGAAATCGTGGGTGATCTTAAAATTGCCCGAGTTGATTCTTTAAAAACAAAGTCTAAAGTTAAAGTTTGCATCGATTGTGAGGAGCACCTCTTTGCTTTAAGCAACTTTGCCCAAAAATTTAATACTTCCTTCGATGTTCTTGCCGAAGTTGATATTGGGATGAACCGGTGTGGTACTTTCCCTGGTATACCTACTTTGGATCTTGTGAAAAAAATCGTAGCAACTAAAAACATTAGGTTCTCTGGCCTTCAGGGTTACGATGGCCATCTCCAACTTATGTTAGATCGAACAGAAAAAACCAAAAAGGCTTTTGAAGCATTCGCTTCCCTCGTAAACACCAGGAGATTGATTGAAAATGATGGTATTGAAGTGCCGTTAGTTACGACGGCGGGAACAGGTACTTGGGAGTTTGCTGTTCAAGCAGAGGGAATTGATGAAATTCAACCGGGTTCATTCCTACTCATGGATTGTATTTATAATGAAGTCCGGCCTGAGTTTCAGCCTTCACTTACGGTTCTTTCTACTGTGATTAGCAGGCGCACTGGCCTTTATGTTCTCGATGCTGGTAGTAAAGCAATTTCAAAAGATTTTGGCATGCCAATTATCAAGGGCAAGCCTGACGAAAAGATTTTTAAATTGGCGGAAGAACACACCCGGGTCGAATGTGTTGGCTCTCCTTTGCCCGAAATTGGTGATAAACGCGAAGTGGTTACTGCTCATTGTTGTGCAACGATGAACCTTCACCGAAGTGTTGTAGCATCACGCAGCGGCAAAGTGGTTGATGTTTGGCCAATAGAAGCAAGCGGCAGGTATGATTGACAAAACACGCTTTGTATTGTTTTGGTTTTGATAATCAATCGGGTAATGGCACCTTGAATAACTAATGTTGCTTACAAATCTTGATTATTATTAAAAGTGTAATTTGTAGATCGGTAGCTTTTTAAATACTGATACAAATCTTCCCGAAATGATTTCCTTTAGCCATGTGTGCAAATGCATCAAGTGAGTTTTCAAATTTAAATACTTTATCAATAACAGGCTTTATTTTATTTTGTTCAATTGAGGAATTCATTCTGTTGAACATCGCAATAGACCCAACAAAAATCCCCTGTAATTTTATCGACTTCATGATGATAGGAAGGGGATTAAATTCAGCTTCATTTCCCGCCAAGACTCCAATAAGACTGATTTCGCCACCGACTCGCGTTGCTTTTATGGATTGGGGAAGAGTGTTTGCGCCTCCAAGTTCAATGGCGTGATCAACTTCACCAAAAGATGATTTACGAATAGTATCTCCCCACTTCGGATTATTAATTAAATCAAAACCTTCGTCTAAGCCTAGTTCTTTAAGTTGATTAAGATGTTGCACGCTTCGTGAAATTGAAACAACTTTGTACCCAGCGGATTTTGCAAATTGAAGAGCGAAAATCGAAACTCCGCCACTTCCAATCGTTAGGACTTTTTTTTCGGGGGAATTTGTAGTCGTTTCAAATAATGCATTCCAAGCGGTTAATGCTGCGCAAGGTAAAGTTGCGGCCTCTTCATTTGATAGAAATTGGGGAACGCTAACTATTTCCGAAGGTGAACAAGTAACAAACTCCGCAAGTAATCCTTGTGAAGTGCCACCTAATGATTTTTTCGTTTTTGGCGCCGTAATTAAGCCATCGTGCCAATCAGGGAAAAATGAAAGTGCAACACGCTGACCGATTTTAAACCCGCCTAGTTCTGTGTTAGATTCAATTATTTCGCCTATACCATCAGATATTGGAATCAATGGCGAAGGAAGTCCGAGCCCATATTGTCCGCCAGCAACAAGTAAATCCCGATAATTCAAAGACCAAGCTAGCATCTTCAATAAAAGTTTTCTTGACTGAAGACTTGGTCTCTCGATTTCTGATAATTGCATGTTTTCGATGCCAGAACCTGGTTGAACCAAATAGCTTTTCATTATGTTCGTAGCTCTATTTGTTGTTAAACAGAAATTTCAAATAGGTGATAGCCCCATGGAGGCAAGTTTAAATATAAACCTTCACTGGTTAATTTACTGCCTTCTCGCTCGTAAATATTTGGACCTAGTTTGTCTTTTAGCGTAACTGTTTTATTGTTGATTTCAGGTAGCGGCAGAGGCAAAAAACACTGTGCCTGTGAAGGCCCATAATTGACAACAGCGAGATTTGCTTTTCCGGTTTTGCTGATGCGAAGTGCACATACAAACTGATTGAATGAAATATCGTTTTCGTAAGGTTGTTTGGCATAAAGTAATTGAAAGGTGCTTGTTTTAATTTCTGGATTTTTCAGAGAAAGAAGAAGGGCGGTGTAAAAACTCATCAATGCTTCGGAAGGTTTTTCTTCTGGGCGCCTGTTAAGGTGCACGGAAGCATTCTTTTTCCAGCCTTCGAACTGGCCTTCGTGAAAAAAAAGCAAACCCGGGGCAAAGAAAGTGATAACTGCTGCAGCACATTGCTTTTCTGTGAAGAAAACATCAGCAGATCGTTTTTCATCATGGTTTTCAAGAAACCGTACCATTTTTTGACTATATTCCCACTCAGCTTGTAAGTGCGAATTTACTACCATCGCATTTTCGTGGGCCAACCTATCGTATAATCTTTTGTCGTAAGTGTAATCAAACCCTTGCTGTTGAAGTTCCCACTCTAGATCCCAATATGCTTCCGCAATAAATTTGAATTCTGGCTTTAAGGATTTAACTTCTTTGATTGCCAGGGGCCAGAAATCATTTTCGGAATGGTTGTTGTTTCCAAGTGTTGTTCGGGTTCCCCAGGTTTTTTTGAAAACATGGGAAAGGACTAGCATTGCCATATCGCATCGCAGGGCATCACATTGAGAGGCGATGGTTTTTAAAACAGTTTTCATTTCTGTTTGAAATTGAGCATTGAAGTAGTTGAGTTGCAGTGTATCAGGCCAACCAGAAAAGTAGGGGTCTCTTCCATATGCAAATATTTGTTCTCCCTTTTTTGATTTGATGTTAATGTAATTTTCAGGCTGGGAATTAATGTCTACATCTTCACCTCGGATGTAGAACTCAGGATTTGTTTCTACCCAAGGGTGATCTAGTGCGGTATGGTTTGGCACAAAATCTAAACATAGTTTTAGATTAAACGCCTGCATTCTTTTGCGTAATCTTGCCAACGCCTCAGGGCCGCCTAAGATTGAATCAACTTCATAACCTTGGATAGCAAAAGGCGAACCGGTGATATCTGCCTGAGTTAAATCGGGAAGGCAATTGCGAAAACTTTGCTGCCAAGCTTCGGTAGACCTTGAAACATTTTTACCTGCAAACCCGATTTGCCAGACTCCCAAAAACCAGAGAAAGTCAAAGCCTTTGTTTGCCAGATCAAGCAGCAGGGAATCGGGTACATCATCTAGAGATGCCGTTTTGTTAAGCCTTTTACCCAGTTCATTTAAATAAACTCGCGTATTGATTTCAAATAAGGTTGGCCTGGGTGGTTCAAATGGCATTTAAGAGTAGCGTCCCTGTTGGAGAAGGTTTTTGCGGTATGCAACGATAAGTTTTTTAAGGGTTTTAATTCTAATGCGGAGGTACTCGCCGCTTTCTGTTTGGGCTACTTTACGAATCGGGTTCCAGTGGCGGATTTCGGAAATAGAAGGAATGATATCGACGCCATCTCGTACCGCAGCTTCTACCGATTCGAAATGGTAATGTTTTGCAAGATAAGTACCTTCGGGTTCTAGAATTAGGGTGTAGCCATGGTCGCCGTAAACCCGAGAAAATGCGCCGTCAATGGTGATGGCTTTACCGCTTCTCTTGATTGGGGATTCTCCCTTGTCAATTTTAACGGGGATGTGGCCATTAACTATAAGGCCTGGTACGGGATCAACCCCAAATTCAACCATGATTTTGTCACAAAAATCGGCTTCGTGCATGAGGGCGAAAAAAGCGTTTTTCTCTTCAGCATGGGTTTCGTGTTCTTCAACAAGATCAATTTCGAATGTTGCAATTCGTTCTTTCCCGAAAAGAGGCGAGCGGGGGCCGCACCATAAATACCACATCATATCCCGGTCATAATCGGTAGGGCTTTCTATTGCACGAGAAAAAATATCGTTAAGAACATCGTAAAGCTCTTTTCCTTTTCTTGGTATGCCATCAATTATCAGCGATTGGAATTCCCCGTTGGCATCAACAGGTACACATCCGTGGATGATCAAGTGATTGTCGCGCACTAGGTACATTGAACCTCTATCGCGGAGGTAGCGCATGTGATTAAAAAGCTTATCGCTTGAAAGGAAAGATGTTTTAAGTTTTTCAAGGCAGATTTGTTCATCTTCGGTAAGCGTGTAAGGATCATTTGGATTGATCGTGGGAAATGAAGTGTCTTTCAGATGGCATACCTTGCCATCAATCATGATTGTTTTGTCGTTAGTGTTAATTGTGTGAAGCAATCTACGATGGGTAAGATTCCATTCAGGCCTTCTAGCCAGCATTTGGCCTTCAAGTTTGAACTGGATGATTGCAATTGCTTTTTGCATCCTTGCAAGCATTACGGGTTCGCGCAGTCCTTCAGCTTTTGGTTTGAAACATAAAGCAGGGTCATCTTTATAAACATGGCGAACCAGATATTCGATTGGCTGCAGGGGTACGCCGTAACCCTCTTCAAGCTGAAGAATATTTCTGTATCGGAGAGAAATGCGGACAACATGGGCGATTAGCGCTTCGTTGCCAATGCATGCCCCTAGCCAAGCTGCATCATGATTCCCCCAAGTGAAGGCAACATTGGGTTGAACCATCATGTAATCAACCACCTTGTCGCCTCGCTGGCCTCTATCCCAACAATCGCCTGCGATAATTAACTCGTCGATAGCAAGGTTGCGCACTGCTCGAACGGTTAAGTGAACTAATTCCGGTCCTTTGCCATTTTCAAGAATAGTATCAATAAGGGCGGAGTAGTACTCATTGCCTCGGTCTGCAGAAGGTTCATGGAGTAGTTCGATAAATAAGTCGCGGTAATCAATCGGAGATATTTTGTAAATTTTCTCAAGCCCGTATCGTTTTGAAAGAACGCGCAAGATTGAGAATAAATGCTTGAGGTTTTTGTGGCAGAATTCTCTTTCAGTTGCAGGGTTTTCTAATCTTGGTTTAATTGCATCAAGCATTTCTCTGGGGTAAAAGATGAGAGTAAGGAATTCTCTTAATTCCATGGGCGGCATAATATTGCCGAATAAACCTTCAACTAATGGGCGAAGTTTTCCTGAAGCATTGTTAATGACATGCCTAAGTTTTGTGTATTCGCCATGGATATCGCTTATGATGTGAATTGTGCCCTTGGGCAGGGTAAGTAGAGCTTCAAGTCTTGCAACTTCCGCTAATGCTGAGTCAATGTTTGGGAATAAGGTTTTCCACGGCGTAAGTGCGGTGATTTCTTCGGGACTTATTTTGATATCAAGAGCCATTTAGTGCTTCCTTGTGCGCTGAAAAATTTACTCATTCATTATCATTAACAAGTATTGGTTTGATAATCAATCAGGGCTTATTAATTAATCAAATTATTGCTAAAATAAAAGTGTATTTTGATCGCCCAATTGTTAGGGTGATTTTATTGGTAAATGATGATTCAGGGAAAGGTGAATTAATATGAAAGTTTTAGTTATTGATGTTGGTGGTACTAATATAAAAATCAAGGTTTCTAATAAAGATGAAGTGCGAAAATTTCCTTCTGGCACCAATATTACTGGTAAGGAAATGGTTGCTGGGGTTCTAGAAAACTCCAAAGATTGGGCTTATGATTGTGTTACCATTGGTTTTCCCGGCCCGGTTGTTAATGGGAAAATTAGAAATGAACCTGTTAATCTCGGGTCAGGTTGGGTGAATATTGACTTTCAAAAAGCTTTTGGGAAACCAGTTCGAATTATCAATGACGCTGCGATGCAGGCATTAGGTTGTTATGAAGGTGGAAGAATGTTGTTTCTTGGCCTCGGCACCGGGCTGGGTACAACTTTGATTGTTGATGGCGTGGTTGCTGCACTTGAAGCTGGGCACCTTCCGTTCAAGAAAAATAAAAGTTTCGAGTATTATGTTGGCGTAAAAGCTTTGAATCGCTCCAGTCGTAAACATTGGCAAGATAATGTATTCGAAGTTATTAAATTGCTAAAAGATGCGATGGTCGCTGATTATGTGGTGTTGGGGGGCGGAAATATCAAAAAACTTGATTCTCTGCCTGAAGGGGTTAAAAAGGGTGATAACAGTTTTGCATTTTTAGGTGGCGTTCGTTTTTGGGATAATAAGGCACCTACAAAAATCAAAAATATAAAATAGCCTGTTTAAGTTGTTTTTAATTTCTGGCATAGCTAGTGTGAGTTTTCTTTAATAAGTTAAAGTTAGCATAATAAGTTATTCGAAGTAGGGTTTTAATCAAAGCAAGGGCTCTTAAATGTCAGATAATTATATCTTTACAATTGAAAATCTTATCAAAGCGTATGGTAAGAAAGAGGTTTTAAAAAACATCTGGCTTTCTTTTTACCCCGGGGCCAAAATCGGAGTTATTGGTTCAAATGGTGCAGGGAAAAGCTCGCTCCTTAAAATTATGGCACTTCAAGACAAGGATTTTATAGGCTCTGTTCGAGCCGCCCCTAATATTACGATTGGACATGTCCCCCAGGAACCCCGCTTGAATGAATCCAAAGATGTTCTTGGAAATTTGGAAGAAGCTGTTGAACCTATCCGAAAATTGTTGATCCGAAGCGAAGAACTTGGGATGAAGTTTGGCGAAGATCTTTCCCCAGAAGAAATGGAGAAAGTTCAGGCCCAATTTGATCGCGTTCAAGATGCTATTAATGCCGCTGATGCGTGGGATCTTGACCGTAAACTAGAAATGGCAATGGATGCCATGAGGTTGCCTCCCCCTGATGCTAAGATTTCGCAATTAAGCGGTGGCGAAAAGCGAAGAGTTGCACTTTGTAAAACATTGCTTGAAAGCCCCGATATTCTTCTGCTTGATGAGCCAACTAATCACCTTGATGCAGAAGCCGTTGCTTGGCTTGAGAAAACCCTTAAAAATTACCCTGGAACAGTGGTATCGGTAACCCATGACCGGTACTTTTTAGATAATGTTGCGCAATGGATTTTGGAGTTGGATCGTGGACAGGGGATTCCATGGAAAGGGAATTATTCTTCTTGGTTGGAACAAAAAGAAGCGAGACTTGCCAGAGAAGAGAAACAAGAAACAGCTAGGAAAAAAGCACTTGCAAGAGAACTCGAGTGGGCAAGAATGGCCCCTAAAGCTCGTATTGCTAAAAATAAGGCCCGCCTTAGTGCTTACGAAAAACTGGCTAGTCAGGAATATGAAGAACGAGAAGATGAGCTCGTCATGCAGATTCCACCCGGACCTCACCTCGGTGATCTTGTGGTTCGTGCTGAAGGTGTTCGAAAAGGCTATGGCGATAATATCTTGGTCGAAGATCTTAATTTTAATCTTCCTAAGGGCGGGATTGTTGGAATCATCGGGCCTAACGGTGCCGGTAAAACCACTCTATTTCGAATGATTGTTGGCGAAGAAAAACCAGATTCGGGTACCCTTCGCGTTGGCGAAACTGTTGTTCCTGCTTATGTTCAGCAAGGTCGCGATACCTTGGTAGATACAAATACGGTCTTCGAAGAAATTACAGGTGGTACAGATTACATTATGTTGGGTAAAACCAAGGTTGCATCCCGTGGTTATGTGTCTCGCTTCAATTTTAAAGGTCAGGATCAACAGCGTCGAGTTGGCGAATTATCAGGTGGAGAACGCAACAGGGTTCATCTTGCAAAGCTATTACGCAGCGGTGGAAACCTTTTGTTGCTTGATGAACCAACCAATGACTTGGATGTTGATACTTTGCGAGCACTTGAAGAAGCCCTGCTAAATTTCGGTGGATGTGCTGTTGTCATCAGCCATGATCGCTGGTTCTTAGATAGAATTGCAACGCATATTCTTGCTTTTGAAGGTGATTCAAAAGTGGTCTGGTGTGAGGGAAATTACCAAGCTTATGAATCTCAAAGGCGTCAGCGTATGGGCGAAGATGCAGATAAACCTAAGCGCTTTAAATATCGGAAACTTTAACGTTTGCAGCGTTTATAAACTAATCCAAGGTCGGGCCATTTTTCGGGCTTCGTGAAGTGGTTTGAAATTGAATATCGTTCTTTTGCTTTTCTCGAACGACTTTTTCAGATTTCATATCTGAAATTTTATCGTCCTTAGTTGAATCATTTGTGCGGAATCCGATTGCCATGATTATTATCATCAATAATCCAGAGGCCAGTCCAAGTTTGGTTTCTTTGCACATGATTGGTAATCTGTGATAAGTGGAATAAAACTCAATGAATTATGCAATACAAAGTAAACCTAAAGTGGTTTGACTTGAGGGAATTATAATTATTAATCAGGTGTTCAAGTAAAATAGGCGTTAAAAAACTGTTAATCGTTAGGTTTGTTATTCTTTGACATTCCGCAAGTTGTTGTTAATTCGAAAAGGGATTTCCAATACATATTAAACTTTTTCGAGTTCGTATTAGCAAATGATCCCGAGAAACCGCTGGCGATGCAATCACTCCTTCCCCAAGGATGTTTTTTGCTACTACATTGAATGTTTTTGTAGCTTCTACGACCGTGCAAACTCCCTCAAGATTGGTGAAGTAAATCTTTCCATTGCACGCAAGAGGGCTGGATTTGTAATCGCCGCCTATTCTTTCGTTCCAATAACTAGTGCCTTTATTTGCGTCCAAACATTGAGCAAATCCATTATCACTAATAATAAAAATAAGGCCGTTGGCGCCTACCGGGCAGCACGAATCTGGAGTGTTTTTAGTGTACTCCCAAGCTGTTTTTTCGTTGGTCGGAAGCCCTGAAGATTTATCTAAATTGATAGCAACCAATGGGCCTCGCATTCCTTGAGTTGCATAAACCGTGTTTTGTTCAATGGTAGGCCCAGTTATTGTTCTGCCCCCATTAAGGCCTTCTTTTTTCCAAAGTTGTTTGCCCGTATTAGGGTCGTAGGCATCCAACTGATTTCCGCCCATAAGAATAATTTGAGTCTGTTTTGCGGCCTTGTGGTAAATTGGTGTCGTGTAAGAATCGCAAGATTCCGCCTTCGCAATCGTTTTACGCGGAGTTTTCCAAACTTCTTTACCAGTAGTAAGGTCGTAAGCTATTAGAAAACTTTGTGCTTTTTCTCCTTCAAGATCCTCGAGAGAATCTTGCATGACTGTGCAAATGACTAAATTATCATGTATTAACGGGCTGTTTGCATAACCCCACCAGATTGTAAAAACTCCCTGATCTTTTTGTAGATTCTTTTTCCAAAAAATAGTCCCTTCGAAATTTGTACAAGCTAGATCGCCGTTACCAAATAGAAAGACCACGGCTTTTCCATCCGTTACCGGAGATGGGCTAGCAAGATTATGAAGTTTGTGAAATTTTTGTCTTCTTCGTTGATCACCAAGTTTTCCTCGAAGGGGATCACGAATTACTTCACCGGTGCTTAATTCTTTAGACCATAAATTCTTTCCTGTTTTAAAGTCAAATTTTAGGGCCATTAACTTTTCATCTTCTTGCGCAGTAAGAAAAACAGAATCGCCCCAAATGCAAGGGGAACTTGCTCCATCCCCAACAATGGGTACTTTCCAAGCTACATTTTCTTTGTCCGACCATTTTGTGGGAAGTAATTTCGAATAGGATACAGAGTTTCCATGAGGGCCACGCCAAGAAGGCCAGTTGGTATCAGAAAAAACAGTTCCGCTTGTTAACATAGCAACCAGTAAATGAAGAATTACTTTGCCAAAATTTGTACTAAACATAACGACCCTCGATTTTGATAATTGATCAAGAATAATCAAAAGTGGATGAATTAGAAATAAAAATGATCAGCAAAAAGATTTGATAAGGGTGAGTGAGGGGAATTGAACCCCCGACCTTCAGTGCCACAGACTGACGCTCTAACCAACTGAGCTACACCCACCGTATACGGTAATCTTAATTCCTTCTGTAACAAAGGCAAGGTAATGTAGTAAAACTCTGTGAAATTCCGAAAAAATTATCCAAAAAACATGAAAGAGAGGATTAAATATAAGGGTAAAAAGAGAATAAAGGCCAAAAAGGCATAAGTAAAGAAGCTAGGCATCTTAATCTGATTTTTTTCGGCCATGGCTTTAATAAGGAAATTAGGTCCATTCCCAATGTAAGTGTTAGCGCCCATAAAAACCGCACCGCAACAAATCGCAGCCAAAATAATCGGTTTAGAAAAAGAAAGGGACGAAATTCCTTCATCGCCCGCAGCAAGTGTTGTAAAAGCAAGAAAAGTTGGCGCATTGTCAAGGATAGAGGATAGCCCACCCGTAAGCCAGAAATATTGCCAAGGATGATGAAGCGCTAATTTGGAACTATGCTGCCTTAATATTTCTAATGCCGGGATCATAGTAATAAAAATCCCGACAAACAAGATGGCAACTTCACGAATAGGCAACCAAGAAAAATCATTGGTTCGCCTCATTAAATTTGGTGTAGTTATGAACGCTAATGCTGCCACAAGCAACTGGGCAAGCGCCGCAGGAACAATTGGCAATGTAAGATTTTTAACTGGAAGTATTTTTCCTACCAATGCGCCCAAAGGTTTCCCAAAAGATGGGGATTGAAGTAATACTAGAAAAACTAACACTCCAAGAAATATAAAATTGCGCTTCCCGAAAAAATGAAAAATTTCCTCATGGGCATTTTGGTGAGAGTTGAATGAAACATGATCCTTGCGCCAGTAATAAAAATCAACAATTAGAAAAGTTATTAAAAGATAAGTGTTTGCAACTAACCATTGGGGCCAAAGAGATATAGTCCAAAAGAAATCAATGCCATTAAGGAACCCTAAAAACAAGGGCGGGTCGCCCAAAGGTGTTAAGAGTCCTCCCATGTTTCCGACGATGAAAATAAAAAATAAAACGAGGTGAACCTTATGGTTTCTGTTTCGGTTGGCGTAAATGTAAGGTTTAAATAAAAGAATACTTGCGCCAGTTGTACCTAGGAAATTTGCAAGAATTGCCCCGCAAGCAAGTAATGCCGCATTTAGTATAGGGGTTGATTTCCATTTAAACTTTAAAACAATACCACTTGAAACAACATAAAGTGAGCCAATTAAACTCATGAAACATAGGTAATCCACAAGGCTATGTTGAAAAGCATAAAGGCTTTGGGAATTTGTAGCTTCCCTGATAGACCAAAGATAAATAACAACAGGTAAAGACAAAAGCAAAAGTACAATGCTTTTGTTTTTATCGGATTCCCAAAAATGGTGGAAAAACATTGGGCCTATTGCGATCAAAAGTAATACACACGCAAAAGGGATTGCGGTAAACCAAGAAAGTTGGATATCGCCAGCCCATCCGGTTCCGAAGAAAATTAAATTTAAATTAAATAACAATTTTGAATCCATTCTAAGTGTTAGGTTCTTTTTTCCATGAAGGTGCATTTTGAAATAGATGCAAGCTATCCGTAAAATTCAATTGCAAGTCCTTTCGCCAGGCCCAATACCGATCTAGTTGCCAAAGAGGAATCAATGGAAGTTCCTGCTCAAAAAGAGAGATCATGATTTTTTTCGATTCAAGCATTTCTGGAATGGTTGAAGCCAGCATGGTTGTTTTTGCAGTATCAAGTAAAGCTTGCAATTTTTGATTATGTTGTGGTTCTGCACTATGGCTTCGGAAATAATTGAAAAGCAAAGGGTATAAGGAGCAATTGTCATCCGAATAATCATGCCAGGCATAAGCAAGTTCGTAGTCTTGGTCATCGATGATTTTTTTAAAGTACAAGCTTGAATCGATAGGTTCTGGTATGACATCGATTTTAAGAGTAGATTTGATTTGAGAAGCTAATAAATCAATTGCTTGTGTAGTTTTTGCATCACCGGAGGGGTATTTCAACGAAAGGGGAAGCATAATTTGTCTGGGAATATTTTCAGCAGCTTGAGTTTGAAGAATTTTTGCCAAATCTTGTGACCAAGCGCTTTCGGTCTTTTCCAAACCATTCGTAAAAGAATAATCTTTGGGAAAAATTGATTCTAATGCCTGATGTGCCGTTCCTTTTTCAGAACCGATCCATACATCATTGAGGATTTTTGATCTTAGCAAAGAGTGTGCAATGGCTTTTCGGATTTCAGATGATTTTAATACCCCTTTATGAGGGTTTACTGCAATAAAATAAACTCGTTTGTTGGGAAGTGAAGTTCCAGTCTGGGAGAAGTTAAAAGGTTGGCTATTATTTCGGTTTTTAATTTTAGTGATCTCTTGGAAGTTTAGATTAACTGCAAGATCTATTTTTCCTGTTATAAGATCGTCTACCGGGTCGCTTGATTTGTAAAATCGGATTTCTGGGATTATAGGTTTGCCAATATTTTTCTTTCGGAAACTATAAAAAGGCTGAGCTTTGAAAACTACATATTCTCTACCAAGTTCCGCTCCTTTGCTCGAAAACCTGTAGGGGCCGCTGCCATTTTTAGTGTTGTTTTCTTGGATGATTTTAAAATCAAAAAATGCAAAAGAATCAAGAATTTCACTTTTAAACTTTACCTCAAAACTATTGGTGTCGTTGTTATTCCAATTTAATAATAAGCTTTCGTCGGAGTGCAACCAGGAAAGGGTTTTGTTTTTTTTCATGCTCGCATGGATTTCAGGAGCTGTCACCGGTTTTCCATTGGACCAGAAACTTGATGGCACTAGATTGAAAGTCACCCCATTTTGGGAAGGTATGATTTTTGAGGATGCAAGCACCTGAACTGTGCGCGAATTTCCGTCAACCCCAGTTTCTTTTCTGAAGAGGGATTCATAAATCAAATCAGCAGCATGAATTTCAGAGTCGTTTAGTAAGGGCTCATTGTTAAACTCAGGCAGTTTTGGCAATCCAACTTTTAATGTTTCTTTTTGAGGACTTATTTTTTCAAGTAATTGCCTGGCTTTAATGTGGTCAGGTTGCAACTCAAGTGCCCTTAGTAAAAACTCCTTCGTTTTTTCAGGGGGTATTTTTTCTTTAGAACTTTCAGCTTGCTTATAAAACATATCTGATTTTTTTCTTAATAAATTTAACAACGGCTTGTCGTTGTCATTTGGATAAAGTTTTGATTCAAGGAAAAGAAATACAGATAATAACTCTTTTGTTTTTGAAGTTATTAGCCCAGATTGGTTTGAACCATCAATGACATCAACTAAGTAGGATGAAAGTTTTTGTAGAGTTTCTTTATCAGGCGAACCTGAAGACAATTTTGAGATTTCGAAAAGTGCCTGATCCCAGTCTTTTTTTTCAGTGTAAACTTGAATTTTGCTGATTCGAATTGAAAGAAGCTTATTGGCAAGAATTTTGCGCATATTGCCCCAGCCTTCCCCAGTTCTTTTTTCTGTAGCAATCGCAGAATCATGCAAACGCAGTCCTTTTTCCAGAACTTCTTCTGCAAGTAATAATCGTTCGAAAAACTCAATGCTTGAACTAAATTCATTAGTGCCCAAAGAGATACGGCCTTCAATAAATTTTTGCACTGTTTCTGCGAGTGTTTCTTCGAAAAACACGATTTCTTTTATTGCACTTGGGCCAGTTGTTAGCAATTCTTTAAAGCTGAAATTTTTGTCAATTACCCTTAGCCGTAAAATGACTTCATCTGATGCTGGTAATTTAAAAAATTTACTTATCGGTTCTACTTTGTAAGTTGTAATTGGCCTGAACGGGTGCGTTACGGTAATAGTGTCAAAAGGATTGTCGGGGATTTTTAAAAAAGTAATTGCGATAGGTGAAGATGAATTGATGGAGTTCTTTTTGTTTTTATCATTAAGGGATTCGAATGTTTTCCAGTAATCTTTATTGATTGTTATATTGTCAGTTTCTTCGATTTCTTTTGTTAAATTTTTTTCTTGAGATAAAGTCGTACGAGAAAATAAAGTGCAAAAAATCATTAGTACCAGTAATTTTTGGCCTAATAAGAACTTGTTCTTTATCATTTGTATAGGCATTATTTTGTATCGCTGGAAA
>CALARU010000176.1 GCA_937888715.1 uncultured Planctomycetaceae bacterium | reverse complement strand
ACTGATGTTTGTGACCCGGATAAAAAAACGCAGTATTATAATTCGTTTGGCGCAGAATTAGCAAGAAAAGGTTACATTGTATATGCTCCACAAAACCCTTATTTGGGAAGAGATTTGTTTCGTGAATTGCAAAGAAAGGCAAATCCTTTAGGGTTGAGCCTTTTTTCATTCATCGTTCAACAGCATCAAGTTACATTAGATTGGCTTAAAACGCTGCCGTTTGTTCAACAAGACAAGATAGGTTTTTATGGGTTAAGTTATGGTGGAAAAACAGCAATGCGCGTCCCTGCAATTCTAAAGGATTATTGCCTTTCAATTTGTTCCGGGGATTTTAATGAATGGGTGGGGAAAAATGTGCTTGTAGATTATCATGGAAGCTACATGTGGACCTATGAATACGAGATATATGAGTTTAATTTGGGTCAAACTTTTAATTATGCAGAAATGGCAATGTTGATAGCACCCCGACCTTTCATGGTGGAACGAGGGCATTCAGATGGGGTTGGGATCGATGAGATGGTTGGTTGGGAGTATGCAAAAGTACGAAGGTTTTACGCTTTTTTGGGTATTCCAGAGAAAACTGAAATTGAATTTTTTAAAGGTGGGCATGAAATAAACTCGAAAGATACTTTCGCGTTTTTGAAAAAGCACCTCGGATGGCCAAAATCAGACTGATTTATATCCTTCGCCCTTATATATTAAACTTAATGTTTGATTCGGCCCGGTGATGAAACTGGCAGACATGCAGGTCTTAGAAGCCTGTCCCGCAAGGGGTGCGGGTTCAAATCCCGCCCGGGCCATTTTTTACTTTTATGGTTGATGTTTTCCTATGAATCTTGATCAATATTTTGATAAAATCCGTTTCCCTTTATCGACAATCCCTGGATTGGCTCAGAATGAACAGTTTAATGCGGATGCTGATTCCTATGACTTTCTTGTTGAACAAAAAGAAAAAGGCATCACTTTAACCGAAGAGCAATTGCGCCTTTGGGAGGAATTTGAAATCAAGATCCCCCATTTATTCAGATTAAGCACTGAATTTTGGGCGTCGAGTCATCCCTAATCAACCCTCAGATATCTTGTAGAACATCTACCTATTCAAGGATTTACAGGCAATTTAAAAACTTTTATGACCAATCTTTCTTTGAATTTACATTCATCTTTGCCTGTTTTAATCACCGGAGTTTCTGGCGTTCCTGGATTTAATTTTTTTGTGCATATGCATCAAAAATATGGGGGTTCTGTGGTTGGAATTCGCCCTAAAGATACTTGGCGGATGAAAAGCGATGGGATTATTGGCGTTAATCCTGATGATTCTTCTGGAATGCTCGAACTTTTCAACAAATATAAATTTAAAACGGTATTAAACGCAACAGGCAGTTGTGCCCTCAAAGCTTGTGAATTAAATAAAGATTTAGCCTATAAATCCAATGTTTTTAGTGCCCAGGTTATTGCCAAACTTGCCACACAGTTTAATTCTAGGCTTGTACATGTTTCTTCAGATCTTGTTTTTTCAGGTGACTCGGGCGAGGGAAATTATCTCGAAGATTCACCTGTTGATCCTGTAACCATGTACGGGAAAACCATGGTGGAAGGCGAAAAAGCGATCTCTTCCATAAATCCAAAGTCGGCCATTCTTAGAATTTCACTACCTATGGGGCCTAGTTTTAGTGGGCATGCCGGAGCGATTGATTGGATAACCTCCCGTTTCAAAATGAATAAACCTGCGACACTTTATTATGATGAATTTCGGTCTCCGACCTATGTAGAAGATATGAACGAAGTATTTGAGCTATTTCTTTCAGCGAGTTATAGCGGTATTTATCATTTTGGAGGGCCTAAAAACCTCTCACTCTATCAAATTGGGCAGATAATCAATAAAGCTGGCGGATTTGATCCAAATCTTTTACAAGGATGCCCTAGGCACGAAGCTGGCCCCATCCCTCCCCGTGCGGGAAATGTAACGATGATTAGTGAAAAGCTAATTAAAATCCTTGGTTTACACCGTATAAAACCTTGGCCTTTTAAACCGCATCTCATTCCCGGCGATATGCAATGGCATCATAATCGGGAACCTGAATTTGATTATTCAAAAACCCATTTGCATGAAAATCTTTATAGACATACATGGGAAGTTCCAAGCCCATCGGAGTACTATATCCAAGCTAAATTTCGTGGAAATCACTAATTCAGCAATCCATTTTCGTCTTCCCCTAGGGTGTTACCCAAGAATTCCTACAATTTACTATGGGAGGATTTAGCATGCAGGTACTTCACTTTGACTGTTTCAGTGGCATCAGTGGAGATATGGTTTTAGGCGCCCTTGTTGATCTTGGGGTGCCCGAGGAAGTTATTTGCTTAGCCATTGATTCTTTGAACATTAATGTAAAAGTCAGCTTTGAAAAAATCCGTAAAAACGGTTTTGCAGCTACTTACGCCATGGTCGATGCACCAACCGAAAACAAACATCGCTACCTTCATCAAATTGAAAAAATCATCAGCGACAGCGGGCTTACACACGATCAAAAAAATCTATCCCTTAAAATCTTCCACAGGCTCGCTAAGGCCGAAGCTCATGCTCATGGAATACCCATAGATAAAGTACATTTTCATGAGGTTGGCGCAGCGGATAGTATTGCCGATATCGTTGCAGCCGCTGTTGGATTCTGTTGGCTTAAAATTGATAAGTTTACCTCCAGATCTGTTCCAACTGGCCATGGGACCGTCAAATGCGAACATGGGGTTATGCCTATTCCAACCCCAGGAACCACTGCATTGCTCGAAGGTGCCCCGATTGCAAATGTAAACATTGGAAAAGAACTGACGACGCCCACTGGAGCAGCAATCTTAACTGCGGTGGTTACCGAATGGATTGAATCGCCCCACATGACAATTCAAAAGGTGGGATGCGGGGCAGGCACGATGGATTTGCAAACTCAGCCTAACATGCTGAGATTATTTTTGGGAAATGTCGTTGATAAAAATAGCGAAGACACCGTCTGGGTATTAGAAACAAACTTGGATGATATTAGTGCAGAGCATGTTGCATTTTGCACAGAATCATTAATGCAGGCAGGCGCATTAGATGTGTATACTGTTCCGATAACAATGAAAAAGGGCCGGGCCGGGGTGATTTTAAGTGTCATTTGTATTGCTGAAATGATTGATGCCTTGCAAATGATTGTATTTCGTGAAACAGCTACGATGGGAATAAGAAAATATCAGGTAAATAGAACCAAACTTCAGCGGGAATCGGTTGTTATTCAAACGAAGTATGGCCCAGTTGCAGCAAAAAAAGGTTGGATTGAAAATAAGCTGAATGTTATTACACCTGAATTTGAAGATTGTGCTCGAGTTGCTCGAACCCATAATATACCTCTTCGAGAAGTTTACGCAGAAGTCATAAGGAATGCTTCTGTTTAAAAGTTCCAGTAAGTAAGAAAGAAAAGTTCAATGCCAAGCAGTAACGAAATTCGTCAACAATTCATTGACTTCTTTGCTAAAAAACATGGCCACACCTTTGTGCCATCCAGTGCGGTGGTGCCTTTTGATGATCCAACACTGCTATTTACAAATGCAGGGATGAATCAATTTAAGGATGTATTTCTTGGGACAGGTTCGAGGCCTTTTAAACGAGCAGCAAATACGCAAAAATGCATTCGCGCTGGCGGAAAACATAACGACCTTGATGATGTTGGTAAAGACACTTATCACCACACGTTTTTCGAGATGCTTGGGAATTGGTCTTTCGGGGATTACTTTAAAAAAGAAGCCATTCGTTGGGCGTGGGAATTACTCACTGAGGTTTGGGGCCTAGATAAAAGCAGGCTTCATGTAACTGTATTTGAAGGCGATCCAAATAACAATTTGGCTGCTGATGAAGAGGCTGCTCATTTCTGGCGTACGGAAACATCTGTTCCACACAACCATATTCATCTGGGAAATAAAAAAGATAACTTCTGGGAAATGGGCGACACTGGGCCTTGTGGCCCTTGCACAGAAATTCACATCGATTTAACTCCAGATAAATCTGGTGCTCATTTGGTGAACCAAAGTTCTGCCCAATGCATTGAAATATGGAATCTTGTATTTATCCAATTTAATCGCAATGCGGATGGTTCACTTACTCCACTTCCTTCGAAACATGTAGATACCGGTATGGGTTTTGAGCGCGTTACTGCTGTTCTGCAAGGTAAAAATAGCAATTACGATACCGACATTTTTACACCTATCTTTGATGCCATTCGCGATATGAGTGGGGCTAAACCTTACTCAGGTATTTTGGAAAATCACAACGATATTGCTTATCGCGTTATCGCTGATCATATCCGCACACTAACTTTCGCAATTTCTGATGGCGGAGTACCTAGCAACGAAAAATGCGGTTATGTTCTTCGGAGTGTATTACGCAGAGCTGAACGGTACGGCAGGCAGTATCTTGGTTTCAAAGAACCGTTTCTTTATAAACTTTGCGCCATAGTGGTGCAAACAATGGGTGATGTGTTTCCCGAACTTAAGGCGAAACCAGAAGCTGTTGCAAAAATTATTCATGAAGAAGAAGAAGCATTTCTTCGAACCATGGAACGCGGAATGAAACTGTTTCAAGAAGTTGCGGATCGAACCATAAGTACAGGTAGCAAGATAATTCCAGCTTCTGATGTTTTTGATCTTCACACTACCTATGGTTTCTTTGCAGATATCACTGCGCAGATGGCCAGTGAAGTTGGGTTGACCATTGATTTCAATGGCTATCAAACTTTGCTTGAGAAGTTTAAACTGGAATCTGGCAAAGATCGAAAGACATTTATTGTTAGTGCTATAAATGGTGAAATTCCGCATTGTGATGAAGCTCCAAAATATCTAGGAACCCAATCTAATGCGAAGGTTCTTGGTTGGATCGACAACAACACCGTTCACAATAATGGTGCTCTTAAAGGCGAATTGGAAGTAGCCTTGCTTCTTGATAAAAGCTGCTTTTATGCTGAACAAGGCGGGCAGGTAGGTGATAGCGGGGTAATCAAAACTGCGTCCGGAACATTCAAAGTTGAAAATACAATAAAGTTGGGTGCAGGTGTTCTTCATGTTGGAAAGTTAGATTCTGGCTCTATTACAATCGGTCAGGATGCAAAACTACTTGTTGATTCGAGAAGAGAAGACATCAAGCGTAATCACACTTCAACCCACTTGCTTAACCTTGCATTGCGCCAAGTTCTTGGCACCCATATTGATCAAAAAGGATCATTGGTTGATGAAGATAAAACGCGATTTGATTTTTCTCACTCTCAAGCAATCACAAAAGACGAGATAAGAAAAATCGAAAACATTGTTAATGAAATTATTCAGGATGATATTGCGGTAGATTGCAGAGTAATGCCATTGGATGAAGCGAAAAAGATTCCAGGGGTTAGGGCTGTGTTCGGGGAAAAGTATCCCGACCCTGTTCGAGTGGTTTCGGTTGTAAAAAACGATGATTCTAACTTCAATGGCTCGGTTGAATTCTGCGGGGGGACTCACCTTGAGCGAACTTCTCAGGCAGGGATGTTTAAAATTATTGGGCAAGAATCTGTAGGCAAAGGGGTGCGCAGATTAACAGCAATCACTGGTAAGGGCGCTTGGCTTGAATTTCAAAAAAGCTCTTCAACTATTGAGGCAATCGCAGAGAAACTTGGTTGCAATGCAAATAGTGCCTTGGAGAAAATAGCCTCCCTTCAGGAAGAATTAAAAACTATCAAGGCTCAGGTGAAGCAAGGGCAGGGCAATGATTTAGTTGCAGCTATGGATAAATTGCTGGAAAGTGCGATCAGCAAAGGATCAAGCAAAATCATTACAGGTGAAATTCCTGCAGGGCCGGTTGATCAGATTAGGCAGCATTTGGATCGCATCCGGCAAAAAGCTGGCTCATGCGTTGCAGTGGTTATCTGGGTTGATGAAGGCAAAGTTGGGTTGATGAGTGCGGTAAGTGATGATCTTCAAAAAGCTGGAATCGAAGCTGGAAAAA